>CAYLLU010000004.1:32499-35440 GCA_964384845.1 uncultured Dehalococcoidia bacterium
GATTGTTTCGCGGGGTTTGGGGGGGTGGAGGGAAATGTAGGCGGAACGACGAAGCAACTCATCAAAGGTAACAAGCTCGACACCCCCTGCTGTAAAGGCGCTCGCGGGCAAGTAGGGGTCGTAGGCTATTACCTCCATCTCGAACACGGCCGCTCGGGCTGCGAAGGCGCTGCCTATCCTGCCCAATCCAACGATGCCCACCGTCTCACCGTGAATGCTACCGATGGGAGGCGCCGACGATATCCAACTTCCCGAGCGCACGGCGGCGTCGTGAAGCAGCAAGCGACGGTTGCAGGCCAACAGCAGAGCCATTGTGTGGTTCGCCACCTCGCGGATCCAAAGGTCCGGCACATTCACCACCGCGATCCCTATATCTGTTGCTGCGTCAATATCGATCACGTCTGTACCTACGCCAGTACGGAGCACGACCTTGAGCCGATCCATCGTCTCCATGACTTCGCGGCTCACCGGGGAATTCACAACGATCAGCCCATCGGCGTCCCTCGTCCGTTTGAGCAGGTCGGCGTCATCGTGGGTGCGATCAAGCACCACATGCTGGGCACCAACCTCCTCCAGCGCCTTCCTCTCAGCGTCGATGGAACCGGACGCGTTACCTCCTATCCTGTATACCCTGTACTTTGGCTCGGACATCAGTACTCCGTTCCGATTGAGTGTCACCACAAAGATCGGGCAGATCAACGAAGTTAGGCCTGTTCATTTCTCAGTGGTCTGAAGGGCTTCTGTGATAAGTCTCCACGAGGCGCTCGATATTGTATTGGTACCCAAGTGACGTGTCAAAATGGCCCTTAGTTCGAAGCCACGGGGTCCACATCAACCATCCATCCCGACGGAGTGTCGACACGATCCAGCAATGTCCGGGGCTGGGAACCTCTCAGTGTTATCTGCCACCGGTAATGGCCCCTCACCCGCGCCGGATAGCCTAGCATCGGACCCAGCACTGTGACATCAGATAGTCCCCACTCCTCCTGCGCCTGGGACAATACTTTAGCCAGACGGATGGCCTCTTGCTCGCACCTTGCCATGTTCAGGTGGAGGTACGTCAATCGAACCAGCCTACCGAAGGGTGGATTGCCGTGTCGTCGTCGGTAAGATAGCTCCTCGTCATAGAAACGCCGGTAGTCTTGGGCCGCTGCCGCACGGATGGCGTAATTGTCGGACTGGTAGGTCTGGATAATCACCCTCCCAGGGGTGCCCCTGCCAGACCTTCCCGCAACTTGAAAAAGGAGCTGGAAGGTTCGTTCGCCAGCGCGATAGTCGGGCACTGCGAGACCCACATCGGCCAATACAGCGCCCACCAAAGTGACCGACGGGAAGTGAAGACCCTTGGCAATCATCTGAGTACCAACGAGAACCTGTGCCTCGCCAGATCGAAAACGCTCCAGCATTTCTTGATGACCGCGGAGGTTCCCCACCGAATCTCGGTCCCATCGCATCACTCCCACATCTGGAAAGAGTTCCTCCACCCGATCCGCGACAGCCTTAGTTCCCGCCCCAGAGTAGCCTATCCGGTACCACTGGCACTGTGGGCATTTTGTAGGCAGTACGCGGTTATTCCCGCAATAGTGGCACATGATACGTCCCGTATCGCGGTGAAAGGCCATCGACACGTCGCAGCGGCGACACCGCACTATGAAACCACAACTGCGGCATTGGGTGGTTGACGCGGATCCTCGCCGATTTAGAAAAAGTATCGCCTGCGAATCCGAATCTAGACACTCACCGAGGGCCGTATGAAGAGAGCCGCTGAATATGTCACTGTTGCCCCCACGCAACTCTGTGCGCATGTCCACCACCTCAACGTCGGCGAGCCGGCTGCGGGTATCCTGACCCTTGCCCGAGATGAACCTGCTAGACAGACGGAGGAGTGTGACACCTCCACGAAGGGCTCGGTTGTAAGACTGTACGTCAGGGGAGGCGCTGCCTAACAGTACTGTCGCTCCCATGGCCTGTGCTAGCCAAAGGGCTATGGTCCGAGAATGATAACGCGGGACTGAATCGTATTGTTTATAGGTCCATTCATGCTCTTCGTCTATGATCACCAGCCCTAGATCCGGCTGAGGTGCGAAGACCGCACTGCGCGATCCAATTACTATCCCATAGTCTCCGGCCTTGATTTTCCACCATTGGTCAAAGCGCTCTCCATCAGACAGGCCACTGTGGAGAACTGCCACGTTGCCAGGGAAACGGGATGCAAAACGCTCGACGGTCTGAGGTGTCAGGGATATCTCGGGCACCATGACTATAGCCCGCCTGCCTATCTCGATACACTGCTGGACTGCGTCCAGGTAGACCTCAGTCTTGCCGGAGCCAGTGACACCCTCGAGAAGAAACGTGGCAGATCTTTGCTGTTCCAGGGCTTCTTTCACGGCAGTTACAGCCAGGTCTTGCTCCTCTGTGAGAGTAACAGGCCCAGCTTTCGGGAATCTGCGCCCCAACAACGGGTCGCGGCTCTCCTCAACAGGGAACCGCTCCACCAGGCCCTTTCCCACCAGTGATGACATTGCCCCCCTCCCAAAACGCTTTGCAGCTTCTGTCAGAGTCATCGCACCGTCATGCTCCAACAGTCCCTGCATTGCCTGAGCCTGGCGAGGGGCGGAGGCAAGTCCTGGAATCCAGTCTACAGTGCCCGACTGAGACACGTCACTGAGCCGAACATAGTCTCGACGACGCGGACCAACCGCCATAGTGGAACGGCCTTGTACCTTCGAGAGAAGTCCTAGGTCAACAAGTCTTCCAGCAGCGGCCCAAGCCGGCTGGCCCAGCGCACCGATGAGTCTGGATTCGTCCACCCTATCACGACTGCGCACGTAGTCCAATATTCGTTCCTGGTAGGGAGTCAAGTCATCCCCGGCGCCCAGAATAGGGTTCTCGATGGCGACCAGATAGGTGCGAATGCGAAAGCGTCCGCCGGGAGGAAGCA
>CAYLLU010000004.1:35450-48538 GCA_964384845.1 uncultured Dehalococcoidia bacterium
GCAGATGTAGTAATCGCCTATCCATCGTGCGAGAGCGAGTTGAACATCAGAGAGCAGGGGGCCGGAGGGGTCGGCCTCTACTATATAACGAGTCTCGGCCACCTGCGGGACATCCGGGAGGGAAAAAACAAGACCCTGGAGGGTACGGGGGCCAAAGGGAACAGTGACTAGCTGGCCGGTCTTGACCAACATTTTTGGGGGAACGGAGTAGCTGAAGGTGCGCCCTGGCCCGGCGGGCGCGTCCACGGCGACCTCTACAAACGTGCCCGCTCTCCGCTCCATCATCCGATGCTGCCACCCCCACCCCATACTCGCGGGTCACGCAACGATAGGGCGCGTCAGAGACAGTCCATTGTGAACTCGCGCCTAACGCCGCTCCTTGATCCGTGCCTTGCGGCCGGACAGGCCTCGGAGGTAGCGGAGCCTGGCCCTGCGAACCTTGCCTCGCTTAACAACCGTCACTGACTCAACAGCGGGTGAGTGGTTCATGAATGTGCGTTCGACACCGATCCCATGCGCGACACGCCGCACGGTGAAGGTGGTGCCTGGTCCGTTGCCTCGACTACGAATTACGACACCTTCAAACATCTGGGAGCGCTGACGATCCCCTTCAACCACCCTGATGCTAACGGCAACGGTGTCCCCGGAGCGGAACTCCTCTACTTTAGGATTATCTTCAAGCGCGATTAGATTGTGTGCGTCCATCTGAGATGTGCCTTGCATTCTTGTAAGATCAAGCATCTCGCAACATGTACAAGATGCCGACGACAGTTCAATTGTATCGCTGCTAGCCCCCTGGCTGCAAGGGCAGTCTCACCGGCACATTTCCCAATATTGTCTCCCTCAAAAGTGTACCTTCCATTGGATTTGATTGAGGGGCCAGCTTAGCAGCCTATCGACTATAAGTATAAAATATACTTCTAGCAACCATAAACGCCGCGCATAAAGACCTCGGCAGAGTTCAGTGATAACTTCGGAATAAAATCTAGTGGATTACAACAGCCTAGCAATCTTTATATCTAGAGCAACTACATTGCAATCATCCAGCTTACTGGGGATCTGTGTCTTGAAACGAGCGGATACTTCATATGATGCGAAAATGATAAGCACATCACATCCAATCACGATCACTTCAAGAATCTGACGAAATTCTTCTTGGTACTTGTAGTACCCTTCAAAAAATTACCGAAGTTCCGGCAGAAAACCTCGTCATAGTTTCAAATAAAATTCATTCGTATAGTGTTGCTAGTCGGTGCTATTTTGCATCTCTCGAAGATTGCCGTGGACGCAGGGAAGAGACTAGCTCTGGGTTTGATTGTAGGTAAGAGTGTTCCTATCGGTACGAGAGTAGTCATTAACCCTATATCACCGTGATCACGAAAATAACTGCCGAGGCGGGCATCGCCTTCAGATCGACTCCGCATGCCAATCCCATGACCAAGAAAAAAGAACCACAACCGACATCAATAGTGTAGTTCCCAACAGCATGAGTATCATCTTGGCCAACCTATCACCACATCTACCTAACCATCCTCGTCGAAGATCTGATCATCCTGATGCTCCAATCCCTCGAGATACTGGCGGTCCTCGGCGGTGAGAGCTGCAGCGTCGAGAAGATCGGGACGGCGCTGCCAGGTGCGGCGAAGAGACTCGTGTCTACGCCATTGGCGGATGTTAATATGATTGCCAGACAACAGTACGTCGGGAACTCTGAGGCCACGGAACTCGGCGGGCCGGGTGTACTGAGGGTGCTGCAATAGGCCGGTGGTGAATGAATCGTCCTCTGTGGATTTGATGGAGCCTACTACGCCGGCGATTAGCCGAGAGACCGCCTCGATTATCACCATCGCCGCCAGTTCACCGCCGCCCAGAACATAGTCGCCGATGCTAAGCTCGTCGGTGGCTAACTTCTGCCGGATTCGCTCGTCAAAACCCTCATAGCGCCCACAGACCAACACCAAATCCTCAAGGGTTGCGAGCCCCTCGACAACACTTTGGGTTAGCTTACGACCCTGGGGGGATAGAAGTATTACAGGGGCAGTATCGTTGAGCAAGGCGGATTTTTGTATAGACTCGACGGCCTCAAAAACCGGCTCTGGCTTCATGAGCATGCCAGGGCTACCACCGAAGGGATAGTCATCTATGGACTTATGTTTGTCATTCGCAAATTCGCGGATGTCAGTGAGACTGACGGTAATGATACCTCTGTCCACGGCGCGGCCTACTATGCCTTGCGAGGTGGGTCCGTGAAACATGCTAGGGAATATGGTCAGTATGTGGAAACGCATAGTAATTCCATTAATTGGTCTTCACGGCCTTAACTGCGGTCGTTCCAACGGAAGCCCCCCCGGACTCCTGTCAGAAGACGGCGCCTCTTTGGATCTCCGGCCAAATCACTTGGGCTCTCATGAGAATCCAAATGTACTAAATCGTCCAACATTATGGAAAGATCAGACCCAGGGCAGCAATGTCACTTTGTACCCCTAACCCCTGCCATACTGAGAAATCCAACGGCGATCTGGGACAAGAGCCACACACTCTCTTAACTATCGACACGACACTTCCACTCCCCAGCCTCTTTGCAAACGATCAGAATGGCATTGGATAACTAGCATTGAGTTTTGAAATCCATAATAACGACTGACTTAGTCTGTGATCCGCTCCAAAAGATAGAAGACCGGACGAAAGCCATCGGAGCAGCTAGTTACATAAGTGCCTGGCTTAACCCCCAGCATGTTGCCACCGCGGGCCAAAACCATCACATATTTTTGAATATCGGCCCAGGCCCAGTCGCTGAAACCTTCGGGCATATGACCTTCTGAGATGAACTCCTGCCCCACGTCGAATTCGTGGCAGCAGCCCTTGGGTTTCCAATCGAATCCTTCGGTATAGGCTTCGACGAAGTCTGCATTGAATGTCTTTTTTAGTACTGTGATACGTACTTTGTGGGGAGGTGCAGTGTCCATGGTTCCTCCTGAAGATTCTCGCCTACTTTAGGTCTGTTGTCGACTCGTCTCGCTCTTTACCTCGACTAGGAGGGAAAATGAGGAAAATCATGTATTTTTGAGGGATACCCTAATGCTCTTTGCTCTTGGCGGACTCAGTACAAAAGATAGACATGTGCTCTCACGTACACCTTAATCTGATTGTGACTCACGCCTTAGAGCCTTATACACCCAAGAGCAGGGATTGCGCCGTTTTGTACGGCGCACAGAAATCGGAGATTATTGTCTGTGTACTAGGAGATGGTAAAAATATGAAAGACAAATATAGTGTTTTCAGTTCGATGTTTTTCTCTCAAAGATCTTGGAGGAGGCTGACTTGGAAGTAGGATTATACGAATACTCTACGTCCGTTGCGACCTCCGAGATTAATCTACTGGATGAGTGCGCCAGCCTCTAATCATCTCCAGAGCATGGGGGATCACTTGGACCATTATATCGAGGGTCTCTCTCACCGCTTTTGGGCTGCCAGGCAAATTGACGATCAGACAACCCGCCCGGACACCAGCCACAGAGCGCGAGAGCATGGCCATGGGTGTGCTTTCAATGGTAAGCATCCGCATCGCTTCGGCAATGCCGGGCACCTCCAATTCGATTATCGCCCTGGTGGCTTCGGGAGTTATATCCCGAGGGCCTAGGCCTGTGCCACCGGTCGTTAGGAGCACGTCAACCTCTCCGCCGTCACACCAGTCGCACAGTCGATCGGAAATTAGATCGGACTCGTCAGGCACGATGTCTCGAAGCATAAGACGAAATCCGAGGCCTGCCATGATATCGTTTATGGTGTCACCGCTGGCGTCCTCACGTTCTCCCTTGAACCCCGAGTCACTGATGGTCAGTATCCCCAGATTATAGTAGTGCTGCATGTTGCTCATTTAAATATCCTGGCACATCGATGCGGGCGCCATCTTTCGCATGCAGAGAACTGGGTGATGCCGACATTTGGCAATGCTCCGAGGAAACCACACTTGTCGAAGTCCCAGACCTCATGGATATCTGTAATCCTCTCTTTGAAAGAAATGCTAAGAATACTTGTGAGTAACACTTTCACTCGCCCAGCCCTCCGATTGGCTCATAGTAGGCAACAGAATTCTGTCGATCCACACACTCCCAGGATCGCACACACAGTACGTTGAATGTTCAAGTTCTTTCCTTATTAGAACTAATTAAAAGGGCAAGGAAATAGAATCCAAATTCTACGGGTTACTCTCACCTACTCGCAAAATGACCGCTCCCTCTCTCACATCTTTTTTTGAGGCCTGATGCAGATTGGACCAATTTCATGCTTAGTCCAAAAAACGTCTTAAACATGTCCAAATATCCCTTGCGCGTCCGGCTGAGGGTTTGGGACACTCGCTGGCATCCAATCCGATACAGTCGTCTCAAGTGTATCACGCACTAATCGGGAATCGGGCCGAAGCACCGTTCAGCAAGTGCTCCGCCGTATCGCCGAACGATGGGAAGGCATCAGCGGTTGACATGGACGTACTCCATAAACCGGTGATGGTCGCAGAGGTTCTGAGGGCACTGGGCGTAGTCCCTGGAGGCACCTACATCGACTGCACTGTTGGGGAGGGGGGCCACGCGGAGGCCATCTTGAACGCAGCCTGTCCGCCGCCGAGACTCTTGGGTCTCGACCTGGATATCGTGGCCCTGGATACAGCAGGGCATAGACTAGAGCGATTCGGTGAACGGGTATCGCTGGTTCATGGTAATTACACCCGTCTCGGATCTACGGCGAGGGAGTTAGGCCTAGGTCCGATTAGTGGCATACTGATGGATCTTGGTATTTCGGCGTTGCAGCTCGGAAACGACGAGAGGGGATTCAGCTTTGCGAGAACCGGCATTTTGGACATGCGTTTCGACGCGAAGCAGGAAATAACAGCGGACACCGTCGTCAACAACTGGTCCGAGCAGGAATTGGCCAATGCGATCTACCAGTTTGGGGAAGAGCCGGCATCAAGGCGCATCGCCAGAGCAATTGTTCTAGCTAGGCCGATGAGCAGTTCGACCGAGCTGGCGAAGATAATTGCCAGAGCCACCGGCCGAACCAGACGAGGAAAGATCCACCCGGCTACACGGACATTTCAGGCGATCCGTATGGTGGTGAACGGAGAGTTGGACAACCTGCAAGCAAGTCTACCAAGGGCGGTGGAGGCTCTGGAGCAGGGTGGACGGTTGGTAGTGATCAGCTACCACTCACTGGAGGACAGGCTCGTAAAGGGTTTCCTGCGAGCAGAGGCGGCGCAATGTATCTGTCCTTCTGAGGCTCTGGAGTGAGCCTGCACACACGAACCAACGATAAGGCTAGTGCGACGAAGAGTGATGAAGCCGACGAACGAGGAGACCAAGGCCAATCCCAGAACCCGAAGTGCAAGACTCCGGGTCGCAGAAAAATTGTAGTGAGATCTGTAGTGAGATCATTGTAGTGAGATCAATGACGGCAGGACAGGGCAAATTGCTGAACACAGAATAGATCTCAACACGATCTGAGCTAAAGGGCCTCCTCCAGGGGTCGGGAAACATGGAATCACGCTAAGACCGACATATGCCTACTAGTGAGGGGAGAGTCGGATGACGGTACAAATAGAAGCAGAAACAAGGCCCCTGCTTAAGACAGCCAACGAGTCTCGAACGATATCTCTTCAGCGCGCGCCGTCGAACATGGTGGTCGCCATTGATGTTGGCACGACTAAGGTGTGCTCCATCGCGGGATTCAAAGATGACAGTGGGACCCTCAAAGTTCTCGCCCACAGTACAGTGCCGTGTAAAGGGCTCCGCAGAGGAAATGTATCTGATACGGATGTCCCGACCGACTCTATCAAAGACTCGGTGCACCACCTCGAGCAGGCCACCGGATATAAAATCGCATCGGCGTATGTCGGCGTCACCGGGTCTCATGTGTCATTCGTGAATCGGCGTGACTACCTGGACCCGATCTCGGGACACGGAGTGATAACCGCCGAGGACCTCGATCAGGAACCAAAGGCTCTGGCAGAGACCTGTGAGGAGCCGGGGCGCACGCTGATTCACGCTCTCAGGATGACTTATTCGGTTGACAAAGAAGATGGCATCCGCAATCCCATAGGCATGCATAGCGATTCTATCGAGGTCAACACCCATGTGGTAACGGCTGCCACGATCTTTGTAGATAAGCTCGCCACAGCGGTAGAGCAGGCGGGTGTCAACGTCACTGGTATGGTGCTTGAGCCCATGGCCAGTGGCCTCGCAGTCATGACGGCGGCTGAACGAATTCGCGGTTCAGTACTTGTGGACATAGGCGGCAGCACCACTGACGTGGTGGCTTTCGATCGGGGTCGCATCTGTTTTACAGGGGTAATACCTGTCGGAGGCTTCCAGTTCACCAATGACATCGCTGTGACATACAACACTCCCTACGAGGCAGCAGAGGATCTGAAACTCTCCCACGCCAGCACGGATATCCCCCGCTTCGGCCAGGAAGTTGCACTACCTATAACAGGCAGCGAGGTCGACCTGAGGGTGGAAATCGCCGAGATATGTCAACTCATTCGTGAGCGAGCCAACGAACTCGCTCGTCTCATCTAGATCAAACTAGATGAGTCTGGCATGGAGAATCTATCCAGATACGAGCTCGTTCTTACCGGCGGCACCTCTAATCTGCCTGGAATCGCGAATCTGTTCCAGAGGAGCCTAGCGGTACCGGTACGCAAAGGGATGCCTGGAAATCTCTACTGCCTCCCGGAGGAATTGCAAGACCCCCGATACGCCACAGCGGTCGGCATCTTGCAGTGGGTTGTAGAGCAGGAATCATCAAAAATGGAGAGTCCCGCTACTAGTAACGAAACGAAGGAAGGCGACCGCAGAGGATTTGTCACCAGCCTGAACAAACAGATCAGTAAACTGGTGCCCAGGGCCTACTTCACAGCCAAGAAAGGGAGGATCTGATGGTCGAAAACACTCGTGAACACAATGGACATACCAGGATCAAAGTGCTGGGAATAGGAGGCGGCGGGTCCAACGCCGTGGCAAGAATGTTCAGGGAGCGTATCCCAGGCATCGAGTACGCTGTTGTCAACACCGATAGTCAGGCACTTGTGCGGTGCGATGTACCGCTCAGGATAGGCATCGGGGACGAGTTGACCGAAGGTAAGGGCGTCGGCGGTAAACCGGAAATCGGGGCACAGGCCGCCGAGGAGAGCCGCGAAGACCTGCACGATGCGGTGCGCGACACCGACATGGCGTTCATAGCCGCGGGTATGGGCGGAGGTACCGGCACAGGTGCCGCCCCAGTAATCGCGGAGATTGTCAGAGAGACTGGAACGCTGACGGTCGGAGTGGTAACGACGCCATTCGCCTTCGAGGGGACACGAAGATCTCGTGTGGCCGAGGAAGGCCTAAAGAAGCTCAGGGAGAACGTCGACACGTTGCTGGTCATCCCCAATGAACGTCTCCACATAATTTGCGAAGAAGAGATCACTGCGGACAACGCATTCAAAATGGCCGATGACGTGCTACGTCTTGGCGTACAGTCTATAGCAGAGTTGGTCACAGTACCGGGCGAGATTAACCTGGACTTCGCCGACGTGCAGTCAGTGATGCGAGGGGCCGGCCCCGCCTGGATGTCCATTGGCTGGGGCACTGGTGAGAACAGGGCTAAGGAGGCGGCCCAGCAGGCCATCTCTAACCCACTCCTCGACGTGTCTATCGAAGGGGCAATGGGCGTGCTATTCAACATTACGGGCGGGTCCGATCTCAAGTTATCCGAGGTCCACGAGGCCGCCGAAGTCATCCAACGTGTCGTCAGTCCAGACTGCAATATCATCTTCGGCATGGTCACGGACCAAAAGAGCGATAACGAGATCAAGCTCACGGTGATAGCGACCGGATTCCCGACCACCGACACGGTGCATGAGCAGGATGAGGACTTGAGGGCGATTCTTAGAGAGACGTCCGATGGCAAGTCCGATCTGGATCTGCCTCCTTTCCTACGTCGACTATCAAAGTACAGCGGCAACGGTCACGTACATGCTCCCATGAGCTAGTGGTGCTGGCAGTAATCTGCCTTTCAAGACGTCCAAATACAAAGGGAGCTTCGGGATTATTCCGAAGCTCCCTTTGTATTTGGACGTTATATTTGGGTGCCTCGAAAGGCAGGTGGCTATAACTTGTCGTGCCACTCGACTGACATATAGGCCACTTTAGGCCTCCGGATATCCAAGGTATCGAAGGCCTACTTCCTAATCCGACTACGATGTAAGCACTCTTCACACAAGCTGCGAACGTACATTCTATCCCCTTGCACAAGTTCAGAACTTTGGGAGGACAGTTGGATGTTCGATGTTGTCATTGAGGGTAGGATGGTGGTAGATGGGACCGAGGCTCCAGCCTGGCGAGTCGACGTTGATGTGAAGGGAGACCAAATCGCCGATTGCTGCGATTTGGTCCAATCCGAGGCGCGCCGTGTTTTGAATGCATCGGGCCTCATTGTGGCACCCGGGTTTTTCGATCCACACTTACACTGAGAGGGTGACTTACTAATCAACCCTAAGCACGCCAATGGGCTCCGCCAAAGCATCCCGACTGAAATATTAGGCATCGACGGCATGTCCTACGCACCGGTGTCCTGGCTGGGCGTGCAGTGCCGTAGGCGCAAAGATACGGAATGTGGAGGGTGAAGACCTGTAAGGCCGCATGTGGTGTATCTACGGCAGGCTAGATGAGTGTTAGATATGGCGAGGCATTGACAGGTCGCTCTCGGCAATATACCTAGAATGTGTCACCCTGAATGGATGAGAGGATCCTAGGGTAAGATCCAATGAGTACTCGGCACCCACCCCAGGTGCTTTGTTAGTGGCTTCATCAGAATGACATGGTTATAGTGTCATACCCACCGTATTTGTCGTAATTTGTCGTATTGAGTTATTGAATCGTAGCTATTTGAACTGCCCGAACCCAGTAGTAACTCCAAGCGATGTAACAAGCCCTGGGGAGCTACAGCAAACGCTTGACAAGCCACTACATATAGTATTATCCTCGACGAACTCCACGATAACTTGTGCTGGAGTGACGTGATTTTGAAGTAGCAGGTCCGAGTCACATGAATTGTCCACACTGTAGCCACGACGACTCGAAGGTCATTGACTCACGAGACTCCGGCGACGGTATCCGACGGCGACGCGAATGTCATGAATGCGCCCGCAGGTACACGACCTATGAACGAGTACAGACTAGGGCGGTCATGTTGGTTAAGGGTGACGGCCGGCGTGAGGAGTTTCAGCGTGATAAGTTGTGGGCGAGCGTGACGAAGGCCTGCGCAAAACGCCCACTACAAATGGGCAGCATCGATAAACTAGTGCAGGATATCGAAACGACCCTGATTGAGACAGGCAGGGCCGAGGTACCGGCAGACACCATAGGCGAGATGGTGATGGAGAGACTCAAGAATCTGGATAGAGTAGCCTATATCAGGTATGCAAGCGTGTACAGAGACTTCAAAGACATAGAGACTTTCAAGGACGAAATAGACTTGCTGCTAGAACCGACACAGGCTGTAAACGATGCGTCTGGTCAACTCTCTTTTCTCGAGGAGCAGGTTCTACCAGCACGACGTCGCCGCAGAGGACGACCTCAGAAAGCGTCATTGCAAGGCGCCCCTTAGAGGGCATCCGGAACTCAGTCTGAAAACCCCTGCTACCAGACCATATGTCCATATTGCGTTATGTTGTAGGTAAACATCTAGGTAGGAGTCGAGAGAAATGATCAGTGATCGGATGATTGAGACACCAGAGACCGGGCACGACGTGAGTGATTCCGGTATTACCAAGGTGGAAATTAACGAAAATGCCCGCGTGGTGTTGAACAAGCGCTACCTACGTAAAAACGCCAGTGGAGAGATCGCTGAGACGCCGGAGGGCATGTTCCAGAGGGTGGCCCACGCCATCGCCGAGTCCGAGAATCAGTACGGGACCGATGAGGATGCCCAAGAAGCTGAAGAGAAATTCTACAGTATTATGTCGAGCCTAGAATTCATACCCAATTCCCCTACCCTAATGAACGCTGGAACGGGAACCGGGACTCTATCCGCTTGCTTTGTGATGGGCCTCGACGACAGCATGGACGGCATAATGACGACCGCCAAGGAGACGGCCATGGTGCAAAAGTTCGGTGGCGGCACCGGGTTTGCTCTATCCGAGATCCGGCCTAAGGGCTCTAGCATTAGGACCACTCACGGCAAGGCATGTGGCCCAATATCCGTTCTCAGGCATCTATCCTCAGTGTCCAAACTGGTAACCCAGGGTGGCAAACGTGATGGTGCCAATATGGCCGTTATGGATGTGCATCACCCAGACATCCTGGAATTCATCGAATGCAAACACGTGGAGGGAGAGATCTCCAACTTCAACATCTCGGTTGGCGCCAGCGACGAATTCATGGAGGCTGTAAAGGCTGGCACCAGCTACTCTCTGAGGACCAAGGAGGATCCCAGCGATCCTGACTCTCCGATCTTAGAAACTGGCCGTCTAGACGCAAGGGAGGTGTTCGAAAAAATCATTGAGGGAGCGTGGCGCAATGGTGAGCCTGGGCTGATTTTCCTGGATAGGGTAAATCGCGACAATCCGACTCCCCATCTGGGCAGCATGACTGCCACCAACCCTTGTGGTGAACAGCCGCTCCTACCCTTCGAATCGTGTAACTTGGGCTCCATCAACCTGAGTAAGTTCCTGGTAGACGTCGACGGTGTGCCTACAATCGACTACCCGCGGCTTCGCGAGGTGGTCCGCATCGCCACACAATTCTTGGACAACGTAATCGACGCGAACATTTACTCAGTAAACAAGATAGAGGATATGACCAGGTCCACCCGTAAGATCGGACTAGGTGTCATGGGTTTCGCAGATTTGCTGGCCATGATGCGTGTCTCATACGACTCTGATGAAGGTTTGGAATTAGGCCGCAGTCTCATGCGGTTCATACGCGAGGAATCGGACAGGAAATCCTCCGAACTGGCCGATGAGCGCGGAGTGTTCCCAGCATTCAAGGGCAGTATATACGATGCGCCTAACCAGCCCCGGATGCGGAATGCCTGCCGATTAACAGTGGCGCCGACGGGCACTATCTCGATGATCGCGGGCTGCTCTAGCGGCGTCGAACCTCTGTTCGCCCTGTCCTATCACAAGCACAACATCTTGGGAGGCGAGAGCCTGCTCTATGTAGACCAGGGATTTGAAAAGGCGGCACAGGAAGGCGGTTTCTACAGCCACGAATTGATGGGCTACCTGGCCGACGGCGGCTCACTACAGGAGAGAGACGATGTGCCTGAGTGGGCCAAACGAACCTTCGTAACGGCGGCAGACATCTCCCCGGAGATGCACGTGCGCATGCAGGCCGCTTTCCAAGAGAGCGTTGATTCGGGCATCTCAAAGACGATCAACTTCCCCAATAGTGCTACTGACGAAGACGTTACGAACGCCTACCAGATGGCGTGGGAGTTGGGCTGCAAGGGCATAACCGTATACCGTTCGGGCTCTCGGGACGAAGAGGTTCTTACCGCCGGACGAGACAAAGGCAAGGACGAGGGACCAATACCAACTATCACAAAGATGCCCGATGGATATCTGGTTCCGAGGGAACGCCCCATCACCGTGAGCGGTATCACCGAACGTGTCCGCACCGGCCATGGGACGATGTTCGTCACTGTGAACTTCGACGAATCCGGCAATCCATTTGAGCTGTTTACCACCCTGGGCAAGGCCGGCGGGTGTGACTCGGCCCAGCTGGACGCGGTCTCCCGTCTGGTTTCCCTCGCCCTCCGCTCCAACGTAGACCCGGACGAGATATTGGACAACCTACGAGGAATAACGTGTTGCCCCTCCTGGGACGGTGGGATATTAGTGCGCTCGGCCCCAGACGGAGCCGCGCTGGCACTGAGCCGTCACCTCAAGGGGCACCCGACCGCTCCCACACAACCCGAGGCCTCCACCGCACCTCTGGCGCTGTTCCCAGATGACGCTCCGCCGAAAGAAGCGACAGTCAAGGGTGAAAATGGTAATGGTAACAACAATACTTCGATCAACGCCTCTCGATGCCCGGACTGTTCTATCGGCAATCTAGTATTCCAGGAGGGCTGCGCACGATGTATGGAGTGCGGCTATACCAAATGCGAATAGTGTAATCCAGGGTCCCTACCCCGGTCCCTGGCAGAGAGGCAGTGTGCCTTCATGTTAAATAAAGAGGGGGCTGCCGGGGGCGGCCCCCTCTTTATTTAACGGGATCACGACTTATAATTATTGCAGTTAAAACACGCACGAATCAGGCACACCAGTGAGTGAAAAGCCGTACGTTGCAATCACAATGGGAGACCCCGCAGGCATCGGCCCGGAAGTAGTGGCGAAAGCCCTGCAAGACGCTAGCGTCTACGAAAAGTGCCGTCCATTCGTAATCGGGAACCCTTCAGCTATGCGAGACGCGCAGCGCCTCATAGGATTCGGCTCCACTAGGGTCACTCACTCCCTAGACGATATCATAGGAGCTAAGGGTTCCGTAGACGTGCTCGATCTGGAAAATCTTGACTACAAGAACGTCCCCAGCGGGAAAGTCTCAGCGGCGGCGGGCAAGGCATCGGTCGAATGGATTCTCGAAGCGGGCAACCTGGCCACAGAGAAGCGCATACAGGCCATCGTGACCGCGCCCATCAATAAGGAGGCATGCACCCTAGCTGGGTACAAGGACATTGGCCACATGGAGATCTTTCAGAGCCAATCCGGCGCTACTGAGGTCGCCACGATGCTGATGGCCGACACACTCCGCGTCGTCCACCTGACCACCCACCGCTCGCTGCGAATCGCGTGCGATTACGTCACGAGGGAGAACGTGCTAGCCAAGATCGTGCTGACCCACGAGAATTTCGTCAATTGGGGCTTCCCGAAGCCGCGAATAGGTGTATCTGCCCTTAATCCTCATGCCAGCGACGGCGGCCTGTTAGGCGACGAGGAGGAAAAGCAGATAGTACCCGCCATTCAAGACGCCAGGGACCGTAGAATCGACGCGGTGGGCCCTATCCCCGCCGACACGATTTTCAACCAGGCTATTGGTGGTAAATTCGAC
>CAYLLU010000004.1:48548-70379 GCA_964384845.1 uncultured Dehalococcoidia bacterium
ATCAAGGTACATAACTGGGCCCGGAGTGTCAGCGTCAACTTGGGGCTGCCATATATCCGGACATCCGTCGACCACGGCACCGCCTTCGATATCGCTGGTAAAGGGATCGCCGACCACGAGAGCATTATGGAGGCCATCCGCGTAGCAGTGGATCTTGTGAGCGATAATAAACTGAGATAAGACGAAATTGTGAAGTGGATCGCCGAATAGGTACACGAGATGTGTGCCTACCTGGTTCACAAGAGTAAGGAAGGACATCAGCTTCCACCTAGACCGCTGATCCTGGGGGGTGTACATGGACACAACACCACCTAAGCCGAAGGGGTTTACAACTTTAGATCCGACCCATTCGAATTGATTGATCTGATCGGCAACCGGGAGCAGAGCCCGCCAAAATAGTTTCACTGTGATGCAGTACCTACCGATGGGAGAACGAATGCGTAGAACTAAAAGACCGGCTCGGCGTCGTGCCAGGGCCCCTAGGATTCGATCAATAACCAGGAGGCACGATCAATGCGAGTAACGTTCATAGGTGGTGGAGTGATGGCGGAGGCCATCCTCGTAGGCATCCTCGATGCAAGTCTAGCGACCACCACGGACATCCAGATAGGCGAACCAATGGAGTTGCGACGTGCCCATCTGAGATCAGAATACGGTATCGCGGTGCACGAGTCTAATACCGAGGCCCTAAAGGGCGCCGAGATAGTGATTTTGGCGGTGAAACCCCAGGGGCTATCTGATGTCATGGCTGACATCCGTGAAAATATCGGAGAGGACCAGACTGTGCTATCGATTATTGCCGGCGCACGCATGGACACGTTAGTTTCTGGTCTGGGCCACCAGGCAGTGGTTCGAGTAATGCCCAACACCCCGGCTCAGATCGGCGCAGGTATGACTGTCTGGACTGCCAGTGAGAATGTCACCGCAAAGAGCGTAGAGGCCAGCCGAGAGATTCTGCGCACATTAGGCGAGGAGATTTACGTCTCGGAAGAGAAGTACATGGACATGGCCACCGCGGTCAGCGCCTCCGGACCCGCGTACGTTTTCCTGTTCATCGAGACCATGATCGACGCAGGAGTCTACCTCGGTATGCCTAGGGACATAGCCAGAAAGCTCGTACTGCAGACTGTCACAGGAAGCGCACGGCTCGTGGACGAATCAGGTCGACACCCGGCGGACTTGAAGGACGTGGTCACTTCACCAGGCGGAACAACTGCAGAGGCATTAATGGCCTTTGAGCAGGGCGGCTTCCGAGGAGTGATCCTCGAAGGGGTATCAGCGGCCTACGAAAAATCCAAAGTGCTCAGTGGCACATCATGATCGAGATACTGCTACTTATCCAATGGGCCTTTAATCTGGCACTCATCGGTCGGGTCGTTATGTCATTTGTATCTCCAAGAGGCAATGACCCTATCAGCAATCTTTTTTATCAGATCACCGAACCCGTTCTCGGGCCTATACGCCGGTTCTTGCCTAACACAGGTATGATCGACCTTTCACCCATGGTCGCGCTAATCGTCGTGAATCTTATCGTGAACCGGCTGCTAAGGGTGCTCTGAAGATTTCTACGTTGGTCGATCATCACTTGGCAAGACAGGACATCACCTCTTTGGTGCCCAGACCGTCGATCTCCATAACCTTACCGCACTCGAACACCGTCGTATCATAGTGAACGAACATTCCCTTCCATGGGCACTTCAACAAGATTGCTAATCGACCTAGCCCACACCCCAATCCGTAATCTGACAATCATTCCAGGGACATCAATCACCGTGGACATTGACTGGTTCTTCCCGAGGTCCAGCCCCAAACCAGAGATCTCCACTGCGACCTTCATCAGGATCGAACAACATGCCGATATTATTATTCGCGACGATAATGATTAATAGCGTCACGATGACGTAGTGGGCTGCAACTGATAGGCGCCCTCGCATCCACGTCAGGAGCCAATGAATCCCGAATCCTGCAGCAGCGAACACCGCAGGCAGCAATACCACAAACCTCCCGTAAAAGCCATCTGCCGTAGTCATCCCAACCCCTATTACAGATACTATTAGTAGTAACCACACCATGGCATGACCCCGTCTGTGCCACCGAAAAGCTCCTACTGCCAGACCTATCACAGCCAACAGTGCGGTAACAGAATCCACCAGTCTAACTCCAGACCCATCTGGACCTTCGGCATATCGCCGTAACACCAGAGAGACGGCTGCTCTACCGATACCTGCTACTATGTGACTCGCTTGTTCATCTACCCCGTTCAGGGACCGGTACTCGTAGGTATGAGTGACCCACACTCGTGCGGTATTCGCAGACACCTGGTCCCAACTTGATGCCATAGCAAACATATACGGGATCGCGACAACTATGGCCGGTGCCAGGAAGACGACAGTCAGTCTCGTGATGGCTCCATATTTCGGTCCCGCAACTATATACTCTCGAACCCACAAGAAGGCCACTGCAACTGCAAAAATAAAGAACGCATTATGGGTATATATTCCCGTACCGAATGAGATACCGGAGAGCACCAAGAGCAGGCGACGCCTCTGCCCATCTCGCCGCTCATCGAGCGCTTTCGTCATTAGATAAAGTACCAGTAGTTCCACCAAAAGAAGAAGGACAACGGGACTAGAGAATCTACTGAAGTACATAGGCCATGCACCAAATGCCATCAGCGTAGAGCCAAGGCCCGCGGCACGAGTCCCAAAGAGCCCGCGAAAGAGCAGAAAAAATAGCCCAATTGAGGCAATCCCTAGCACGGCCACAAGTTTCCTTGCCGTGGCAATAGAATCGTCGAACAGGGCGATCCACGGTGCCATTAGATATTCCAGGCCGGGAGGCTGTCTATAGGACGAATTGGGCCCAAGGCCGGTCCATCCATGCTCCCACAATCGCGTCGCCGCGTCGATGAGCGCCCCCTCAACTACAAACCCTTGGCCCGGGATAGACCCCAGTAGACGGAACCTAGTGAAAAGGACCACAGCTACGACTACAGCAGCGCCACCGTAAAGTGCCATCTCTAGTATTTGGGAACGTGCGGGCACAGACGGAGCCTGAGTGACAAAATGAGATGGCACAGACCGTTGTTTGGGCTCAGATCGGACGGACCCAGGGAACGGTTTGTACGAAACTTGGGCAGAGACCGGCTCGACGGCTGAAACGGCCACGTCCGTGATCAATGGTCGGTCGCCCATCTTGCTCGCACAGGCGTTGCAGTAGCGCTGATCACTGGGATTCGCAAACCCACAGGAGGGGCACACAGCCGTCGCAGTCAGTGAAATGCCACAACAACCACAGAAGGCCGCACCGAGCCGGTTATGATGATGGCAAACCGCGCACTCTAGGGACAGAATTAGCCTCCCATCTTATGCATGAGAAATCAGATCACCGTCTACATGAAACATCTGGCCAGTAACAAAATCACTAGGGTCCGAGGCCAGATAGACGACGAGGCCGATGAGGTCCGAAGGACGTTCTTTCCTACGCAATGGGATGTACCCGACCAACAGTTCCGGCTCGACGCCCTGATCGGGTGGATCGATACTTATCCAGCCTGCACCTACAGCGTTTACTCGAACGTCTCGCCGTGCCCATTCGAGACCCAGTGCCGCCGTAAGCTGACGAACTGCGCCCTGGCTAGCGCAGACGGCAGAAGAGTTCCAGAGCCTCCGAGAGCCAAGTCCTGACCCGATATTCACAATGTGTCCCGTTCCCTGTTCTACCATACGCCTTCCGACAGCCTGGCAGCACAGAAACATCGACTTTAAATTGAAGTTCATAACTTCGTCCCATTCATCCTCTGTCATGGGGGCACACTATCCAATCAGACCCGCAGGGTCACCTCGCCGCCTGCAACGGTGACTCTCGTTCCATTGGGTCGCTCGACGATCAGGTTGCCCCGCTCATCGACGTCACGGGCCACCCCCTCGATCACCTCATGACCCCAAGACACCTGCACGGCCTTACCGAGGGTCTCTATGCGATTTGCCCACTCATTACTGAGAGAGCGACCAGCTCTGACCAATGCATACATCTCGTCCAACCGCTTCAACACGTCAATTAGCAGTGCGGTTCGATCCACCGGTCCTGCCGATTCAGTTGCTATACTAGTGGCCATTTGCGCTATCTCCGGGTAATCGCTCACCTCCAGATCGACATTGATACCGATGCCCACTAGGGCATAGTGGAGGTTTCCGATCCCAGAGTCCGCTTCGATCAAGATTCCAGATACCTTGAGACCGCCGATCTGCACGTCATTGGGCCACTTGATCGTGGGTACGGTTTGAACTTGTGCCGCTACCGCATCGGCGACCGCCAGTGTAGCTGCCATGTTGACGTATGGTATCTGGCTCGACTCGGGTCTAAGTAGGACCGAGAACAGCAGGGCACTATCCACGGGCGACACCCATCGGCGGTCGAACCGTCCTCGTCCCGCGGTCTGTTCTCCGGCCACGACAACCAGTCCCTCAGCGTGTCCATCGTCTGCTAGTCGTCTCGCCTCATCCATCGTCGAAGTTATCCTGTCGTACAACAAGAGTGGGTCGCCCAAAACTAGTCCCGCGAGAGCGGAGTTTAGTCTATCTACATCCAAACCCTGTATTGTCAAGCCTGGTCCTCCGACTGGCTTCTTCCCAACGACGACGATGGTAGTGGCCACCACTTGAGAGTGTCAATGAGGGTAGAGGGTGGCTCAGAGCGACTACCCGTAGTGCTATACAACCCGACTAGACAGTTATCTCTGGGAGTGTAATTTCTCAGAATTCTTACATCCGATCGAAAAGTCTATGGGCCTAGTCAGAACCACATAGACCTTATCACCAGCGTGCCATATAGACCGAAGCTGGCTAGTTTTGTCACTTACACGCCTATAACCGCTCTGAGAACCACGCGACAGTACGACAAGTTGCGTCTAGTATATGGGCGCGTTCGCTAAAGCTATGGGGTTCCCGGGGATAGACTACTAGCTCCGTCTCCACGCCAAGTTCCTTGAGCGCCCGGTGGAATAGATACGCCTGTTCAACCGGTACATCGCGATCGACCTCGCCGTGGATGATCAGAGTCGGGGTTTTAATCCTATTGACATGAGTAATGGGCGAAAAGTCCTTGAATATACCATCGGGGTCCCAGGGATCGGCGTCGCCATAGAAGATTGCGTCCCACGCTGTGATAGATGTATTGCCATGGAAGCTGCGCCAATCGGATACACCTGCCCGCATCAACGCCGCCTTAAACCGGTTGGTCTGCGTGATAGCCCAAGCCGCCATGAAGCCACCATAGCTGTTACCCGCGACCCCCAGGCGGTGCGGGTCGGCAATGCCCAATTCGACACAGTGGTCAATGCCAGTGACGATATCCTTCCAATCCTTACCACCCATGTCACCAATATTGCTCTCAGCAAACTCCAGTCCCCACCCGGTACTGCCACGGGGATTGGGCATGAACACCGCTATCCCAGCGGCGGCTAGAAGGCCCTGTTCCCGGTACGCAGGCGTGTATCGGTTCAGGTGTGCTAAAAGAGGGCCTCCATGGACTAGGGTGACCATTGGATAGGGCGGAATAGAACTACTGTCTGCCGGTAGCAGACGCCAACCTTGCATTTGCAAATTGTCTGCGCCCTTCCAATGCAGTGACCTGGTCTCACCGGCCTCTATCTCACCAGAATGCGGATTGAGGTCCGTGAGTCTGTCCCACCTAAGAATCCGCGTTCCCTGGCGGGCGATCCACACATCGGCGGGGCTACTCGCATCTTCACGGACCATTGTCATCGTTCCCGATTTGTCCATTGTGAAACTATCCGTGGCTCCCGCCAACACCACGTCGCCTCGCCAAAGAGCATGACGCTCGGCTGACGTCACGTCTACCTCAGATATCCCCATACTGCCATCTTCATGAGCGACCGTTAACAATCGTGCCGAGTCCGCCATCCAATTAAAGGAGTTGACACTGACTCCGTGGTTAACGGTCACGTCCCGAGCCCTGCCTCCACGTGCAGGCACTATGAAGACGTCACCAATGGTATTGCCACGATCGCTCCACATCGAAGACAAGAAAGCCACGCTGTCGCCATCAGGCGACCAGGCGGGTTTGCCGACAGGGCGTATCGAACTATGTAATTCCCGAGCCGACCCACCTGAGATAGAGAATGTGACGAGTCTGCACTGGTACCAGGAGCTCTCGTATGGCAGTTCGGAGACCACTGCCGCGAACTCATTTCCATCCGGAGACCAGCAGAATTCCCATATTTGGAGTCCCTCGGGGGAAACCACCTCGACCGTCCCGGTCTCGATGTTAACAATGTGAATGCGGGTGAACACCGGGTGTTTTTCAAACTCTATTTCGTCTCCCGCGTCTGCGGACCGATTGGAGGGTCCCTCCGTCGCTAAGAAAGCGATGCGGCAACCTTCGGGCGACCATTCCATCGGTGAGTGTCCTCGCGCCGCAGCGATGCTCCCTTTCACATGGGTTAACTGTAGTGCCTCGCCTCCTGCCGTAGGAAGAAGATGCACCTGGCGCTGACCTTCTCGTTCCCGATCCGACATGAACGCTAGCGTCGCCCCGTCGGGTGACCATCTGGGGCAATCGTCAGTGCGAGGCCCAAAGGTGAGTCGCGACGAGTCGCCTCCCATAGTCGGGACCGACCATACGGCGGACTTAGCGAAAATAGTGTCGATTCTATATGGCTTACCGACCACGAAAGCGACCGTCCCGCCGTCGGGGGAGATTCTCGCGTCCGTAACGCTTTTGAAACTCAACGTATCGTCAAGGGTGAGGGGTCTACTTGCTGGCATTACGACCTCTTTCACGATGTTTGGGGTAGCAGTGTAGCGATTTTATCACGGAGTGGCCCATCGTCAGGATCAGAATTTGGGGCATTCTAATGCCGTCCTTGAGGTGTTTTTACCCGGTGCCGCTCATTGCAAACCTCTACCCTAGATAGTTTGCAATGAACGGCACCGCAGGAAAGCATTGGATCAAATGCCGAGAATGCAAGCCAAGTTGATATTGAGGATGACCTCTTTCTCAGACTGGGACAACGCGGGCAGATCCATGATCCCTTGGACACAATGAGATGGACTCTACCAAGGAAAGTCGGTTCCAAAATAACGCATTTGGGTCCGATTGAATCTTGATTATCTCTACTGGACACGACGATGCCAAATTCATATCCACAATTAACCGTAAGGTCTACCGGATGAGCGCAACAGTCTGTATAGTCTATGCAATGACAATGGCAAATCGGGTCTGCAGGCCCACCATACAGACTTTGATCTAGTTACAGTATGAACCCATGGTTTTAGGACAAGCTCCAAATAGTAGGAGGACATACCGTGCAAGTTAAGGGAATGCTAGCCGCACTCGGCAGGCCCATTGGACCACCCCGCATACCGACGATTCCCTGCGATGATCAGGAAGTCCATGAGGTAAAGGCGATTTTGGACGAGCTCGGCTGGAATTAGCGTTGATCAGAAAATTCGACGGCAAAACCCCTAGGGTGCACCCGACCGCGTTTGTAAGCGAATTCGCTTACGTCATCGGTGATGTGGAGATCGGTAAAGGCTCCAGCATCTGGCCAGGAGCCCACTTACTGGCCGACCGTGGATCAATCACCATAGGTAATTACACCAACGTACAGGACAACTGCATAATTCACGGCCACGACGATGTCGATATCGGGGACCGAGTTGTCATCGGGCATCTGGTGTCGTGCGACGCCAGGAGAATCGGGGACCGTGTACTGCTAGGCAGCGGTTCCACCATCAGTAGTGGCGTGGAGATCGGCGAAGACTGTCTAGTCGCATCGGGTTCTATGGTGCCAGAAAATATGATTGTTCCTGCTCTCTCGCTTATCGTCGGCGTGCCGGGTAGGACCAAGGGCACGGTCCCGGCACGCCATACGAAGACCATCAAGAAGCTCTGTGACAACTACATAGAAAAGGCGATACGATATAAGCAGCAGGGAAACCTAGAGTCCATACGGATGTAGGGTACGAGGATTTTCTTGTTACTGACAATTATCTTTCAATAGGGGCGTGAGTCTCGGGACACTTCAATTCAAAAATACTTGAATTACAAAGCAGTCAAAGCTCTAGGCTCTAATTGGTTAGTACCAAATCTAGTTCATCGCCCTTACCGATGAGACATATAAGCCTGCCTAGTTGCAATACAGGACAGAATCGAACATGATAGGACACGTCTTATACGGGGCGTATTCCAGCCCTAACAGACATTCTGGCCCTAATAAAAAGGAATTTAGCTACCGCGAAAAGAGGAGAGATAGATGGACACTCCGGTTATAGATATGCACAGCCACGTCGGAAACGACGCCAAAAATGGTCAGATAACCGACGCGGACGACTATATCAGCGTACTTGACGCCGCAGGCGTGGACATCGCGGCGAGCAGTTGTATCTTTGGCGGCGATGCCTCCCATTGCAACAACGAAACCGCGGACTTCGTGGCGAAGAACCCGGACCGATTCTTGGGCGTTGCGTTCATCACACCATATTACCCTGAGGAGGCCATTGCCGAACTGGAGAGGGCCTTTGATGTTTTGGGTATGGTCTTCCTAAAAGTCTACCCAAGCTATGTGCGAAAGCCAATCGATGACGAAGTCTATGATCCGATCCTCCAGTGGTGCAACGACCGATCGATAATCGTCAAGAGCCATACCGAATACATGGAGGGCAGCAATACCTACACCGATCCCGACCGATTTATAGGTCTGGCTAAAAAATACACCAATATACGCTGGATACTGGCCCACTCCGGCAACATACGAGAGGGACAACTTCGCGCGATTGAGGCCGCTAAATCTAGCCGCAACATCTACCTGGAAACCTGTACTTCCTGGGGTGATCATGGGACGATCGAGCGCCTGGTTGAGGGAGCCGGGGAGGACCGCGTACTCTACGGATCGGACATGCCTTTGATGGACGCCCGTATGCAGATCGGCCGAATCGTCACGGCGGACATATCCAAGGATGCTAAACGCAGGGTCCTTGGCCTGAATGCCGCCGAACTTCTTGGAATCTCCGTGTAGAAGATACGAATTATAGGCTGTTGTGAAAAGGTGCTGAGACCTTTTTAGAGGCGCCGATGATCCCTACCCACCATACGTGTAATATACCGGTTGAGCCTGCATATATCGAGTAATGGGAGTAAAGAAAAATGGGCCAAGTAGACCTCGAATTCAATCCTGCTGTACCCGTATTCGACAGCAATATAGCCTTGGGCCGTCGACACGACCAGAGGGTCAGCGCCAGCGCCGATACTCCAGAGGCAACCGAATCGGAAATGGCACGATCCGGAATCCAGCGAGCGCTGGCCTACTCACCCCACGCCGTCAACTTCGACTCAAACGACGGCAACGACTTGCTTTTTGAGATGGTACAGGGGCACGACGCCTTTGTACCTCAGTTCGTTTGTAATCCGTCAGTCGACAACCTGGACAAATTCTCGGCACAGATCGCAGAGCGGAACATCCGATCTGTGCGTCTGGCTCCGAAGGCTCACAAATATCCATTCCGCGAATGGATAGTCGGAGAGTGGTTGGAGTGGATGGAGAGTGTGAACTTGCCCTGTTGGGTCGCTGCACCCAACATTGATCCCTCCGAGCTTCGCGACACCATGGCGGCGCATCCTAGCATTAAATTTCTGCTGGCCGAGGTGCGCTACGACGATCTGGCCTGGGCAATGCCGCTGATCAAGGGCCTGCCAAACGCCCATATCGAGATCTCACGGTTCTTCCTGACCAATGGCATCTCTCGTCTACTAGATGCTGTTGGTCACGAACGCATCTTATTTGGCTCCGGGTTTCCCGACTCCTCCATGGCGCCCCAACTCTACAACCTCCACCTGAACGGCCTAAACAACGATGTTCTCGCCGCCATCTGCGCCGGTAACCTGGAGCGATTGCTTGGACTTCAGTAGTAGTGGAACCATACCAAAGTAAAGTACCGGGCCTCATAACCCCAGCCGCGGCGACGGTAGTGTTTCTGTATGGCAGGGCGCTCCGTCATTAGTAGGGGAGACGCTGGCACTCCTTCAGCCATCTGCCTCGGTCTTTCCAGGGCCCTTGTCAAAAACCTCACCTCGCACGTCAACGCCGTATTCCTGACCACATTTCGGCTCGTCACTAGTACTCTTTTTCCATCAGGGAGATAGGCCATGTACTTAAGGTACCTTTGGCCAGTCTGAGCATCTTACTAGGAGTCGGAAGCGCCATGATAATCGGCCATGTGTTCATTGTGAAAACTATAGAACTAGATGACGTTTCCCGAGTACTACTCCTGCCACCAGCCTCTACATACTACTTGGCGTGATCTTCAGTATCCTCCTGACCTACGAAAGAGTTTCGTGGCAGACTTCTCTTGGAGGCTCCATGATCCTTGGTGGAATCTATGTACTCTCAAGTAATCGTCATCGGGATATTGGTCATGGACGAGATCGTGAATCTTGTATATCCAGTACTCGCTGCCGCTATCCGTACTTCTTTCATAGCCCTAACGCTCCTAGGAATTGGTGTATACATCATATACATCAGGAGGCATAGTGAATCAAGGCTAGGTATGGCGTTTGCCTGTATCAGCGGACTCTGACTGGGCACATCGTCACCGTCTTTCACAATAACGCTGAAATGGAGCACATCTGCCACAGTTATGATCTTGAACTCCACAGCCCCGCTTTTTGTAGTCCTCATAGCCATTACCTGGCTACATGAAAACCCAACTCACTGATGGCTGTGGGAATCGTCTTTGTGTTCACAGGCGTCGAGTGAACGTCTATCTAGAGGAATGATCCTTCCTCAGGCCTATCCCAAATCAGTTGTGGAACGTGATTCGATTTCGTGAAGAATTCCTTCTACTGGAGAGCCCTGTGCATGGGCTGGCGCTGCAAAATGAACAGGCCTTTGGGCTGTGCGGTCGACGGTCAGTTTGAAAATATCAAAGCGGTTATATCCACCGACAACATCGTGGTATTGCTTTGGCTCGACACCGGCCGAGAGATCTATGTCAGCGTAGAGCAGGCCCTCCGAGTCCTTCATCGTTTCACTCACAGGTTTTCCATGGGGGCCAATGATGACCGACACACCTCGTGGGCTTTCATCCAAGATTCGACCAACATCGGGAGCGCGTGTGGCTAGCAGATCCCGTGTAACTTTGTCCAAGAACCCTGACGCGACAATGTTAAAGGCTTTCGCCTCAAATGCGTGGGCTCCTGCCCTGAGCTTTATAGCCATTTCGAGGTCATAGTTATCAGAGGATGCCGGATCGTGAGTCGGCCACATAGGCGGATATGTGGACATATGAACCTGTTCGCCCTGCGCCATCAGCGTGTACCGAGCGAGCGGATTGGTATTCTCACCGCAGATCAGCATACCCAGACGACCGATCCTCGTACTACTGACCTGGAGGCCTGCACCATCACCCTGCGCCCACACGAGTTTTTCGTAGTAAGTCGGAACTATCTTCCTATGGTGGCATAAGATGCTGCCATCATCTCCAATCAACGTGTTTGAGTTCCAGATACAACCTACGCTAGCGTCAGTCCCCTCGTTGAATCCTAATGACACGAACACACCCACTTCACGCGCTGTATCTGCTACCAGCTGTAGTTCAGTGCCACACACTCGTATCGAATTGGCAGCCAACGCACGGAAGAGATCGTGGTTATGAATTGGCGCTTGTAAGGCGCACCAGAGGGGGAAAGCAGGGACGTAAGTCTCCGGAAATACAACGAGCTGGGCACCATTCCTGGCTGCCTCTCGGATCAAGGAGCAGGCCTTGTCAATTGTCGCACCAACGTCCATGAAAACCGGTGCAACATGTGCAGCTACAACCTTGTAGGCTGGATATTGGATCATTGAGTCCTTCCTTCTTTCTGTTGTTGAGAGAGGGCTGTCCGAGCACCGGGGCACTAAGGAAAGATGATTTTATGATCATCTTGTTAATCGAAGCAACCGCCGCCGGATCGAGCTTTGGCCAATCCCGTGCGGTTAAGTCCATCCTGGAAAACTTATCTTCAGAGGTCTGTTAACGGATTGCGTCCCAGCCATCTTCGCTCGCTTCGTAGACGGCGAGGGCCACTTCCAAATTCCCAGCACATCCTATCAAGACAATCGCCTGGTAGAGTACTCTTGCAACCGACAGTGTTTGCCTCCTTTACATGATACCGGTTTCCCCGCTCCCTTAGTTCCCACCGTATATATCCCATCGCCCTTGTATATAGACATCCGGACACACTAGAAGATCATCAATGCACCTAAGTTGGTCACTCTGATTTGCTCTTAGGGTCGTCTTGCGACTAGAGTAGATTGACGGGGCGCTGCGTACAACTCCCCCGATCTCTTAATGGCTTCTTCGAGAGGAGGATCTACGATGGACAGGACGACCTACAATCCACTTTCGGCTAACGAACGTTACATAATCGAAGATAAGGGCACCGAACCGCCATTCACGGGAAAGTATGACGATTTCTATGAGGAGGGCGTCTACCTCTGCAAACGTTGCAACGCGGAGTTGTATCGATCCGACGCCAAATTCAATGCTCACTGTGGTTGGCCTGCATTTGATCAGGAGATAACGGGAGCTGTGCATCGATTACCTGATCCCGATGGTCAACGGATCGAGATCGAGTGCGCCGGCTGTGGCGGTCACCTGGGGCATGTTTTCCTTGGAGAACAACTGACAGAAAAGAACACGCGCCACTGTGTAAACTCGATCTCGATGAAGTTCGTCCCTACATAGTCCGATTCACCTATGTGCCCTGTAGATCTGTCAATCGTTTCGCAAGAATTCCATGTTCAAGTGGGCAGTGACTTATTGTGTAGGTAGAACATGTATATTGGCACGTCAATGTCGACCAATGAGGAGTAAATGTGATGGGAAACTCGACCGAGCGTAAAAAAATTACTCTACTTGATATTCAAGCAATGAAGCAGCAAGGTCGCAAAATCACGATGTTGAGCATCCCCGATTATCCTATGGCCATTATCGCTGATCGGGCCGGGTTGGACACGATTCTTGTCGGAGACTCACTGGCGATGACTGTATTGGGATATCAGACGACCGTCCCAATCACCCTGGAGGAGATGCTCCACCACACCAAAGCCGTGACACGTGCAAGTAAATACGCCTTTGTGATTGGCGACATGCCCTTCATGTCAAACAACACCTCTGAACGAGATGCCATTATCAACGCCGGGCGTTTCATGCAAGAGGGAGGCAGCGATGCGGTGAAAGTAGAGGGCGGAGTCAACGCTGCACACATCGTCAAAGCAATTGTAGGGGCCGGAATTCCAGTCATGGGCCACGTCGGTTTGACTCCTCAACACATCTCCCTACTTGGGGGATATAAAGCCCAAGGACGGGATGCGCCGACGGCCTTGCAAGTCATTGAGGATGCGTTGGCGATCGAGAAGGCCGGTGCGTTCGCCATAATCTTGGAGTGCGTACCAGACCAGATCTCGAAAATCGTCACCACCCGCCTGAGAATTCCGACCATCAGCTACGGCTCCGGTGTATATTGTGATGGACAGGGGCTGGTAGCCCACGATATTCTAGGCATGTTCGATCGCTTCACTCCAAGGTTTGTCAAAAAGTACGCGAACCTGGGTGAACAGATATTGGGGGCCTTCGAGACTTATGTCGAGGACGTCGTAGCTGGAAAGTTTCCGACGTATGGACACTCATTTCACATCAGTGAGAATGAGTTGGCGAAGGTCATCGATCACTCGGGGAGTTAACTCCTCACCTTAATTCATGTCGAGTGGGAGGTCACGAAATGTTCCCGGGATTCGTTAGGACATGCATCGAGACATCTGGTACTACTATCAACCTCGTCCACGGCGGAGATGGCCCCCCCGTACTACTACTACACGGCTATCCTCAGACCCACGTTATGTGGCACAAGGTAGCTCCTCTCCTAGGCGCTGGTTTCACGGTGGTGGCCCCCGACCTGCGGGGCTATGGGGACAGCGGCAAGCCTCCCTCAGACGGAGATCTCAACATCTACTGCAAACGGACTACTGCCCAGGATCAAGTGGAGGTAATGGCAGAATTGGGATTCGAATCTTATCACGTCGTTGGACACGACCGGGGCGCTAGAGTGGGCCACCGCATGGCACTTGATCATCCGAACCGTGTGGAGTCATTCACTTCGCTCGACGTCGTCCCATCCCAGGCAGCGTTCGAAGCGATGGACGCCAACCTCGCTTTCGCCTGGTTCCACTGGCACCTGATGCGACAGCCCGCTCCACTACCTGAGACTCTGATAGGCAACAGCGCCAAAGCGTATCTCGACTTCTTGCTGGAGAGTTGGACGGCCGTTGATGGCGCGATCACTGAGGAAGCCTATTCCGAATATCTACGATGCTTTAGCAACCCAGAGACCATTCGCGGGACATGCATGGACTATCGCTCCATCGAACTAGACCTAAAGCACGACGAAGCCGACCGGGGACGCAAACTCACCTGCCCCGTGCTCGTGTTATGGGCGGGCAACATGGCCAAGCGCCCTGGCTGGCAGATCGGCGCCCGCCTGAACATGCTAGACACGTGGTATGAGAGGGCGACCGACGTCCAAGGCAGACCCATCGACTGTGGCCATTTTCTCCCAGAAGAGGCGCCTGAGGAAGTCACAAGTGCGCTTCTAGGGTTCTGGTCTCGCTAAGAAAATCTCTCTGATTCCACTTTCTTACGATGGGGCGAGCCTTTTACCGCTGACGCGCGAGGTTAGTTTCATTGTGCGACCTTTCTAGAGCAACGGCCCTTTTGCTCCCGTCTCTTTCCGGGATCTACTATCTAAAGGCAGGGATGATCAACTCAGAGAATTCAGACTCTCTTCGTCAATGGGCACAAATGGTGTGAATTTATAGTCAGTGTAACTCAAGGAAGTTTACCTACACTTGACAGTCATCAACAGGAAGGTTGCGGACACAAGGGGTAGTTACATAGGCTGGAGATCAATCTAACTAATCCTATCGTACCCAATCACCCCTTGCATACCTCCGATTCAAGTTAGTGTGTAATCTCGTCCACCGAGACCTCTCGGTGCTCTTTACCCGACTGAATTACAGCGAGGGAGAAGCGTAGCACTTCGCGGCCCTCCGGGGCAGTGAGGTCGGACTGTCTGCCCTCAAGGATGGCTTCCGCGAAGTCGCGTCCAGCTCTAGTAAAACTTGTGCAGTAGTCCGAGTCTAGGTCCGTAAAGTTTGTCATCTCCCCAGCGCGATACATCTCCAGCGCAGGCCTGTCCAGTCTTTTCCCAATAAAGTGGTTGACTAAAAGTACGCCGCTGGCTCCCGTAATCTCCACCCAGACATAAATGGGATAGTACTTCGAATGAACCACCATGTCATCGGAGTAAACACCTTCCCAGGAACCGTAACGATCAGCACCACGATACTTCCAACTTGCCATGACGGGGTTGTCCAGCAGTGAACCCGGCTGAAGCTCGTGAAACGCCTCTACTCTCTCTCTCCCCATGAACGCGAACGCACTCTCGACGTCGCCAAGGAAATATCTTGCAATGGACCAGACGTGCTGTCCATGGTCGAATACGATGGAGCCTTTGCCTGATTGGGCTGGATCAGAGCGCCAGTCCTGGGCACTGGTGGGAATCTGCCAACCATGTTTCGCGTTTCCAGTGAGTGATTTGACACGGATGGAGATTGGCTCCCCGATCTCACCCTTGTCCAGAAGTTCTTTGGCCTTGTTGAATGGTGGGTAGTAACGGTAGTTTTCGGTTACACGGAAAAGCGTGCCGGACCGTTCGGCTGCGACGACCATGGCATCTGCATCGGCAATGTTCAGGGCCATAGGCTTCTGCACAGAGACGTGCTTGCCAGCGTCCAGAGCGTCTATCGCCATCTGCTTGTGGAAATGATGAGGAGTCATTATCTCGCCCGCATCAATCTCCGGATCGTCCAGAAGCCTGCGATAATCTCCGTATATCTTCTCAACTTCCCACTGGGTAGCACGCTGCTTAAGAAGTCCTGTGTCCGTGTCGCAGACGGCATGGAGCCTAGCCACAGGGTTGTTCCTGTATCCCTCGTAGTGCATATCAGCAATACGCCCCGCGCCGATGAATCCTATTCGTAGCATGTGGACCGGTCAAACCTCCTTGACCTACACCTAGTACTGGACATTTTACTCCACATCTCGCTTCCCTGTAACAGACCTGATTTCTTGACGGCAGAGCCTCCCGGAATACGATCTAGCACAAAGATACTGGGCTCAAAAGAGTCCACAACTCACTGTGGTTATAGGTTTAATTGATACCTTCAGGCACCACGTAAGCTACATCGTTACATTGTCCCGACATAGGCCAACCTTTACCATCGATTAAGTCAAATTTATCGTGCTCGCCGCTGAGCCAAAAATACATCTCCGTCGTGTCGTATGTGTCTCTGAACTGCTGTCTATACTTGGGTTGAGAAAAGGTGTAGTCTGCCGTAGTCACGTCGAAGTCTGGGTTATGTTCATAAACAGATCGAACGGGCTGGGCTCTTCCGACATTTCGAGCCTCGATAACACATAATCTTCACTAGATTGTCAGGGCAGTTGTCTAGGCATTTCTCCAGGCCCAAAAGTTCGAACCATTAGACCTATTCCACCACCACGGGATTGCGTAGTACTCCAATCCCTTCTATCTCTACCTCGACCACATCACCGTGGCTCAGATCCACTTGCGTACCTCCAGTTCCGGTATACAGGATGTCACCGGGCTCGAGGGTTACAGACTGACTGATATAACTGATGCACGTTGCCGTGTCGTGAATTAAGTCACGGCTATTACAATTCTGGACCTCTTCTCTGTTGACCCTTGCTTTGATGGTCAAGTTGGACGGGTCCAGCCCTGTAACGATGTAGGGTCCTATAGGCGAAAACGTGTCAGATGCCTTTGCTCTCCAAAACGTTGGGTCACTGGCCTGCCAATCACGGGCGCTCACATCGTTACCGCAGGTGTACCCTAGTACATAGTCAAGAGCATCCATTTTGGACACGTTCCGGCATCTTCGACCAATGACCGCTACCAACTCAGCCTCCTCCTGCACACTACCTGCCCGACCCGGCACCACGATGGTCTCATCGGGACCTATGATCGAGTTTGGAGTCTTGATATACACCTGGGGGAACGCAGGCGGCTCAGAATCGCCCAGGTGGTCTAGGTAGTTGCCACCCATGAAGTAAATCTTAGACGGCAAACTCGGTGCAAGGAGCCTAATCTCCGAAACTTGATGCGTGTGGTCGGTTACATCGTGTTCCCCAAATGGGCTTGCCGTAAGTTGCCTAATAATGTCACCTTCAACCAACCCATGAGCTACTTCTCCGTGGACTTCATAACGGGCGAACTTCATAGCCTTCCTCCAGACGAATTTCCAATTTAAATAGAGGGGACAAAACCGCCAGCCTACAGCCCGTCTCTTGGGATGTCAATGTATTTGTAGCCGAAACGTAGCCTAGTGGTATCCGTCCAAACAAGCGACTCATGCAAGTACCGGAACCCTTCTCTTGGCGAAGATGAGGGTGCCCTTCCTCATGGCCACGGCCACCACAATGTCGCAGGCAATTCTTCCCTTACAAGTCTGAATTGCGATGCTCCGCTAGTCTAAGCGAGATTCTCCACTCTATCCCTCTAGTTACTCGGCATTCAAGAGCTACCTTCCAAGATAGTTAATCAGTCGGATCTCCGGACTCCTGTACTTGCTAATGGATGGTCCATAAAGGACACTGTAGCGGCCGGTTGACGGTGCCAAGAAATACCCGTACGATCATCGACGCCAGACTTTCCACTCTTGGAAGCGCTGATAGCTGGTAGTTTGCCACTTTGGAACTAAAAAGGCACGTTTTGTAAATTGGGATCGATCGAGTCAAATACCGGACTCGTACACTATGCCACGCGCCTTAGCGATGAGACACGGCTGCATGTTTGCCAAATTGTGCCCTGAAGGCTTTGTTCACTTGATTGGAAGAATCGGAATCCGCATTGCCTGCCAGACATACGGCTAGTGTTCCCAACGTAGACTCATTTTATTTTAGTGTGAGAAATTACAGGAGCAAACATGCTGATTATCGACGGCGACTACCCGATGGCTGGAGGAGCGATACGGTCCCAGCGACAGCTAACTCTGCCGATCGAACAGGCACGGGACGCACGTCCAAATTTCCCTGAGATCCCTGGGCGCCCCGATAGTGGAATCATGGCAACGATACCCGAGATGAGGAAGGCGAAGGTGGCCGCGGCTATCGTTAAGATGCTGGGCTGCATTCTACGCGACGGACACCCCCATGGTGACGTCATAACAGACGAACTCTCGTATGCAGCCGCGCAGGGACAGCTCGCTTACTACCGTATATTGCAAGCTAGGGGCCATACGAAGATACTCGGTTCGCAGAACGAATTCAGCGAACACATGAAGGCTTGGTCTGAGGCAGACAGCCATCACAACCTACCGGTTGGGCTCGTCCTCGGCATGGAAGGTGCGGACCCGATACTCTGGCCCGAGCAGGTTCACGAGTGGTACGAAGACGGCCTCCGGGTCGTCAGCCTGTCGCATTACGGTGTCAGCCGCTACTCACACGGAACAGGCACAGGCACCAACGGAGGCCTGCAGAACGACGCTGTGGACCTATTAAAAAAGATGGACTCCCTCGGAATGATTCTGGACGTGTCCCACACGTCCGATGAGTCAATACGGCAAGAGTTAGATAACTTCACAGGACCAGTCATTTCCACACACCAGAACTGTCGAGCGATCACCCCAGGCGAACGACAGATCCCGGATGAGCTGCTCCGGCAAATCATCGACCGAGGAGCCGTTATAGGGCATTCGATGGACACTTGGATGTTGTACCGCAAGGGCGTCGACTGGGCAAATATACCCCCCAGGCGAGATGTCTTTCCCAAAACGGCGGTGACTCTGGAGGACTACTGCGACCATATCGATCACGTTTGTCAGATGGCCGGTAACTCACTACACTCGGCGATCGGTGGCGACACCGACGGACAAGGAGGAGCGGACGGTGCGCCTTACGAAATCGATACGGTGTCAGATTACCATAAGGTAGCAGAGATTCTGGACAGACGCGGGTACAAACGCGAAGACATCGAGAACATTATGTACCGAAATTGGCAACGCTTCTTTGAGAAATGGCTTCCGGAATAGTTAGGCTATATCAGACGCATGTCCAAGTTGACTAGCCTTTGAACAGCCAGTCGACCCACATACAACTTGCGGCAGACCTGCTCCTGTGGTCACCGCCCCGGAGGCGAGATTGAAAGAGTCAGCGAAAATTACCGCGGCAGACCGATGGTCCGGGATCGACATTCGCAATCTGTTGTCCGAGTCAGCCCTCAGCATCGGCGCCGGCACCCCTACGGATTCTGGAGTGTCCTCGATACTACCAACAAAGGTAGTGCGGCCAATCACACTTGGCGGAGGTGTTCCCGACCCCGCTACACTCCCGGTTGTCGGGTTACAGAAGGCCCTCACACGCGTATTATCGGATACGCCCACCGAATCGCTTACTTACGGCGGGACACTGGGATTCGACGGTCTACGCGAAGTGCTAGCCCAAAGGCAGAGCCGTTTCGACAGCGTGCCACTGACTTTGGACAATTTCATCATGAGCAATGGCAGCTCGGGGGCGATCAATAACCTGTGCGATGCTTTGCTTAAGCCCAGTGATGTCGTCATCGTGGAAGCACCTTCGTTCTCAGGGTCTATCCGGACTATGCGGGGTCACCTTGCCGATATCGTAGCGGTCGGCATGGATGATGAGGGCATTCGTATTGATCTCGTGGCCACCAAGATCAAAGAGGCCAAATGTGCCGGCAAGCGCTTGAAGTTCATCTATACCATTGCTGACTTCCACAACCCGACTGGGATAACAATGTCCCAGGATCGCAGGAAAGCGCTTCTGGAGCTATGTGCCGAGGAGCAGGTACTGGTAGTGGAGGATGCGGCATATACCGAGATTTATTTCGGCGAGGAAAGGCCACCTTCTCTTTACGGCCTCGCCGGCGGCCAAGGTGTTCTGAAGGTAGGCACCTTTAGTAAGCCCATCGCTACCGGATTGCGGGTAGGGTGGGTACAGGGTCGCGCTGACTTCATTCAGGCACTGAGCCAAGTGAGGTTCGACATGGGGAGCAGTCCGCTGTTGTTGCGGGCAATAGGCGAGTACGTCGGTTCGGGAGAACTCGATCATCATTTAGAGCATATGAGGCCACTGTACATGGCCAAATGCGACACCCTGTGTGAAAGCATCCTGGAGCACTGTGGGAACCACCTGAGTTTCCGAAAGCCCGACGGAGGATTCTTCCTCTGGGTGAAGTGTCGAGGAGTCTCTGCTGCCACCTTGACCGCAGCAGCGGCCGAGGTGGGACTGGTATTCCCGACTGGAGCCATGTTCTACCTGGATCGTGAAAATGACGATCCCTCACACGTCAGGCTCGCTCTCAGCTCTGCTAGCCTCGAGGACATGAGACTGGTTGGACCCCGAATGAGAGAGGCATTGTCGCGAGCGTTAGCAACCACACCAGCGACATCAATGTCCAAGGCTTAACGGCGGCGCGCCCGACAACACTATAATACTCTCCTCTATGCTCAACAGGACGAATATGATCGTCGTTTGTGTATTGACCACTTCCCTGTCATCGGGAATAGCGTTATCTGATCAACTGTCATATAGAGCCTGTAGCAACTTCCATAAATTCGTCTGCTTGTGCATCCCGATCAACGTGATCAATTGGGGTTTCGTAACCGTAGTTTCGAGAAGCAGGTACAGACGATGATGTCACAATCTTTCACCCCATATGCCCATTACTGATGTGATCTAGAGATGTGAGTTGTCTAACTAGATTAAAGGGTTCGGTATATGTGGTTAAAGCCATCGCTATAAGCCCAATTTTTGTTGTTGAACCTAAAAGTACCCCTAAAGCTGTAAGAGACTCTAGGCGTAGACTTAACTGTGCTCCGCCACCGCTAAATGAGAGTACATCTGCCAAAAAATGGAATCGAATCATCCTTCTTCAGTTTTTGAGAAAGTCCCTGCAGACATCGTATATCAGTTGCTTACAGGTGCGTCGCGTCAGGACGTCGCCATAGAGCCTGATGGTTTCACTGACTACTAATGAATAATTTCCGATGTGATTGACGCTTCATCGTAACTCCTGGTCATTAGGTTTCACTCCACCGCGAGGTCTAGATACTATAAATATGGTTCCCACTATAGCTAGCAACAAAACAGGCACGTCAAAAAGCCAGCCGTAAGGCGCTAGAAAAAGTGAAGCGCTGGAAAAGATCCAGATAGAAACTAGAGACATGATCTTGGCCCTTAGCGGAATCGCTCCCGTTTCTAAGAAATCCCTTACCGGCCGACCGAATAATCTGTTTTGTACAACGAACTTATAGAGTCGATCTGATGACCGAACGAAAAGGGCGGCTGCAATGATGAGCCAAATCGTACCGGGCAAGCCCGGCATGACGTAGCCAACAATGCCTAATCCAAGGCACACTAGGCCAAGAGAAATCAGTGCCAGTCTTTTGAGTCTACTGAAGATAATCCGAGCACGCACTAAAGAGTTCCCCCTTATTATCCGAAGTTTTCATTTTTAACCTAGATGAGTGGCTACATGGATACTAAAAAGCCACTGAAAGCCCAACTCAGATTGAGTTAGATACTCATTTTAGTGCTCATATCTACCATTTCATCTAATCTCCCGTGGGTCTTTAGCTCGCAGGATTCAAACAAAACCGGTCATTAACCTGTCTTTGACGCGTAAGTATAGCCTAGGGTGCCAGATTGAGTGGTACAGGGCTTAGGCGAG
>CAYLLU010000005.1:0-12201 GCA_964384845.1 uncultured Dehalococcoidia bacterium
AGAAGGTAAACATGCCCCCGTAGGGGCAGTATAACTTAGGAAGGAATGGAATGGGGCTTGGCGGTGCTGGTAGCATTATAGTCACCGTGTGGATAGGGAATCGTCATTGGCGGCTCAAGTGCAACGTTGGCAACCCGCGTCAGTTCACTTCGAAAACTGGTCACAGAAAATAGCAATTGGGACTCCCTACAACAGGCCACTTTCTGCAAGGACAACAGCTACATAATTGCAGCGCTCAGGTGTGGATACCTTCCAAGCAGGCTGTCGCCGGTTCGAATCCGGTCTCCCGTTCCATTCATTAATGCCTGTATAGACTGCTCTAGCCCTATACTCACTGCTTGTTCATATTGAACATAATCCCAATTTGACTGCAACCGCAACTCATAATTAGGCTTTTCCAGCTCCAGATCCTTCTTCCATACTATTGGTAATAATGGCTCCGGTTTTCATCGGCACGCAGATGTTGCTTGGGGCGGCTGCAGGCATGGAAACAGTGTGTTGAGTGCAACTGCCTATGCCCCGTTAATGAGTAGGGCGTCAGCACTTCCAAACCTTATCAATCGTGATAATTAGTGTGCAAAAGGGTCAAGAGGACATCATATGTAGGGAACGGCTGGATCCAATCAACCGCACTGTCTACGCAAGTTGCTGGATGAGGTCGCATGGATACTTGGACACTTTGCATATTTTTCCAAAACCGTACCACCTTGTATTCTGGGGGCTGCGCAGAATCAATTTTGCCGTAATCAAACCAATGGTATGTTTTTGCAGGAATTTGAATAAATCCCCCAGCATTCAAGAGGCATATTCCTAACCATGGGCTTTTGAAAATACCAAAGGAACCTCCTCCATTCAGAAATAATCGAGTCTCTGGAGCATCGTGCCAATGCAATTGGCCGTTACGTTTCTTGACCTCTTGGTACGTGTCCGTGGACTTGGGACCAATTGAAGATAAGTCATAGTGATCAAACTCATAGGCTTGTTGAATATCTTTGATAGATTTTTGGGTTTGATGAGCGTTTTCTGTGTCGCCAATATGATCTATTGGATAGATTCCACACACTACACCTATTGATTTCAATTCGTTATCAATTTGATGAGTGTCCGTAATAATTCTTTTGGGGCTTTTTTTATTCTTATCATCGAACAGAAAAAGTGCTTGTAGCATAGGGACGATTCCTTTCTTAATAATTCAATATGGCCAAAAGCCATCCATAGATTTACATACCAGGCCGATTCGTTCGTAAATAACGGCACTGAAATGTGCCCGCAAGATTAGCATAGCCTAGGAGACAAGGCGAAGGGCTGGGGCTTAGACCGGATCGCAAGTATTGAGCATCTCCTGTAGAGCTGCCCACTCAGCTTTGGTTACACTCAATTCCCACTCGACCTTTATCTGCACCCAGGCAATAGCGTAATCACACCAGTAGTCTTGATTGGCCGGTTTCCATTCTTCAGGGCCTTTTGCACCCTTCTTCCTGTTGGCAGATGCCGTCACTGCAATAAGATGGTTGGCATACTCCATTTCATTGGCATAGGCCGCCTTCTTGTCCTTGTCCCACGCCCAGCCACCTGAAACATGCGCGTTCTTGAGAGGAACCATGTGATCAACGTCGAGCTGGGTTGCATCGGTAATTACTGCGCCGGTATAGGGAGCCAGCCATTCCCCAGTGGCTACCTGGCATTGTTTGTCACTCTTAAAGGTCACTACCTTTGAGGATTCCGTGATTAACACTTCGTGTCTGGTGTTTTGGCAGTCTCTGTCCTCGTCGATCCAGTGCTTCCAATCATCTCGGTCATAGTCGGGTAGATCATTCGTTACCTCACTGATTTTGACTTGGAAAGCCAAGACACTGGTTTCTTTCGTTTGCTTTAGTGGTATGGATGTGGCAGTCAATATTGGGGTAGGAGTAGATGGCAACTGAGTGGTTGTAGAGGTAGGGGGCACTGATGTAGACGTGCCTGTGGGTAACGCGGCGGGAGCACCTGTAGTTGGCATTGGTGTAGAAGTAACAGGTACCTTCATTGACGTACATGCCATCTTTGTACATGCCAGACCAACACTCAGACACATACACTGGTTGCAATAATTAGCTCCAGTATCTTTTCCAGACCATCCCTTTTGTACAACCTCACCATCGTTCAAACTACAAGTCACGCCTTCATCTATTTCATCTTCAGCAGGTGTAAACGTAGGCGGTACTGGTTTCGATATAGCTGTATTAATAAGGGCAACAGCAGGCACAGGAGTAACAGTAGGGATGGATAAAGCAGTAGCCTTTGCCACAGCCTGAAAACTAACCTCTACGGAGGCATCGATATCGGATTCAGAAGGACCATCGCCACAGGCCATCATCAGCGCAATCAGCACAAAGCCCAGTGTCAGTACAACTGTATGTCTTACGCCTGTGAGCATCACCGTGCCTCTGGAGGCAGTATAGACTAGGAAGGGAAGAAGATGGGCTTGGGCTTAGACGGGGCTGCTAGCATCCTCGTCAACTTTGGCAACCCGCGTTCAGTACTCTTCGAAAACTGGTCACAGAAAATAGCCATCTGTTACTTGCCTGGACCATAACTAAGCAACTGGACTAAGGCCGGATTGATCGTTGTTGCCGGTGGTCAGTCGATGGGGATAGCTATGGATATCCTGACTGCGTCACCGACAACCAGTGTTGTGTGACCGTGCCCCGTGGTGTCTTCAGCCAGCATGACGTCCCCCTTGCTGAACTGGCGGATGGTTCCGTCGCCGAGTCCGATCTCGACACGGCCGGACAGGGTGACTATGAACTGACGTCTTGGGGCGGGATGCCAGTCTATAAATTTGCCGGGATCTTCCTTTCTAAACATGATTCCGGTCGCCGGGTTCAACTCACCCCACAGAAATTGCCCCACGTCCAAATCAATCTCCTCGAAATGGGACCGCCCGTCTTCGCCAGTGTACAGTCTGGTAAACATTGATTTCTCCAGGATATCTGCTTAGGGAGCCAATCTACAAAGGTATTACGCTAAACACACGGGAATCCCACTCCGTGTGACCCTGCCTCTGGGGCAGTATATCCTAGTAGGGAAGGGGATGGGGCTTAGGCGAGACTATGGGACTAGTAGGTGGATAGCGAGGCTGCCATTAGGGCTTACGACACCTTATGTTAGATCTGGATATGAGGTTCTACAGTAAGAAATATAGTGCTATTGCAACTATCAGCATTCCATCAATTAGCGCAATGATGATCCACTTATTCATGTCATGGAACTCCTATGCATTAGGTTCTAGCCCGACCCTGCATAACCCTGCTTCTCGGGGTAGTATGGCCAGGGGATTTAGCGGAAAGTAGCGCTAAATATAAGGGTTTTACTTTGATTGCTGAGCAGAATCATTCCGGTGCGTGATCACACTGGGAAATGCTTGGAGCCTTCTGGAGACAAAGATACTTAACGCACCTATGCTCACTGTAGTGATTACGCCGCATAATAAGAAAGTGAAAGGCACGTTTACCACTTCTGCTAGGACGCCAACAAAAATACCCCCAATAGCAGAAGCACCCCAGCCAATCTGATGAATACTCATAACTCTGCCACGATACGCATCGTCCAATAGGCTTTGTAGCAAAGTGTTATTGATAGTTCCAAAACTCACACTGCAAGCCCCAATAATTGCAATTGCAGCAATGGCTGCTGGAATCCAACTAATACCTGCCAATGACATGAATCCCATTCCCAAACAACCACCAGTCAAGATTTGAACAAATGATGAGTGCCGTAGGGCGGCAAAACTTGCTAATGCCAAGGCTCCTGTCATACCACCTATGCCACTGCTGAGAAGCAATATGCTGTATGTTCGGATGTCGCCATTGAGGATGTCTGTCGCAAAGAACGGCAGCAAAGTAGGAAGCGAAGAGGCGAAAAGACCTGTAACCATACCGATAGATATCAGTCCGACTACAACCTGTCGACTTCGGATATATGAGAAGCCAGATAAGAGGTCAGTCCACGGGCTTGTTACTTTAGAACCCTTTGGTAAAGGGTGTGATTTCAATCCGGCGAACATGAGCGTTGTGAAGGCGTAGGCGGCGCCCACAAAGAAGAAAACCCCATCGATATTCCAGAGATGGATCAAGAGTGGCAGAAGAGATGGGCCGAGTACAGCTGAACCACTTCCCAACATCGATTGAAGGGAAATTGCGTTCACCAGGTGTTGCCGAGGGACGAGGTTTGGAACGATAGCTTGCCGGCATGGTATATCGAAAGACAGAAGGATTCCATTACATAGTGAGATAGCTAAGAGATGCCAGGGCAAAATAATATTGAAAGTAATCAATGCTCCAGTCAATATCGCAGTAACTGCGAACATCGCCCGTGTAATTGTAACCAACCTTACGCGGTCTACTCGATCTGCAATCACTCCCCCCCACATCGAAAGTAAAAGGATTGGCCCAACGCTTGCAAAAGTAAGTAGGCCCAACATCATCTCGGAGTTAGTCAATTTGTACATCAGCCAGAGACGACCTGCTCCGAGCATCCAAATTCCAATATTGGAGGAAGCGTTGCCCACCCAGAACATTCTATATTCACGGTAACGTAACGAGACCAGCATTTAGTGTTGATCCAAAAGTCAGGACTAAGGCTAGGCTGCCAATAGTTGGGGCTGGCAGGTGAACAGCGAGGGTGCTGCTAAGGCTTATAAGACTGTTGTGATGCAGGTGTGGGATATTTCTCTATGGCCACGTTGTACTAGGAAATCGAGCCGATTTTACTACCTAGTGTATATTTTACCGGCAACTTTTCGAACCATTTGAGAACCTCATCAGATTACCTGAGTCATAGCTGATAGGAGGAAAGGTCTGAATGAAAATCTGAGGGGTTACCGTCGAATAATTTTCTTCCGTCTTTCAGGACCAATAGATTGTCACTAAATTCGACAGCCAAATCAACATCGTGGGTTACAAGCACTAAAGTTTTACCACCATCCACAATCGACCTAAGTAGCTTGAAAAAATTTGTTCGAGCGGGTCGGTCTATAACTGCTAAGGATTCGTCCATGAGGATTAGATTTTTTGCCTGTGCTAATGCGAATGCTAGCCATGCTCTTTGCATTTCACCTGCAGATATATCTGTGAATGTCTGGTGTTCTATATGGGCAATTCCACATGAATCCAGAAGTTTTTCCACGGCTATCTTTTTTTCACAACTTGTCAATCCGCGTCCATAGAATCCTAGGCACACTATTTCAGTCACACTGAGAAAAGACGGAGGTGCTATATCTTGAGGTAGATATGTGATATTGCCCACGGCAATATCAGTTACAAAACCAGAATAGGTATCAATATCACTGGAAATGATTCTTAGTATCGATGATTTCCCTGAACCGTTTGAGCCAATTATGCTTGTGAAACCTGAATCGGGAATCGTAAAAGATATCCCCTTTAGTATTTTAATATTATCGATGCTTAATTTTAGGTCTCTAACAGTTATATTCATTTCATTTTCAAGGCCAGATAGATCATCATAGGAGCTCCAAAAATTGTGGTGACCATACCTACTGGAAGTTCAGTAGGTGCAAATAAAAGTCGGGATAGTTGATCCGAACCGAGAGTTATAACAGCACCTACCATCGAAGAACCAATGAGAAGACCCAAGGGATTGTTAGAGAAAATGCGCCTTGTAATATGAGGTGAAACCAAACCTACAAAACCTATTAATCCTCCTGAATATACAGACCCTCCTGTTAATATCCCTACCATACTCATCGCAATATATCTGGTTCTGATTGGATCTACTCCCAACGATCGAGAAAGAGTATCTCCCAACATTATCGGATAGAATTTCCGAGATATTACGGCCGATATTCCAAAACAGATAACGACTGTTGGCAACAAATATTGGAATGTTTCCCAGTTGCTTCCAGTGAAAGATCCACCAATCAAACCCATCACTTGTGTCGGGAATACCTCACCGTGAGATATGATGGATGTGCTAACAGATACAGTTAACGCACCCACCGCGATTCCCATTATTGTGAGCTTTACGGGGGAAAGATCTTTACTGGCAATCAGTTTAGCAAGTATCAGAGCAACTACCAGTGAAGTAATTACACAGCCAGCAAAACTCGCAAAGTGTCCCGTAGTAACCATCCCTGCAGTGACTAAAGCCAAAAATATTGCTCCGCCACCACCTATTCCAAATAGATTAGGGTCTCCGAATGTACTACGACTTGATAGTTGTATTAAAACACCGGCAAGACCGAGTGAAGCTCCTGTCAAAAAACTCACCGCAATCCTTGGCAACCGAATGTTCCAAACAATGGTATCAGCGAATTCTTCTCGATCTAATTTTAACAAAGCATTAATGATTTCCTTCTGATCAAGATCACTCGGACCTGCAGATAACCCAATTAAAAACAAGCCAAGTAAGAGAGCAAATATAGAGCAGTATTTAATTACGTAACTCACGTTATTATTTGCTGTTGTTGAAATCTAGGCCTTGCTTGAGGGATTCTACAGCTTCAACTATTCTTGGACCTGGGGACTGGAGAAACAATGCGGCATCTGCCTCAAATATCCTCATGTTTAGTACAGCTTTTAAAGAAGAAAAGGGTGGTATTTGAGTGATCGTTTTTGACAATCTTGGTGCTGGTTCCGGTGCAGGAGTTATCGTTATCAGCACATCTGGATTTGCTACAAGTATGGCCTCAGGAGACATCAAGGAAAAGCCTGGGAACGGTCCAGAATCAGGCAGGCCTTCCGCTTTGTTTATCAATCCCGAAGTGGTTGCAATTAGACCGGTGTAGGATTCAGGTCTAGCTGCATAAAGATTACGATCTTGATCACTTATCAATATGAGAACGCTTCTACCATCCGCTTGGCCAACTTCAGCCAATCGTTTCTCTATTTCAGAAACTTTATTGGAGGCAACGGTTTCTTTTCCTATGATTTGTCCGACCTTGATTATGTAATTCTTGATGTCATCAATAGTCTCAGATTTAACCGCCAAAACTTTAAGATTAACCTGTTCTAAGTCGGATGCTAATCTGGCTTGAGTTATAGACTCTATTAGCACGAGATCGGGCTTCGCACTCACCAAAGTCTCTATAGATGGGGCATATGCACTACCAACATCTGGTAACGACTGTACTTCCAAAGGGAAATTTGAAGATCTGTCTCTCAAAATGGACGTTCCTCCAGCTGCATATAGTATTTCTGTAGCCGTTGGGCTTATTGCAGCAATCCTCTCTGGAACTGACTCGAATGATACCGTTCGACCCAACGCATCAACCACACTGATCGGCTCAGAAATGTCTTGGGTAGATTGACTTAGATTTGACTCCCTATCAGAAGTACATGCCAACATCAAAATCAATATGGCTAACACCGATCCCCATTCAACTGCTTTCAAACCATGAGAAATTTTTACCAAGTTCGTATACTCCTTTTTACTTTGAACAGGTTTACGCTGAACAAGCGAACAGCGAGGATGCTACTAGGGCTTATAAGGTTATTGTGAGGTAGACTGTCTTGGGCCTAGGCTCTAATAGGATATCGTTTTTGATCGATGATTACTAATTAGGGCTCGGACGCTAATTAGGCGAACTCGTTACAATTGCGTTCTGATTCACTTCTAGACAGAGCGCTCCTTCCAACATTCGCCGCTGCAAGTTGTTCAGTTTGCATGATCTCAATGTTTGCGATAAGGATGTTTACGATACTAGGATTCGGGATTCGCTGAAGTGAGACGGGTCGGAGTCTTCTGGGTGAGTGATCGGAAGGGTCAATTTGTTGAGTTCTGAGCAAAAAATCTGGTCCTTGGGCAGCCGCTGGAATCGCGAGAATGGCTACCGACAGGTGCTGTCGATTGCCTTTCCACTCGTCCTGAGCATGGGTTCGGTGGCGATCATGCTGTTCGTCGACCGGATGTTTCTGACATGGTACTCAGCAGGAGCCGTCGCGGCTTCGATGCCGGCCGGCATGCTCAATTTCGCAATAATGACTCTGTTCATGGGAACAGCCAGTTACACAAGCACATTCGTGGCGCAATATCATGGGGCAGGGCGTCACGATCGCATTGGGCCAACCGTTTGGCAGGGTATCTATATAGCGATGATTGGCGGGGTAGTACTTCTCGTGCTTGTGCCTTTTGCGGGTATTTTCTTTCGATTTGTCGGACACGACGTCGATATCCGCGAGAAGGAGATTGTGTACTTTCGCTTGCTCTGTCTAGGAGCCATGCCATTCGTTGCATCTGCTGCTGTGACGGGGTTCTTCTCAGGGCGTGGCAGAACGTGGCCCGTAATGTGGGGGAATGTTCTTGCGACATCCATTAACGCGCTCATGGACTATGTCTTGATTTTTGGCCATTGGGGCTTCCCGGAGCTTGGGATTAAAGGGGCCGCAATAGCCACTATTATCTCGTCAATCGTGGGGTTCATCGTCTACCTTGTGTTGCTTTCGAAGCGCGCGAACAATGCCCAATATCGCACTATGTCAGGGTGGCGCTTCGACCAAGCCTTGTTCAGGCGCCTCGTACGGTTCGGACTCCCCAACGGATTCCAGTTCTTCATAGACTTGATTGGGTTCACCGTCTTCATTCTTTTCGTGGGACGCTTGGGAACAGTTCCGCTGGCGGCAATAAATGTCGCCATAAACATTAATATACTCGCCTTTCTGCCGATGATTGGAGTTGGGATAGCGATCTCCGTGCTAGTTGGGCAATCTCTAGGAAGGGATAGGCTTGACCTTGCGGAGAGAAGCGTCTACGCCGGAGCGCACATATGCTTCATATACATGGTGACCGCGGCGGCGCTGTATTGGTTTGTCCCAGGCGTGTTTCTGAGTTTTTTTTCGGCCCAGGCAGATGCGGAGAGCTTTGCCGAAATTAGGCCAATCGCCATCGCCTCACTTCGCTTCGTGGCAGTCTTCTGCCTGTTCGACGCAATGAGCATCGTTTTCTCGTCGGCCCTCAAAGGCGCGGGAGATACTCGATATATCATGTTCATGACCCTGCTCGTCTCGGTGTTAGGGCTGGTGGTACCGAGCTACATTGCGATGGTGTTGCTCGACGCTGAGATATTAGTGGGCCTGGGCATTCTTACAATCTACATCGCCGTCCTCGGATTCGCGTTCCTTTTCCGCTATCTGGGAGGACAATGGAAGGTCATGCGAGTGATCGAAGAGAGCGATCTTACTTCCGCCGAAGTGCCTCTATAACAGGTTGCGAGGATAGCCGGTGGATAGCGAGGATGCTATGTGAGGGCCATCTCTAGGTCCCCTTTGGATATGTCCAATCCGAGGCCGGGAGCGTTGCTGGGCACCAAACATCCGTTCTCTGGCACGACCGTGCCCGGAATGCGACGAAAGGACTCGACCAAGGGCACATCGGGAGCGCCAGGTCCGAATTCCGCCCATGGCATGCTGGGCATTGCCAGTGCGAGGTGCTGGCCCTCGGCGACGTTACCACCACAGTGGGGAATCACTGAGATCCCCGCTGCTTCGGCATAGTGGCAGATCTTGACGACGGCTGTGATGCCACCAACCCAATTGACGTCCGGTTGTAGTACTTCGGCGATGCGGCGGCTAGTGGCAGAGAAGAAGGGTAGGATGGAAAACCAGTGCTCCCCAGTTCCCAGCGACTGCCATGGTATCCGCTTGCGCAGTTCGACGTAGCCGTCGATGTCCTCGGGCATAAGACAGTCCTCCATCCACTTGAGGTCATAAGGGCGCAGTCGCTCTGCCAACCGCACGGCGAATTCCACGTCCAGCGCCATCCAGCAGTCTAGCATCAGCTCCACGCCGGTCCCGACGAGCTCCCTCGTCCTAGACACCAACTCCTCGTCGGCGTCCAGGCCTGCCAGGCCGTCCGCTGGTCCGGCAGGGCAAAAAAGTTTGGTCGCCTTAAATCCCAACTTCATGTGCCATTCGGTATTGTTGCCCGAAGCGTAGCAGGTGACCTTATCCCTGGCCGGTCCACCGAGTAGCTCGTATACTGGTCTGCCGAGGAGCTTACCTTTGAGGTCCCAGAGGGCGATGTCAACTGCGCTCATGGCGCAATTTCCCAGGCCCGGACCGTAGGGAGATGTCATCCGGTACATCATGTCCCACAACTTCTCCGTTGCCATGCATTCCTCACCTATCAGCACGGGCGCGAACTGCTCATTGATGATGGGGACAACTGGGCCGTTGTAGCTTGTGGACCCGAAGCCCCACGTCCCGTCTTCGGCCGTGACAATGCAGCCTAGGTTGCGGTCCGGGCTCAGTCGCCTCAGGCTGCGATCAGACTTGACTTTCGGGTACCTAGACATTGGGTGGGCCCAGTCCCACAGGTCTTTAGGGCCACCACCACCCGGACGTCGGTGATCGGGCTCGTTGGGAGTCCAATTGAGGAATATAGCCTCGGGCCTTCTTATCGGTGCGGCTAGAATCTCCTTGATTCTCATGGCATTTCTCCAGAAATCTCGTTCTCAGATGCGGAAGGTTCAAGCCGCCACCCCGCATAACCCTGCCTCATGCATTTTTCTAGTACTACCGAAGTTTCCATTTGTCTCAGAGAGACTTGCCAATACCTGTCAAGCAATTGAGCAGACTGTTTTCTCGTATGGATAAAGAACCCATTTTTCATATAAAAGCTAATTGCCCAAGAGGCATCCCGCCATGTGCCGACAAGCAACCTAGAATGTTTGTTGACCTTAAACAAATGCTGCAATAAAGATTTGCCTATACCTATTCCTTGATAATCGGTCAGTGTATAGGCATGCCTTATTAAAGTGACCTCTCTCAACTCCTGAATTCCAATTACCCCGATCAGTGTGTTATTTTTAGCATATCCAAACATGCGAACCTCATTATCTAACTCATTGATTAGTTCTCGTTTTAACTTGTAAGGTTCGTGCCAAAGATCATCTGGAATGACCCCTTTATATTTCAACGCGGCGTCGTTAATCACGGTGAGAATATTGGGAAGGTCTTTTCTGGTAAATTCAACTATCATTCCAAGCGATTATGCCTTCTAAATGCGTAAGACTCTGTCAGTGTTATATCCCTAATCACCAATTCTATTTAATCTCACATGAGTACTTTTGGCCACTTAGGTTTTATTTCGCATGAACCTGCCCCATAGAGGCAGTTTCACCTAGGTTCAAATGGAGGGTGTTGGGGCTTAGGCGAGGATACTAATTCAACTGTGGGAATCCGCGTCACTTATCTTCTGAAACCACTCACAGAAAACAGCGATTGATCCACATTACAACTGGACACTTTTTAGCAAGTGCTACTGCTACTTAAGTACATCTCTAAGTTGCGGATAGCTTCCAAGCAGGTGGCCGCCGGTTCGAATCCGGTCTCCCGCTCCAACGATTAAGACGTTTGTAGACTGCTCCAGCCCTATCCTCACTTCTTGTTCATATTGAACATAATTACAATTTGACTACGACCGTAACTAAAAGAAGGAGTGGGTTTCTTGTTTAGAGCCAATGGTTATCTAGAACCGATTCATGGTATTCAGTTTGCTTTGGAGTTATCTGAACTTAGACCCGCTACAACCAGGAAATAAACTATTAAACTACTGATGCTAGAACAAGTGAGCTCAGACATTTTTCAAAAGTCCCACCGTTTTCTGGGAACTTACGCATAAAGAATGCGCCCTCAAATTTGAGGGCGCATTCTTTACCAAGCAATTCGTTGTCGTTGGTTTTAAGCGCGGATTTTCTGTATGCCGACAATCGCAACAAGGATTAGGTTAATTGGGAAAATAGCCATGAATACCACCCAAGCAAATCCCGGGATGAAGCACCCGACGGCCCCCACTATCCCTGCTAATCCAACAAGCCCCATTAAAGCCGGAGTACCCGACTTCTTAAGATACGCGGTAGTTCCTATGAGGAAGAAGCTGATCATCATCATCACGATTCCTAAGAAACCACACATGTCACTGAGTTGCCGTAGTGCGATAGCCGCATCTGTGTTGTCCTTAGCCATATCGGCACCTGCGCCGCCACTGATGATACCTACCCAACTCACGACTAGACCCAACAACACGAAATATTTGCTGTAATTTAAGGCCGGAGCGGACTCGTCGATGCTACGAATCCATGAGAGCATTCCAGCGGTAAATATGAGCATGGTAAGACAGCCGATCATCTGGATCGGCACTAGCCACTGCCAATCCTTGTCAGCGATAAGCCATGCGATCTCTTCGGCTCTGGTGTCATGGTCGCCT
>CAYLLU010000005.1:12211-61666 GCA_964384845.1 uncultured Dehalococcoidia bacterium
GTGCTAGGCACAATACGGGGAAGTATGTGGCATAGGTCAGTGCACTATTGGACTCATCGATGCTGCGAGCCCAGGAGACTATACCAGCCGTAAATACAAGCATGGTGAGACCGGCAACCATTGTCATTGGCAATAACCACTTCCAATCGTTGTTTGCCACGAGCCAAGCAATCTCTGCAGCATCGTCCTTGTGATCACCTTCAATTATGCCTGTTGCCATAAAGATGGCCAAAGTGACGAATCCCATTATGAGGGACCACCCCGTAGTCTTTGAACTGAGCATCGATACCTCCTATTTCATTGGACCATTCATACTCACAGTAGTGACTCTTAGTGTCAAGGCAATATTGGTACTTAGTTTACGGGTAAAAGCTTTGTATCTGTGACACCAATACTGATCACAGTTATCGCATCATTCAAACGTTATATGGGCGTGAGATGGGGCTCTTAGAAATGTCCTAGCTCTGCCTAACAACAGCCTCATAAACCCCAACAGCGTCCCAACTATTCATCCGCTTGTCCTAGTGATTATCAACCATACTAAGGCCCGTTATTTCTGCCCCTAGGCTATACTGTTCCAGCTATACTGTTTCAAAGGATATATTCATGCAAGCTGGAATGAGACATAAAGCTGTATTAGTGTTGGGATTAGCACTTCTTGCATTGGCTATCGCCACTTGTGGTGGTAGTCAGTCGGCATCCAATATTAATGAATTTGTTGAAACTGCGGATTTACAGCGTGATACCCAGGCGGCCCAAGATATAGCAAACTACGACGAAGCCATTCGTCTCAATCCCCAGGATTCCGTGGCTTACCTTGGCAGAGGAATCGCGTATGACTATCTTAATCAGCACGATAGAGCGATAGAGGACTACGACGAAGCCATACGTCTAAATCCCGAGGATTCCGACGCCTATCTTGGCAGAGGTGTATCTTACAACTATCTTAATCAATACGAGAGAGCGATTCAGGATTTCGACGAGGCCATCAGACTCAATCCCGAGTACACTCTTGCCTACTACAACAGAGGTGTTGCGTACCGCCACCTACGCCAGTACGATCTAGCAATACAGGACTATGATGAAGCCATACGTCTAAATCCTGCGGATTCCGACTCCTATCTTGAAAGAGGTATTGCGTACGGCTTCCTTAATCAGTACGAGAGGGCGATACAAGACTATGATGAAGCCATACGTCTAAATCCCGAGGATTCCGACTCCTATCTTGGCAGAGGTATGGCGTACGGCTTTCTTAATCAGTACGAGCTCGCGATACAAGACTTCGATGGGGCCATTAGCCTCAATCCCGAATACATGCACGCTTACTTGCTCAGGGCGACAATTTACACAAAACTAGGTAAATCAAAAGAAGCAGAGAGGGATATTGCAAAGGCCGCTGAACTCGAGTACGAGCCATAGGCGATGCTGTCTCCTGTGGAAGCTTCATACGTTGTGGTGGATAGAACCTAACGGATATGAGTCCTATTGAAGATTAAGTACAACTTGATGTTAGGAAGATTAACCCCAAGTGGAAATATTGAACTATTGTCGTTATTTTAGGATTGGATCTGGAGATCTACGAATCTCGGTGGAGCTCTTTCTGGAAGTCTACCGTGTGCCTTCGGCTGTGCAGGGGGTGTGATTAGACCAGCGGTTCTTGATAGCAATATCGGTGGGGATTCTTTCAGCGGATGATACCACGCTTCGCGATTGGCCAGATCGTCTCTATTCCTTCCCCTCGTGTGCCATAGACGACTTCACCCAGGGATGTGACCAGGCTCGCGTAGTTAGGAATGACTGTGATACGCTCGCCGATCTTGGGTTTGGGATGGCACGAACTCACGTCCACGTGCCCGTGTTCCTCTGACATACTGTAAACAGTGGCGTCGGGATACTCGATGACGTGCCCCATTCCGATCCCCAGGTCGGCTCCCATATTGCTGAACGTCTTGCGACCGGCATCGAAAATGGCACGGTCCTCCGTGGGGCGACTTACAATAGTGCATCGCACTGTGAGAGCGCACTGTTCAAGTGTGGCGGGACTCTGGAGTACTTTCGTGCGGTCGTAGTAGATGTACATTCCCGGGCGAGTCTCGGTAATACCATGAGGCCACTCGTCTCGCAAGATGTAAACGGTGGCGTGGGCGCTCACGATTTGCGCATTCAGTCCATCTGCAACAAGCAGATCGAGTGTCTCCCGAAAAAACGCATCCACTGCTTGGTTGTACGTCTCTTCCGGGAACCCCCCCTTGTACGTCATTATTCCAGAGAACTCAACGGCGGGTAGACGCGATATGATCTGGGCCAAGACCAGTGCTGATTGGGCTGTGGACACGCCAGTGCGCTGACCTCCTGTGTCGCACTCAACAACAAGGCCTAATGTGGAGCCGTAGGCGGCCGCTGCCTCGGATATGCCACGTGCGACGATCTCCGAATCAATAGCGACGGTGATACTTGTCCTTGCCGCCAGCCTCGCCAATCGGTTCAGTTTGCCGTGGCCAACGATATTGAAGCATATGAGGATGTCGTCGATTCCTGCAGCAGCCATTGCCTCTGCCTCTGCAAGCGTCTGGCAGGTGACGCCTTGTGCTCCGGCCTTCAGTTGCATGTGGGCGATGGCGGGAATCTTGTGGGTCTTGATGTGGGGGCGGCAGCGAATATTGCGTTTATCCAGGAACGTCTGCATGCGGCTTATGTTGTCTTCAAGAACATCCAGGTTCACGGTCAGTGCCGGCGTGTCCAGATCGTTCACATGCATTAGCTCACCTCTCGGACAAAGTTCAAGAACTGAATCCCGATCATGTCATTGTCTAGATTTCGATGGCTTCTGTGTTAGACCCTGAGGTGTCGTAAGACTAGCTTAACGTCTTCGAATAGAACGAGCGGGTTACTTCATATCTGACCGGGTTTACAACATGTACGAGACTAAACCTTTCCGCTTCGCCCCGGACCGGGAGTTGGCACCATACTAGGACCTTGATGCAATGTCCTGCGTCTATTCTAGGGAGACCCATTGCACTGTGTCAGCAGCCTAACTATCTCATCGAATCTGCCCCGCATGCCAAGGATAACCGAGTGGCTTCCGACTGTCTATGCTCCTGTGCACAAGCTAGGAAGTCATCTTCACAGCGGTCTCCTTGTCACCGCACCTATGATAGTGGTTTGCATCGCAGGCCGTCGGCACTAATTGGAGATATTCAAGGTGTAGAAGACTAGACGGTGTAGGTGGTGTGATCTCTTGGACTATGGGGAGATCAAGAGATCACACACTGCCCTTTCGAATCTGATCAATCCTTGATATTTTCGCTAGATGACGTGATTTCGGTCGTAAGCCACATCCGTCTGTACTAAATTCATGCCGATAATTGTCAGGCTGTTATCTCGCAGAGAGTCGATCTTACAGGTGATGAGCCTTATACAATGCGTCTTATATTGAGTAGGGTAGTGGTGCCTAGTGCTCCAGCCAGAAACCGCCGTCGACGCGAAGGACTGCCCCGGTGATATAGTCCGCCGCGTCTGAGGACAGGAACGTGGCGGCCTTGCCTAGGTCTTCGATAGTTCCCAGTCGTCCCCAAGGTAACTTAGTGCCGCCCTCTACAATATCCTTTTCGGTATTGAACTGTCGCTCTCCAGGAGTATCGATCCATCCGGGTTCGATAACGTTGACCCTGATGCGGTGCCGAGTCAGTTCCCTGGCCATTGTATTCGACATATGGTTCATGCCGGCCTTGGCCGAATTATAGGCAAGCGCAGTCGGAACAGGGATGAAGGCGTGCACTGAGCTGATGAAGAGGATACTTCCTCCCCTACCTTGCGCCACTAGTTGTCGAGCGCCCGCCTGAGACGTATGGAAGGCTCCAAACAGGCTGACATCTAGGGTGCGCCTCATCCCTTCGGCGGACATGTCGAGGAAGGGCTCCCTTTTACTGTAGTAGGCGTTACACACTACGATGTCTAGTTGGCCGAAGCGCTCAACCGTGGCTGCCACCATTTGATCCACGCCCACGCGATCGGAAACATCTGCGTGGAACACCATGGCCTGACGGCCTAACGAGCGTACCGACTCCGCCACCTCCTCAGCATCATCGACATGGCTACGATAGTTAATGGTCACATCTGCACCGGCCCTGGCCATCTCGATTGCACATCCCCTACCAATACCTCGCGATGAGCCTGTGATTAGAGCGACTTTGCCGTTCAGATCTATCATAGTATTCTCCATGAGGATGCAGCCTCTTATTTTATCCCGCGAGTGATTATAGCGTTTCTAACGATGAGGCACTTAGCAAGAAGTCTATCAAGACGATTGAAACGGTGACACAATAGGATGGGAGTGAGTGATTGTAGTTAACTCAGGAGGTATTTAATGGAAGTATATGAGGCAGTTCAGACTGTACTAGCAGTCCGTGAGTTTCAGAGCAAGCCTGTACCTGATAGTGAAATCCATCGGATTATTGAGGCTGCACGACTCACTGGGAGCAGTATGAATGGCCAGCCTTGGCATTTTGTCGTCGTACAGAACCACGACACCCTTGGCGAACTCGGTTCACTAGTGAGTTCTGGGCGATATAACGCACAAGCCGCATTCGCGATAGTAGTAGCTATCGACAAATCATCACCGTTCGGAATCTCTGACGCTAGTCGTGCGATCCAATCGATGGTGTTGACTGCATGGTCCGAGGGAATTGGCTCAAATTGGACGGGCTGGGTTGGTATGACAGAAGTTGCCTCTCTTCTTGGCATTCCAGAAAGTCTAGATGTCATTGCGGTGGTGCCTTTCGGATATCCTACACAAATACGCACAAGGGGCAAGAAGCGGCGTAAAAACCTGTCCGAAGTCGCTCACTGCGAGCAATTTGGACAGTCGTTCGGTTGACCATCAGTTTTAAAAAAGACTTCCGCTATCCTAACCATCGAAATACATTCCTCTTGCCTCCCTGAGCGCTATCGTTCGCAGAGGCAGTATTATATTGGGGTGGTGGGTGTAATGGACCGTCTACAGATTCTATTGGACAAGACCCAGACTAATTATAAAGGAGGCTGAATTGCTCGAGAAATTTCATGTACCCGAGGACATTGAAGTAAGAATCCAAGTTGACGACATGAGGTGGACTACTGAGGAGTTGTTCAAGACTCTGGGGATGTCCGATGCGAACGCCGTGCAGATCGCTGACGTACTTATGTATGCTGATCTCAGAGGGATCGATACTCATGGTGTTAGTAACATGCTACCTCTATACATAGATGGGTTTGTCGACGGGACAATGAACCCGAATCCAAATTGGGAGATCACTCGGGAGAATAAGGCTGTATGCGTGATAGACGGTGATGGTGGACATGGTATGGTCGTCTCACCCGTGGGCATGCAGGAGGCTATCGACCGCGCATCTCAATACGGTATCGGAGCCGTATCGGTGATCAACTGCCATCATCTTGGTCCCTGTTCCTACTACGCGCAGATGGCATTGGAGCATGACATGTTGGGTTTGGCCACCACTACCGGTGGACTTAATATGGTGCCCACCTTCGGCACCAAGCCACTTTTGGGTCTCAATGCACTGGCCTTCGCTGCTCCCACTGAGAAGAATCCCCCGTTCGTCTACGACGCCTCCCCGAGCGTGGTTGCTGGCAACAAGATTAGTTTGGCCAAGCGGCTTGGGCAGACCGTGCTTCCGGGATGGATCACCGACGAGCAAGGTAACCCAATCATGAAGGAAACGGAAATCCCTGAAAAATACATGATGCTACCATTGGGGTCCACCAGGGAGGGAGGCTCCCAAAAGGGCTACTCTATGTCTGTGATCTCAGAGATCCTAACCACTGGATTGACTGCTACAGGCGCTGGTCCAAGACGGCAAGCGGACTCAGTTCATCACTTCATGGCGTGGGACGTATCTAGTTTCTCCGCCCCCTCCGATTTTAAGGCCGATCTCGACCAATACCTAACGGACTTACTCGACTGTCCCACCGTATCGGGCGACGGGAGAGTCCTTTATTCTGGCTACCCTGAGGCACGAACCGAGGAGGAGCGCATCGAAAAAGGTATCCCATACCACCCAGAGGTTATCGATTGGTTTAAGCAAGTGACATCCAGACACGGAGTTCCCTGGCGCTTAACCGGGAACCGTCAGTGATAATTGGTGACATTCGAGTCGTTGGAAACCTTAGAGTCTGAGATTATTGGGGTCTCTTGAATCTAGTATAAAGTGTCTAACGAACGCAGAATATGTGTCCTGGTTCCAAGTCAACAAAATAAAGTCCTACGGGGAGCGGACCGAACAGATAGACTGCTAGGCGATAATGTACCCAAAGGCAGACGTCTGTGGTTAGAATCCCATTCGGACCACTTTATCCGCTCCTACTTCGGATCGCAGCTTGCCTCACTTTATACCAACTATAATTATGTTTTACTCCCAACAAGGCTTCAAGACTTAGCTACGTGGACGTGGTGCAAAGCTTGTGAACACCTGAACAAAATTCCAAGAGTTCACATGGCGCTTGACTGGCCGGTGTGAGGCATCAGATCCACCATTAACGAGTAGGTAGACCCGTTAGATGCTAGGCATATCAATGGCTTGCAGAATTGGTACCATATTTCGATGATCTACATCGTTCTCAGGGAGGGGATACCCAGTTTGCTCACCATGTCATCGAACCATTCCACGACTTCTTTGTGTAGGGGGATGCCATTGGCTCTCCGGTCCTGCTCCTCTTCGTACTCAGCGAGGCCAGGATAGAGCACCCTGTCATGACCAGGGGCGGGCCTGCTCGTTCGCAGTGTCTTGAGCATCCTGTCCATATTGACTTTAAACTCGTCGACGTCAGTGAAAGCTGCGATATGGTAGGCTGCAAAAAAATGCTTGTAGCCGCTCTCGAACCGCTCTGAGTCGAACATGCTGGGGACGGAACCGGACAAGAATGAGCCAAGTACCTCGACCATCTTCATGAATCCGTAACCTTTGTGAGAGCCGTTTTCCCTGGATCCGCCCAAGGGAAGTAGACGGTTGTACCAACCTCCTTCAGGTACAGGAGTCTCCTCCAAAATTGGGGTGCCCTCTTCATCGGCTATCCAATTAGGCAGTAGGTTGGAGCCTACCCTATTGGCCAGAGAGAACTTGTTGCCCGCGATTTGCGATGTGGCAGCATCGAAAAGTAATGGAGGTTCGGTTTTTCCCAGGGCGGCGATTGAGATAGGGTTGGTGCCGAATCTCTGTTCTGCTGAGAAGGTGGGTAATACTCCTGCACCGGCGGCACTGGCGCACATCCCGACCATATCTTGTTTTGCCGCATGCATCGAAAAATGTCCGACGGCTCCCAGGTGAGCGCCGTTGTTCATAGTGACTATTCCCACGCCGACGGTCTTGGCTTTCTTAATGGCTATATTCATTGCTCTGGTGCCCAAGATTATGCCTAATCCTCGATCGGCGTTGATTACAGCTGTGCCCGGGGTCTCGCGTTCGATTTGCCAGTTGGGCCTGGAGTTAATCTGCCCGCTGGTGTACTGCTCGACGTAGATGCGAAGCATATTAGATACGCCGTGGGTCTCGACGCCTCTCAAATCGGTCATGATCAGCACGTCGGCGCCTTCTTCGGCGTCTTCACGCGACACTCCCATCTTTTCGAAGATAGCTGTGACCACCTCATGCAGTGATTCCACTGGTACGCGTTCTGTGTCTCCCGGCCTTGGCTTGAATCGTTCTAACATGCTTTCTTTCCGCCCTTTCCTTTAATAGATTGATCAGGATTAGAGTTACTTGAATTATCATTCATAGATTTGTTTACAACGGCGTGGTTGTCTCTTCAGGACTATATCCTAGGAATAGCAGTCTGGATGCCAGGATGATAAGTCGGGCGTTCCTGACACCGATAATACACGGGAGTCGATGATGAGATCGGAATACATGTTGAAGTTTCGGGTGTAGTTGGTAGCACTGTTCAAGTGAACAACTCACCAGCCCCAGTTTTACCTGGACCTGCTCGACAATCGACACTGTTATGGCTGCGTTTAATGACTAGCTACCCCGTGAACCGCCAATTCGAGTGGATTCCATCATGGCTCGCAAATCTGTCCTGATGACAGTGTGTAGGGGATCAGTTGATCGTTCATGGAGCTTGAGGGAGTCTAGCTGCTGAGAAGGGATAGGTCAACCATGGTTTTGACGAGCAAATCCAGGTTTCGAATGGGGCTCTTTCTTTGTGTGTCTTACGTCAGGAATCGTTCGTGTCACAGCAGCGCTTGACTGAGACTGTACGGCGCAGCGTCCTGACTCCACCTCGACTTGTCCAATTCGGTTAATGGTGAATAGCGTCGCCTAGTGCCAGAGTTAGTAGTCAGCAAGTGATGATGTGGTAAGACGTATCGATCAGGCGTGCTATACTCGGACCCTTGAATTTGCCTATGCTGGGCCACGGATTTGAGACACTCTCTCGGGGGAGATACCTAACCGATGACAATTCGAAATATAACCGCCAATCCATCTCAGGTCATTGTGGAGCAACTTGCGGCGTCCGGTGTGAAATATGTTTTCAACAATCCTGGCTCTCGTGAGGCGATGTTCTTTGACGCATTGGCTGCACACCGAGATGTCCATGGTATTATGGCGCTCCACGAGGGCAGTGTTGCTGCGATGGCCGGGGGCTATACACAGGGCAAATGCGAGGCAGCGGTCATGTCGGTGCACCTCGGAGCAGGCCTGGCCCAGAGCTTGGGCCAGTTGATCTACATCGGAGCCGGTGGACTTCCCGTGAGCGTTATCACCTTCGCCGGTGACACTGGTAGGTTTGGAGATAAGGTTGGTCTTGATCTAGACCACAATTTCGGGCCGACATCGATTTCTACCCCGTTTACCAAGGCGACCTGGGCACTCATGGAGCCTGAAGGGCTTCCACAGGGGATCGATCGCGCTATTCGGGTCGCCAAAGCTCCTCCGATGGGACCGGTACATTTAGCTGTGTACGACCGAGTGCTTGGACACGAGCAGATCACCACGGGCATTATCGAGAGCCAATCGATCGCAGACCGCGCAGGGTATCCGTCTACAGGCGACGCTGAGCTAATTGTAAAGGAATTGGTACAGGCTGACCGGCCGATCATCTATGTGGGCGATGGGGTCTGGAAGAGCGGCGCTGGCTCCGCCATTATGTTGCTGGCAGAACGACTTGGTACGCCAATCGCAGGCGACACTCGAGCAGTTTCTATACGGCACCCCTTGCACTGCGGTCCGTTCGAGGACGCCGTGGCGGCATTCGAGCCGGATACAGTAGTATGTATCGGGGTTCGCCAGAACGCGCGAGGACAGCCGGCCGACTTAGCCACCTATACCGATTCGCAGCGGATCTTGGCCCTGGGGGCGGACGTCAGTTATCTGAAGAACATCCCTGGTGTGGAGGCAACCTTTCTGGCGGACGAGTCGAGGGCTATCGAGCGCATACTGGAAGTCGTGTCGGGAAGCACGGACGACACTGCATTCGATGAGCGTCGCTCCTGGGCTGTAGAGCAGGCAGAGGCGCTCCGCAAGAATCGACGGGAGGTAGTAGAGCGTGCAGGCCCACAACAAGGTTTCGTGAGGCCATGGGTTTTAGCAGACTCACTCGACGACGCCCTGGAAAACTTGGGTGGTGGCATGGTGATGATCGAGCAGTTTACGGTATCGACCGACGCGGTTAGGGACGTCCGAGAGTCGGCGCGTAATGTGTATATGCGCGTCGGCGGACCGTCGGAAGGCTACGGTGTTGGTGGTGCGATCGGTCTAAAACTTGCCGTCGAAGACTGTCCAGTGGTCGGGCTTGTGGGTGATGGATCGTTGTATTATGCGGACTCAGCGCTCTGGTCGGCTGCTCACCATCGCGTGCCGATTCTTTATGTCATCCCCAACAACCGTGCTTATGGCATCGTCGCCGGTGCATTTGAGAGTGTTGAGGGCACGATGAAAAAGACGGGGGCCTACGCAGGTGTCGCCTTGGAGAACATCGATCCTGTAAAGATTGCGGAAGGATTTGGCGTAGAGGCACGAAATGTCGACGATGAGTCCAGGGTCGATACCGCTATCGCTGAGGCCCTTGATCTAGTCGAGCGGGAACGGCGTCCTTTTCTACTCAATGTTCATGTTCCGCACGGGCTGCCATCAGGTGGCCACGCGACACAGCCATATCACTTCAGAGGCACTACCACGTAGGCTTAGCCGAAAGGAAGATTCTGATGACCCGTGGCTACCCTGAGAATGCCGTCTAGACACAAATGGAAACAACTACTGGATGTGGTTGAAGCGGCCAAGAAGTCGTTTCGGACTGGACATGTCGTAACAGTCTCAAAAGGGAGCGCAACTTAATCCTTGTCAGACAAGAAATTGGGCATTATCAGGCTTACGTATTTGTCGTAATACAGAGTTGTCTTGCGAAGATTGAGATAGATCGAATTCGCATTGTGCATCGCAGAGTTATAGATGCTAAGGCGACAGTAGACAGCCGATTCGGGGACGGCGGAACCGTCAACCTGGGGAGGTAACTAATTGCCAGTATATAGTATAGCCAGCGCGCTTTTCTTGTACGACAAGCAAGGTCAAAATGTTGGGGATCCAATCGAGGCGATCCAATCTGTTGCGGCAGCTCGGTTTTCCGAGACGGAACTGATGGCGGAAGGAATGGGATGGGAGAATGGGCCTCCTGACTCAAAGCCTTATCGAGACGCCCTTGAAAACAACGGAGTATATCCCCATACGATTCACGCCCCATTTTCGGCCATTAATCTTGCCAGTTTCGACGAAGACGAGCGTAATGACGGAGTCGAGCAGGTAGCTGCGACCATTCGGTTTCTTGCGGAGATTGGCGGCAAGACTGTGATTATTCATGCCTCCGGTCGCCCTTCCACTTCGGATACAAGTTACTATACTCTCGAAAATGTTGGCGTGGCGACGGAGAACGCCCATCGGTCGATCTCCAAACTGGCACTCGTGGCGGAGACGGAAGGAGTTCGAATCGCGCTCGAAAATCTCCCTGCCATAACTATGCAGGCCCGCCCCCTGGAAACGATGCAGGAGTTGAGGTCGTTCATGGCAGATCTTTCGGCCGAGCACGTAGGTATATGCCACGACATCGGTCACTCCAGGCTTATCGGCTACGATATTGCCAAGGAAGCTCGTATCGCTTCAGAGCGCCTCTTTGCCCTCCACATCCAGGACGGGTCTACAGCCAATGACGATCACCTCCCGCCAGGTCATGGTGTGCTGGACTTTGATTCGTATGCAAGAGCTCTCGAGGAAATCGAATTTGACGGTGCGTGGACTTTAGAAGTGATGGCGAAGAATCATCATGGCAGTGTCGAGGACGTGGCGATTGAGCTCACTGATATTCATGATCTGTGGAAGTCCGAAGGAATGGTGACCATAAGATAGACAGGCGATAGGATGATAGTACCCAACTATGCAAAAAAGCGAACCTGTGAACCTCTAAGGAGAATCAAATGTTTAGCTCGCTTGCATTACATTGGGCTCGGTGTTCCTTCGGAATTTGCTGGCAATACCTCGATGCACGTTTGTCTGTTGAAATCCAACTCGCGGGAAGTCAACTGCTCTGCGCTTTTCTGGATCTTCAGGGAGATATTGACAGGACTTGAGTTTCGATGCTCATTGCTCTGCTATTTCATTGGCCAGTTCAAGGATGCCCGTTGCAATGTCTGAGTCCAGGTGAAGCCTCGCGACTCGGCGTCCAGTTGATGCCAATGCCTCTCTGTCTCCTAGGGCCTGGGCCTCGGCCAGTGTGCCAAAGGAAAACGGGTAGCCGGGTATGGGAATGTCCTCATGATGGCTCATTGTGATCTGCAAAAACACCCCGGAGGGTGGTCCGCCTTTGTGAAGCTGTCCTGTCGAGTGCAAGAATCGTGGGCCGTACCCAAATGTGGTGGCTATCCCGTGTTTCTCAAGAACCCGTCGCCGAAGAGTCTCGAGAGCTTGGTCTATCTCTGGTGATTGACGCAGGTATGCCATGACAGATAGATAGTCGCCTTCTGTGATACTGTCAAGCAGTTCTTGCACAGTACTTTCGAATACACCGTTGGGCAGTTTGCCTGTTACTCTGTAGTGATCCAGAACACTGTCTGTAATGTCCTTGGAAGTCTGAACGTTAGGTTGATCGAAAGGGTTTACCGAAATGATGGCGCCTGCTACAGCTGTGGCAAACTCCCATCGGAAGAACTCAGCGCCTAGGTCGTAACGGTCCTGCAGATCAAACCGAATGACTGGGTGACCACCCTCCACAAACTGGTGGACGGCCTCATCGGTTGTCGTATTGTCGTCACCCTCCATGCGCAGATACACGAAAAATCGATCGCTACCGTAATGATTTGCTGCTAACAGAGGTTCTGACACTATAGGTACGATACCTTTGCAATCCTTGCCAAGGCTCTCGGCGATAAGCTGTTCTGCCCACAGCCCGAAGCTTTCGATGGACGGCGATGTTATCACGGTTAATTTGTCGTGCCCGGCAACTGAAACAGTTGCCAACGCCGCACCTAGGAAGGCCCCCGGATTTTCGTGGACTGGAACCGACGATGCGCAGGCTTTGCGCATATTGTCGGCCCGGTGAAGTAGCAAAACGACATCGATCCCGATGAGCGCAGCTGGCACCAAGCCGAAGTAGGACAGCACGGAGTACCGGCCTCCAATGTTGATCGGGTTCGAGAAGTTGCGCCGGAAACCCTCCGAGCGAGCTATCTTCTCCAGTGGCGTGCCGGGGTCGGTGATGGAGACGAAATTCCTGCCCGAGGCCGGATTATGGACTGTCTCTTTTAGGAGTGTCCTGAAATGGCGATATAAGCTATTAGACTCGATCGTTCGTCCTGATTTGGAGGATACGAGGAACAGTGTATGAGAGAGATCGAGTGTTGCTGTGACCGATTCGATCCATTCAGGTACAGTCGAATCGAGCACGATCAATTCAGGGAAGCCCATAGTGCTCCCCATGATCTGGCGTAAGATCTCAGGTCCGAGACTGCTGCCGCCCATTCCAAGCAGTACCACATGCTTGAAACCCTCGTCTTTGACCTCCTGAGCGAAGGTCTCCAAAAGGGGCATATGCTCTGCCGTGAAATCTGTCACCGCTAGCCAACCCAGACGATTGACTATCTCTTCAGGTCCTCTCGCCCACACCGTGTGGTCCATTTGCCATAGACGCTGGACCACGTTGTCTCGGTCCAGCCTGTTTAGTGCAGCTTCTGTTTCATCTAGATAGCAACCTAAGTTGGCGCTGGACTGATCGTACTCGTAGACGTTTTTGGTGTTTGACATGATTCACCTGCGATTCGATCCCCAATGGTAGGGCCCGCAGTACTGATATTGTTGCGATCACGGCCTTAGTTCTTTATTCAATGTAGCGAGGGGTAGTTACCGTGGGCTCGGTTGGTGATCGGAGCAGACCCCGGAACAGTCCGAGTGGGGTCATCTGATAGGACACGATGTTTTGGAGGATGGTATTAGTGGGGAGGTCGTATGTTTACCGGAGTGAAGTAGCGTAGTCGCTATTCCTAGAGCCCCAGTAATTTAATAGCGTTTAGACCCAGTATCTGACGTTTGTCATTATGGGAGATATCAGCTGTCACCACCTTGCCAATCTGTTGGCGGGCGTCCATTAGTGCCATGTCGGTGCCAAACAGTATGCGGTCTGCGCCTGCAGTAACGACCGCTTTCTCAATGGCTCCCAAGGCTGTTCCTGACCCGCAGGTCTCAAGATACACATTCGGGAGATCTCGCGCGGCCTCGAGCGGCTCTTTGTTACTTGCGCCGCCAGCGTGCGCAATCACCCACTTAACGTTTGGGAAGCGTTCGGATAGTGCCGCGTACCTCTCTTTGACCACGACGCCGGGGCTATCAAACGGGTAGGTCGCATGGCTCATAACCGCTAAGCCGTGCTCGTTCAGCCATTCGTATATTGGGAAGTATGCCGGATCATCGTTGGGTTTGCGAAAGTAATCGGGATAGATCTTAAGGAACTTCATTCCGAGTTGAAAAAAGGCGCGATCCAATTCCGCAATCGCCTCATCCGGATAGTGTGGAGTGACGAATGCCACTGGTATGAAACGGTCCGGTCGTCTGGCTACGAATTCGGCGACGAGGTCGTTGGCGGCTCGTGCGTCTCCCAGGAAGATGCAGTTTACGCAGGCTTTGTCGATACCGGCGCGGTCCATGATATCTATATACTGTTCCTGGTCTCCACGCATTGCATGCCTTCCCCAGTTGCCCAGGTGCGCGTGGAAGTCGATTACCGGGGTATCCATGTCTATACCATTCCTAATAGGCGTTCGAGGTTGCCCGCACAGATCGCCTGTAGTGCATCCATGCCCAGATCAGTGTGATGCAAGTGAAATAATTGGGGCGAGAGAGCTTGGTCGGGGAATCGAGAACCGAACAGCACTCGCTCCGGCCCGATCGCATCGACAACCGAATTGACGCCTCCTACCGTAACGAATCTGGATATCTCAAAGTCCAGATTCGGTAGGCTTCGGACCAGGGCTAGCGCCCACGATGCGTCGCTGTACTTTACTTCGCTCAGTACGGCTCTGATCTCAGGCCGTGCTGATAGTGTGTTGTAGATATCACGTGGGTCGACAGGATAGGTCCCAGGTATTGGGCCTAGCAACTCATGTTCGACTGGGAGCCACACCGGAATACCTGTTTCAGCGAGCCAGTCGAGCCAGGGACCGATCATCCATGGAAGAAACGGGTAGTTGTGGATGCCTGGCAGCATCCTGACAGAACGTACATCCTCTGTATCGACATGTGTGGACATCTCTTCAAGATCATCAAAGGAAGGGTTGCAAACGAACTGCGGCACGAATTCATCCGAGCCGCGAATCGCATTGATTAACGACAGATTTCCCTCGCCGGAGTCATAGATCGCGGCGTGAGGTGCATAAACCAGCCCACGCCCGACACCCGCCCGTTCCATCTCTTTCTTGGTATCCTCAAGGGAGTCGACGTTGACAGGCCTATCATGACGTCTTCCGAGCGCCATGTTAGCGTCGAACACAGGAGTCGATGGATTGAAGTCAAGGTCGACGTTACCCATTGTTGCGACCGATTACTCCTCGATGGATTAGGATCAGTTTTTTACAGCAGCTCGTGTCAGTTTAGCACAGATCGTGGGAGACTGGTCAGTCGCGACTTAATTGTGCAACCCTCCGATCCAATGTGATGCTGAGGAGGCTCCTGATTTAGTACTTGGAATGGGGGCGTTTCTGTATTGGTCCTAGGGTGAAACCCTAAGTCCTCATATCTTTTACATCTGCTCAGGGTGACTTGGGCCGATCGGATTATGTGCGTTGTCCAACGAGTTGGTGCTGTTTTCAAATCCAGGACTGATCACACTCGGCTCCTGGCGAGATTGCGCTTTTGACGATTCCTGGCAGTGTCGGACAGCAGTTTCTTGCGCAGCCTGATGTTTTGAGGAGTGACCTCCACAAGTTCATCGTTCGCGATGAAGTCAAGCGAGTCTTCGAGACTCAATTTTACAGGCGGGCTCAGTCGCCTGACGATGTCGGCGCTGGCCGCACGCATATTGGTTAACTTCTTCTCTTTACAAACGTTGATACCGATGTCTTGATCCTTCGGATGAAAACCGACGACCATCCCTTCGTACACCGAAGTTCCAGGCTCGATGAAGGTCTCTCCACGGCCTTGGGCGTTGAGAAGACCGTATGTGAGTGCTGTGCCTGCCTCGGATGCCACCAGCACTCCAGTGGTCGACGACTTGACGTGGCCGCTCATCCGCTGGAAGCCGGTGACGACGTTGTTGAGTACTCCATTGCCATGGGTGTCCCTGAGGAATCCAGATCGGAACCCGATCAGGCCTCGGGTGGGTATGTCGTACTCCAACCGTACGTTTCCCTCACCGTCGTTGGACATGTCTACAAGTTGAGCCAGGCGCCCTGAAAGCTCCTTGGTCAGTGCTCCAATGAACTCATCACGGGTGTCAATGGTGAGGCGCTCATAGGGCTCGTAGACCTCGCCGTCGACGATCTTGGTGACGGGCTCAGGCTTGGACACTTGGAATTCGTATCCCTCTCGTCTGATCGTCTCCACCAGTATCGTGAGATGCAACTCGCCACGGCCTGACACTAGGAACTCGTCGGGGCTTTCCGTAGTCTCCACCCGAAGACTAACGTTGGTCCTCAGGTCCCTGAACAGGCGTTCACGGAGTGTCCTGGATGTAGAATACCTCCCCTCCCTTCCCATGAAAGGAGATGTGTTCACAGCAAATGTCATCTTTACAGTTGGCTCTTCTATTTTTATAGTTGGCAGGGCCTCGGGATATTCACTGTCTGCAATTGTGTCACCTATTGACACTCCTTCGATACCGGACACAGCCACGATATCTCCAGCGGAGGCCTCCGAGACCTCCATCTGATCCAGCCCTTGGAAAACGTACACCTTGTCCAATTCATGTAACTCTGGCTGCTGTCCTTTACGGAGCAGGACGACCTTGCTGTGGCCTTTAGCTGAGCCTCGAGATACTCTGCCGATGGCGATCTGACCCACATAATTACTGTAGTCCAGCGCTGTGACTAGCATTTGGAAGGGTCCGTCTGGATCACTGTCAGGAGCTGGAACACTGTCTATCATCGCCTTGAACAGTGGCGCCATTCCCTCTTTGGGATCGTCGAGCTTTGCGACTGCGTATCCTTCGCGGGCCGAGGCGTACAGAATAGGGAAGTCGAGTTGCTCTGAACTGGTAGCCAGTTCTAGGAAAAGGTCCTGTACAAGCTCGACAACCTCGTCAACCCTGGCCTGAGGCCGGTCAATCTTGTTGATAACCACCATCGGCGAAACATCGTGGGCCAGTGCCTGCTGAAGTACAAAGCGAGTCTGAGGCATTGGGCCGTCTACGGCGTCGACCAGTAATAAGCAGCCGTCGGCCATGTTCATGATTCGCTCGACTTCGCCGCTGAAATCAGCGTGGCCTGGCGTGTCGATGATGTTGATCTTTGTGTCGTTATACGTCACTGCGGTGTTCTTGGAGAGAATAGTAATGCCACGCTCGCGCTCCAGTGGGTTGGAGTCCATGATCAGCTCGCCGACTACTTTGCGTTCGCTAAACGCGAGTCCTTGTTTCAACAGAGCATCCACGAGCGTAGTTTTGCCGTGATCAACGTGGGCGATGATGGCGATATTTCGGATGCTATTTTTCAACTCAGTGAGGCTCAAATCGGTACCTTCCCTATATAAATATCGCCCAACAATAGGCGTGGCTGTCTGTAGTGGATCAGATGAATCAATGGAGTAGAGTGGGGGAAATCCACTAGAACTATGTGATCATACTTGAGCCAGGCGTCTTGACTTGCAATTTGGCATGTCTACGTACTAAGGGTAACATAGGTTCCGTGATTCTCCCCTCGGGCGTACTAAGAAAAGATTGAGATTTCTACTCAAATAAGCGATCGAGTGGCCCATGAACTTTTAAATATGAGAGGCTGCTGAAACGCTGGGACGCGCCACTAAAGTTGAACCATGCTGTCGCCGAGATGATGTCACCTGCACCTAGACAATTCACTTGTTTATTGAGACAAGGGCGGATGAATCGCGCAGCGATCTCCGAACCAACATGACTGATTCTGAGGCACACATCGATCGGTGAAGAGTAGTAGCAATTGCGACTAACGACCATGGACGATACGCACGATATACCTGATAAAGGACATTGATCTGAACGGGGCTGATGACTATCATTCGCGGATGTCTTACTAGGTATTTGGCAAAATTGGGGAGGGAAGAAGGCCGGGTCGATCTTGTGTGCAATGAACAATCGACAGGGACCTGGATCAAGTCCGAATCCATGTGGCGAAGCGCAGGGATGTTGTGGAGAGCTGCCGAGATATCTGGTCCAACGGCACCCAAACGCGAGGTAAAGACGGTCGTCGATAATGAGGTCGTACTGCCATGATTGGTATAGGTTGGTGATCTAGTTATTGTCGATATCAAAATGTAGACGCGACTCAGCCTACACTACAATGAGCGGATGAGAAGGTTTTGGGGATACGGAAACTTTCGTAGCATGAGAGGTATGGGGATCACATTTAGCAGGAAGATCAGAAACCGATTTAGTTTGCGTCGGCAACCGTCAGAGGCAGTTTCACTACTCTGTTCTCTCGGGCGGATTCCAGAGCAGCCAGCGTGATCTCGAGTGTATCCCGCGCGTCTTTGGGCCCACACATCGGCTCTGTATCGTTCAGTACACTGTCCACAAAATGCTCAAGGGTGTCGTACGCTGCGTCGGGCCCATACTTCAGCGATCTGTTACCCGATTTTCCGTAGGCGTTCCAGTGTGGCTGGTTTGCGTCGAGGACGATCATCCCATGGGTACCATGGATACGAAGGGTTTGATCGCCGCCGTACCCATTTGGGTGTGCAACTGCTGTTCGGCCAACCGAAGTAGACGCTACTACGCCTTGCTCTAGGTTCATGGTAATGAAGGCCAAGTCTTCAAGGTCTTTGTTCCTTGCCTCCTCGAAGAAGAATGACCCGGTTATGGCGTACACATCAAGTGGTTTATTGGGGACCAGGTAGAGTAGGGCGTCGAGGGGGTACATCCCGTGGTTGCGCAACTCCCCCACTCCAGCCACGTTCTTGCCGGCGGCGATTATCCATTCACTGTGAATGGCCCATGGCAGGCCCACCGCTCCGCTCCTGATCGCTTCGCGGGCTTGTAGAATGGCCGGCTTAAATCGGTAGTTATGTCCAACCATTAGCCTGACCCCGTGGCGAGAGATCGATTCGATGATCGAGTCTGCGTCTGCCAGGTTGTCTGTGAGGGGCTTGTCCCCGAAGATGTGCTTGCCGGACGAGGCAATCTTTTCTACCAGTGGTGCGCGACGATCGAAGGGACTCGAAAAGGTGATTGCGTCAACGTCTGAGCGCTCCAATACCTCGTCGAGTTCCTCAATATATGGTACCCCAAATTTCTGGGCCGCCTCGACGTTGCGCTGTCTCACTTCGGGTGCCGGTGATTCGTCGGTAACCGCAACTATCTCGACCCTGGGGTTTCGGAACAGCGTATCGGCATAGTGACCGTTCTGGCCGCTAATGCTCAGCACCGCTATCTTGATGGTTTCAACCGACATCATTTACCCTCTATGGACACGACCTTACCCGACATGATTGACTGTTCCACCGCAAGGCACATCTCCAGTGCGATCCGACCCTGCTGACCGGTAACGGGCGGTGGCGTGCCATCCACTACACAGGATTCAAAGGCGGCTATTTCTTGGTCGAACGCGTACTGGATGTCGAGATTGAAGGAACTAAGACCATCGTCGTTGTGCAACCATTGATTATCGTGTTGCGTGCCGGTTGTGATTTCGCCGTCGGTGCCCAAAATGGTGATAGAACTCTCTCGCGCGGAGCGCGGAACGTTGGCGCGGCTGGTATCCATGACGGCGATCGCGCCATTGTCGTATTTGACGGTAATCATGAAATAGTCATTCATTTCTAACTGCGACGAGGTGATATTACGTGCTTGTCCGTATACGGAGACGGGTCGGGCACCGAGCCACCAATTACATAGGTCAGTTGCGTGGACTCCGTTGGTGATGACGTTGCCGCCCGTATTCGTGGGGCTGATACGATTCCCCGTCCAGTCTTGCCGCCAGAATCCTCCACCCATGCTGAAGCGTATGTATACTGGATCGCCGATCTCCCCGCTGTCGATCGCAGCCTTGGCACTGACGGAACGTTCGTAGAAGTGGAGGGTGTGTCCCACCATAAGCTGCACGTCGGTGCCGCGAGCGGCCGAGATAATTCTGTCGGCGTCCTCGAGCGTGGTTGCGATAGGCTTCTCAACTAGTACGTGTTTGCCGGCTGCTGCTGCTTTGGACGCAATTGACCCATGGGTGGATTCGGTGGTGCAGATGTCGACCGCGTCGATGTCTTCCCAGCCGAGTAACTCGTGATAGTCGGTCGTCCAACGCTCAATTCCGAGGATTGCCGCAGCCTTGGTCGCTCTTTTAGGGTCGGTGTCGGCTACGGCCACGATCTGTGCAGTGTCGCGTTTTAGCCATGCGTCGATGTGGTGCTTTGCCACACTACCAGCGCCAATAAGTCCTATCTCAAGCATCGCTGTACTCCTCCGGGAACCGGTTTTCCCAACCCGCTGGGCGGCCGAAATTATAGCACAGAGTTCCGTTTGGCGACGAAGTTTCTTCTGAGTGTCTCGATTCTGTAATCATAGGTGTTCTTAAGAGGGATTTGTTTGCAATGATATAATGTCCCGTAGTGAAAAATGAGATTATAGACAACATAATCACGACAAATTCGGGGGCATTTTCAGTAGTGTTAGCTCTGAGCCCACAAAACTTCGATTGATGGAGAGTTCTTATGGTGTGCGATCCGTTACCTGAGTCGGCGGTCCCCAAGCGAATACTCCTAGGACCTGGCCCTAGTGAGTCGCATTCCAGGGTTCTACGGGCGATGAGTGGTCCAATGATAGGCTATCTCGATCCCTATTTTTTGCAAGTTATGGACGAGGTATCTGATCTTCTCAGGCGGTTGTTTAATACTGAGGACGAACTGGCCATGGTTTTGCCTGGAACCGGCTCTGCTGGGATGGAGGCGGGCCTAAGTAGTCTTCTTGAGCCTGGTGACACAGTGGTGCTTTGCGTCTGCGGCTTCTTTGGACGGCGCATGGTGGAAATGGCAGAGAGGGCCGGTGCCAATGTAGTCCTACTAGAGAGCGAGTGGGGGGTTCCATTTCCAGCGGAGATGCTAGAGGCTGAGCTAAAAAAGCATGAGAATGTCAAGCTTGTTGCAACCGTGCACGCGGAGACCTCTACTGGTGTTCTTCAGCCGCTGGAGGACATCTCCCGGCTAGCAAAGGATCACGACTCCTTATTGATGGTCGACGCCGTAACATCTCTCGGAGGCACCGAAGTCAAGGTGGATGAGATCGGCATTGACTACTGCTACTCCGGTACCCAAAAATGTCTCGCTGCTCCTCCAGGTTTGTCACCTGTGGTAGTTAGTCAGAGGGCTATTGAAACCGTCACCAGCCGTAATACCAAGGCAGCCTCCTGGTATCTTGATCTAGCCCTAATTTCCAACTGGTGGGGCAAGAATCATGTCTATCACCATACTGCGCCGGTCAGTAATATTATCGGTCTGCGGGAAGGCCTAAGGATCATTCTGGAGGAGGGCATGGATCATCGTATTGCAAGGCACAGACGTAATTCGGCGGCCCTACGAGCAGGGCTAAAGGCACTTGGACTCCGGCTCGTCGTATCCTCTGAGCACCAACTCGATCAGATCACCCCAGTGTATATACCAGAGGGGGTCGAAGATCAGTCTGTACGGGCTGCGCTACTTCGCGATCACCACATCGAGATTGGCAGAGGGCTCGGAGATTTTGCCGGTAAGGTCTGGCGAATTGGACTGATGGGCGAATCTAGTAGGGCGGAGTACGTGCTAACGTTGTTATCGGCCTTCGAGTCGATACTGCCGGACGCGGGTTTCGAGGTAGCTCTGGGATCAGGAGTTGGGGCCGCGAGCAGATCATTGGCAGCATCGTAGATTCCGTGGAGGGCCCAGGTGAAGTATATCCCCATTATATTTCCTATTGCTCTGGCGGTGATAATCATCGGGATCTTCTTCATCGGCGCGTATGCGATTGCCGAAGGGGCGACCTATTACGATGTCGTAGTATCCGGCAACCGTTTCACAGATGATCCGGTGTCGCTGCGGGCCGACCATGACTGGTATCAGGCAGCTGCAATCTTGGTCTGCCCTCTCCATTAATCCCATGTCTAATACAGCCGCTGGATAGTCGGGTGAAATGATTTGGGGACTTGGCACCAATCGTCAAATTGATGTTCAAATGTCTGTGTCTATAACACGGAAAACGCGAGTGATTTGGACTGGATGGTGTTTGATTCTAGGATCATTTTAGGCCACATTGAGGTATACCGGTAGGGTTACTTCTCATCTGTGAAACCGTTTCCTGGTCCCCGATAGTGCATTCGTTGTTGTGCCATCTTGAAACGGTTGCTTTTTCGAGCCGCGGTTGATTGGGTTGAGATTCAATGATTAAGGCGGAGAGGTAGCTAGGTGTATCGATAGTTAGGTTGCTTAGTTTGGTCCCTGGTCAGTGGAGGGCTTTTGCGAAATCGGACAGATTCTCCGAGATTTACAAAACGTGACAATGTCTGGCTCCGAGGCAACTAGAATTCCCTTGAGAATATATTGGTGCGATAACGTGACGTTTCAACTACCGTGTGGAGGGGGCATCATATGAGCGTATTAGCAGATCAGGTCGCCATCATAACTGGTGCGGCAACTGGCATAGGCCAGGCCATCGCTTCAAGGCTGGGAAGCGAGGGCGCGCGAATTTTGGTTGTCGATCTAGATCGTGATGAGATGGAGCGGGCAGCTGGGAAACTTGCGGCCGAGGGGATCGATGTCCGTATTCAGTTGGGTGACGTGGGCGATCACGCTGTCGCTGCGGCGAGCGTTGCACAAGCATTGGAGCTATGGGGACGCGTCGACATTTTAGTTAACAACGCAGGGATTGCAGGTAATGTGGGTTCCATCTGGGAAATCCCGGTTGAAGAGATGGACCGCGTATATAGGACCAATCTTCGTGGCGTCTTCTTGTTCTGCCACGCGGTCATACCTCATATGATGGAACATGATTATGGGCGCATCGTGAATATCGCCTCGATTGCGGGTAAAGAAGGCAATCCTAGGATGGTGCCCTACTCAGCTACCAAAGCGGCCGTCATTGGGCTGACCAAGTCTGTGGGTAAGGAATTGGCTGAAACGGGCATCCGGGTCAATTGCATAACTCCTGCAGTAATACAGACCAAGATATTGGATCAACTGACCCCAGCACAGGTGGATTATATGTTGGACCGTGTCCCCATGGGGCGCACGGGTGGGGTTGAGGAGGTTGCTGCACTGGTGGCATGGCTCGCGTCTAAGGAGTGTTCGTTCAGCACCGGTGCGGTCTTCGACATCAGCGGCGGTAGGGCGACTTACTAAGTCTGGGGCAAAGGGCATGTACCACAGATCAAAGTTAGGTTCGGCGACACTTACACTTGGACCGTATTTTATCTGTCGTTCGTTACGCCAATGATCCTAACGGGTGTGATCATTGATTGGATGCGTGACGCTGTTAGGGGGCGACGATGAGATGCTACCCTCCGGCAGTTGAGCTTCTCGTAGAGTCTGACCCTTCTGATTTGATTATTGTGTTGTAAAGTTGATGTTGTTGATGTTAGGGACTCCCCTCACGACAAGACGCACCACTGTTTACAGTGTATACCATGTCGCTTCCGACGACGTGGTTCAGTAGGGCAGGGACGATCGCCAGGGTGAAAAGCCGTATTGATTCTCGTCTTTGGTAGTTGTGTCAGCCCATACTTGTGGTGCCTGCTACGACTCTGTCCAAGAGTGCCACTACTACAGATCTGTGATCAGTTGAGGTGTTGTTACTAATGGTTAGCTAACTGCATCGCACTACTATATTATGCTTCCGCGTTGGGCAACGATGCGATATTACTCGTTGTTGCACGACAAACGGTGAGGGACGGATGATATATAGAAGACCTGAGAACTTCGTCTATTACCGAGATAGCACCTTAATTAGGTAGTCTACGACGAGGCTGCCGTGGGAGATTTAAGGAAGACTCGTCTCGGTCTCCGGCTGGTCTCTGCGGGATCTGCGCCCGAACAAACCATGTTCCCATGAGATCAGGAAATTGGTGGCGATCGCTATAGAACTATAAGTTCCGACTATCACGCCGATCAGCAGCACCCACAAGAAAACCCTGATAGTTGGTCCCCCGAACAGCAGCAATGCAATTAGGGTGAACAGCAGGGTCAGGCTCGTGTTTAGGGAGCGCCCGATGGTCTCTGAGATACTCAGATTGGCATTGGCGTCCAGCGGCCTATTCGGGTAAAGGAGTACATTTTCACGGAGCCTGTCAAACACCACGATCGTATCGTTGACACTGTAGCCGATCACCGTTAGTAGGGCAATGAGGAACATCGTGTTTACTTCTATGTCTGCTACCACTCCAAGGATAGCGAAGATGCCCACCACAACCATCGTGTCGTGAAGCAGCGCCAAGATCGCAGCAGTGCCGTAGCGAAAAGGACTTGGCACATTGCGGAAGGCCCACCAGACGTACAGGAAAATGCCCACTGTTGCGGCTAGGACTGCCCAGAGCGCATTTATCACCGTCTCCGTTGCGACCACTGGCGACACCAGATCAAACGATAGGACTACTACTCCGTCCGGAGAGAGTTTGGTTTGCAGCGTTTCTACTAGACTGTCCTTGGCTTCCTCTGCCAATTCCTTTGTCCGAATGAAGAATGTCCGGTCCTCCAACTTTTGGACGATCGAATCCGGATGGCCAGAGAGGGCCAATTCGTTTCGGAGATAACCCTGATCGACATCCGATTGGAACTCTAGTGCCATTGTAGATCCGCCAGTGAAATCTATACCTGGTTTCAGCCCGGGCGTGATTAATAGAAATACGATACCCGGTGCAATAACTAGCAGGGATATTAAGAAAAACCAGTTTCTCTTGCTTACAAAGTCCAAATCACAACTCCTTGGACGGGGTTTCTGGACATTGACTACACCCCGGTGCCGACCGGAGACTCTTGTTGCGGCAAATCCCTGCCACTCGAGGGCACGAACAGGCCGAGACGTTTGCCGATCGGTGACACTGCAGCTAGTCGAAGGAGAGTTCGGCTGATAGTGATTGCTGAGAACATACTAATGCCTACACCCATAGCCAGCGTCGCTGCGAAGCCTTGTACGATGGACGCGCCGAGGGTATCAGCGAACCAGAACAATATGGCGCATGTGATTAACGTCGAAACGTTCCCGTCCCGGATCGCGGGCCAAGCGCGGTTGAATCCTATGTTGATGGAGGACAGCAGTGTACGTCCGGCTCGCAGTTCCTCTTTCATCCTCTCGAATATCAGGATGTTCGCGTCCACTGCCATTCCTATCGACAAGATAGCGGCTGCGATCCCGGACAGGGTCAACGTTACTGGCAATGTCTTGAATACGGCCAGTAGTATGACCGCGTACATGGTAAGGGCGGCGGCTGCAACGATGCCTGCCACACGGTAGTAGGCGATCATGAAGAGCAACACAAGGGCCAATCCAACAGCCCCGGCAATTGTACTTTTTCTCAGAGAGTCTGCTCCGAGAATAGCGTCGACGTCACGTTCCTGGATCAGTGTGATGGGGATTGGCAGGCGGCCACCCTCCAGTAGGAGGGCGATGTCTCGCACTCGCTCGAAAGTAAATTCCGCACCCTGGATGAACGCCGTTCCCGAGGTGATCGGCTGGTTCACCACGGGGGAGATCAACTCTACTCCGTCGAGAATGATTGAGATTTCGTCGCGCGTGCCTGCGATTTGAGAAGTTAGTTCGGCGAACTTGCTAGTGCCATCGGCGTTGAACTCTAGGTTAACGACCGGGAGTCCTGTCTGGGGCAGCTGGCTAGGATAGGCTCGGGCCAGGTCGTCGCCTGTTAGACCAAAGTCTTCGTCGACGGCCCCGGCCTCCTCGCCTAACACGAGGTTCGGTGAGTTACCAGTCGTGGCGGCCAGATCTTCGACCGATACGAAATCGCTGGAGAGGTTGATTATGAACTTATTGGTGTCACCGACGCGAATGATCATCGGCTGCCCGGGAATAGGGAGAATCGTCCCATCTGGAAGTGGTATCAAGGGCAGATACGGAATTCGCATTAATCTTGTCTCTGTTCCCTGGATCCCGATAGTCAGGAAGACTGGGAAGATCTGGTACGCTCCTTCGGTCGGTGTCACGCTGGCTTCCATGCGGTCAGCAAAGTCAGACAGGATAGTGGCCGCCTCGGATTTGAACTCAATCAGGAACGCTGGGGACGGCGGGATCTCCTGCTCATCAGTCGCCACGGTTGATGTAGCGGACCCCTCATTGGTACTTGTAGCCACCGATGTGATTTCCACGGAAGTGGTGCTTGTTGCCGCCACGGGGGTCGTGGTGCCCGGTGTGAAGATCGGTATCGTGTCCGCGTCACCGACTTCGGTAATCGTGCCGACCTCGACACTCAGAACCGAACTGTCGGTGAGACCGGGCACCTCTTTAGATACGTTAAACTGGCGATGTTTGAACTCAAGACGGGCCGTTTCCCCTATCAGTGATTTGGCCCTGCCCGGGTCCTGGATGCCTGGAAGCTGGATTAAAAGACGGTCGTCGCCGAGAAGTTGCAGAATGGGCTCGCCAAGTCCGGCAGAGTTTACGCGCCGCTCTATCGTTCGTAGTAGCGACTGCATTTCTTCGGCCTTAGGTGCGATTGGATTACCGTCCGCATCTCTCAGATCAGCCTGGTATACGAGATGGCTGCCTCCCTGTAGATCCAGGCCCAGCGTCAGCCCTAGCAGCGTGTCTCCACCGCGCTGGAAGCCTCTGATGGAGATCTCCTGGAAGCTAAGGGCAACCACGGCCGCTGTCACGAGGATGCCGATAAAGATCAGTGTTCGGGCATATCTACGCACCGCCGCCTCCGTTATCCAATATTGACTTTACTAGCAGAATTGCGTCCTGCTTGGTTGAAATCTCTCCATTCGCCTCTGCCTCGCGTACCAACTCCAAGAGTATCCCAACGCGTGTGCCGGGAGGGAGGGAGCACTCGTCCATGATTTCGTAGCCGTTTAACAGGGCTGACTTTGCCACATCTGACACTGGAGACTTGTTTTGAAGAATATGTTGGATCACCTGGCAACGATTCGCCCAGTCCTCCACGTCCAGCATGGGACCTCTGGCCGCCAGGTAGTCGGCCAAGTTCAGATAAAGGGTGGAAGTCGCAGCGTCGCCCACATCTCGATAATATCGGTAGATCGCCCTATTTGTCGGCATCTTGCCCGGCTCGGCCATCTGGCCGGGACGTAGGTGGTGTTCTACCATGTCACTGACCAGTGCCGTTCCACGACTGCTAAGCCGTAGTCGTCGCACGATCCTCTCGGCTATCCTAGCGCCCTCTGTGTGGTGACCCAAGAACCTGACCCGGCCGGATTCCTCTGTCGTTTTTGTTGCGGGCTTTGCTACATCGTGGAGGAGGCCTGAGAGCACTGCCAAGGTCTTGCGTCGGTGACCGTCACTGACCGTCTCATTAAAATACGTTTCCATGGTATCGAAACGAGGGATCATTTCCAGATGCGAGCTCGATTCGGTCAATTGGCATAGCACCTGCTGCACTTGCCCCGCTGTCTCGAGACAGTGTTCGAGCACGTCCCAATAGTGCTCTTTGGGTTGTTCCACACCCCTGCTTTCTTCCAACTCCGGAATCAGCGCGCACAATAGGCCGAGCCGGTCCAAGGATCGTAGTGATGCCGTCACGTCTTTGGCATCCAGAATCTTCAATAGCTCTTCCCGGACGCGCTCTGGAGCGACCGTTGTGACGAGCGCTGAGTGGTCCTTTATGATATCGGATGTCTTGTTTTCGATTGAGAAATTAAGCTGCGAGGCGAGTCGTTGGGCCCGCATCAGCCGTACAGGATCATCTGAGAAAACATGTGGTGATAGAGACCTTATTGTTTTATGCTCAAGATCGTACCTGCCCCCATGGGGGTCAATCATATTGTCAGGCTGTTCATGTATGCCAATTCCCGAGAGGGGAAAGGCTATGGCGTCGATCGAAAAATCTCTGTGGCCCAGATCTTCGTCTATGCTGCCACGTAGAGAGGCGATGTCCAAGTGAAGTCCTGTCCCTCCAGGTGGTCCAATACGTATGATATCCCTCTGATCACCCAGCGGTGCTGAGTGCCACTGGAGGAGTCTGGCCAGCCCCTCGCCAGCCAACTTAGGATCACCCTCCACTGCAATGTCTAAATCCTCCACTGGTCTGTCGAGTAGGGTATCACGAACAGCTCCACCAACCACGTAGGCCGATTCACTTCGTAAGGCAAAAAAGCCCGTCAGTATGGTCATAACGTGGCGGAGATTGCTGTGGTTGTGAAGGAGTGGAGTTTTGGCCTCTGTGGTCTGGCTCATGAGTGGTGAGGTATCAGACCCCTATTCCCTCGACTTCCACGGAGGATGTTTGGTTCGGGATGAGATCTTGATGGCTCTCAAGGTGGTCTAGATAAAGTATTCCATTCAAGTGATCAATCTCATGTTCCAATACTTGGGCCAATAGGCCTTCGGCCCGAAGTCGAACCAACTTCGACTGCCGGTCGAGCCCCTTGGCCTTGATCAAAATAGCGCGGGTCACTATGGCATGGTAGCCAGGTACGCTTAAGCACCCCTCTTCGACATCTCGCTCACCTTCTCGATACGTTATTTCGGGATTGACGAATACCCGAGGCTCCTCCTCCGGAAGCTGAATTGCGATAACGCGTCGTAGCACGCAGATTTGGTTGGCGGCCAAGCCCACTCCTCCCGCGTCATACAACGTGTCGATGAGGTCATCGGCTAGTACTAATGTAGATCTGTCGATCTTGCGTACCTTCTTGGCTTTTTGCCTGAGCGCAATGTGGGGATATTCTAGTATGGGTCGTATGGCCACTTAGATTCTCCGAGTACGTCTTAAGCAAAAGCGGCCCTTGCCACTCCCTGAGAGATTATATCTATCCAGAGACTGGGCTGTAAAGTGAGCCGCGGTACTCAAGACCTCGAATCTTCCGGAAGCTTCAGGTTGCTTCTTGCCGTGTTCTATAGCTGGGAAGCAAGGGGGCGAATTCGCGGTGCCCCTAAGGGTAATAATTTTGTTGGAATTCGTCATGATTATTGGTACTTACCTCGGTGGTAGTCTAGTAATAAATGCCCAAGGCAGAGCATATCTCACGCTGGTGTGTCGGTCAGTAACGCCTCCACGTTATCAAGTCATCGATACTGGGTATGGGTTCGATCGTACGTTTCTCCGCGGTGCGATGGGGAATTACCAAGTAGATTGCCTATAGCTGGATGTTAATCTTGCCGGTAGTTGAGCCACTTGGGGGTCAGGCCTATACCAAATCATGCGGCTGGTTATGTTCCAGACATAACCAGCGGGCCGATTCGCGGCTCCGCGAAAAATTCATGGAAAACAGATGTTCCAACTATTGACAAGCACATTTGTTCTGCATTAAAGTGTATTCAGACACGGAGACGGGGTTCTCGCGAAACCCATAGTGCAACCGTACCGCCCAGTCATCCATAGTCCCTCTTGGGTGCTCCCCTCGATCCCCCTCGATCGTCTAAGACGGCGTGGAGTAAAAGTTCCACTGATGGCTGGGCGGCCGTGTCGTTCCCGGGGCCACGCGGTGAGGATTCACAAAATTTGTTGGTAGTCCTTAGGCCCTAAGTAGAATTGGTTGATCGAGGTTAACGAGAGCATCATAACCAATTTTGTAGTGGTCGAGATAATCGTCTAAGACATGTTGATTGGACTATGGTACGTCTTAGGAGATTTGCGTATCTGATCTGTGGGCGTCTAGTAGAAATAGACTTCCTGAATACCGACTCTGATTTCGCTGTGATCCGAACAGGGTGTGTAGAGCGGCCCAACTCCCACTGTGCCTTGAAGGTGCCATTCAATAATCATTCTATTGCTGATTCTTCCCTCTATTTGGATTCATCATACGAGGACTGCGCTCAAGAAAACCGCACTAACCCCTATCGCCTGCCGAACTCACGATCCAGGCGTGCAGACGTCAGATGGATCATCGTCGGCCGACCATGAGGGCAGGTGTGGGGCAGTTTGCAGGCCTCGAGTTGGCGGGTCAGCTCTGACATCTGCTGCTGTCCGAGTCTCATGCCAGCCCTAATTGCCCCATGACATGCCATCGAATATGCCGCACGTTCCTCCCACGACTCGAATCCACCACCCTCCGCCATCGATTCCAGCACATCCACAAGTCCCTGACCGGGGTCGTTTCCAGAGAGTAATGCTGGAACACCCCTGAGGATGAATGTGTGATCTCCGAAAGGCTCCACTATGAACCCCAATCCTAGGACTATGTCGGCGTGAGTTTTGACCATCTCATTCTGACGCGGATCCAGTTTGACAGTCACTGGCTCCATGAGACTCTGAGATTCGGGTGCCCCTGTCGTGGATTTCCCCAAAACTCTTTCGAAAACGACCCTCTCATGGGCCGCATGTTGGTCTATGAGATAGATGCCGTCGGGCCCTTCAGCGGCGATATAGGTCACTTGGACCTGCCCCAGTACTCGAAGTGCGGGCAGAGCATCTCGTAGTAGCATCGTCTCCTGCAAGTGTGGTGTCGAATGAGTCTCTATAGTGGTGGGAGATGCAGGCTGGCCGGCGGCCGGTGGTTCTCCTATAGGCCATATTGGACTAAGAGGAGGGGGCATAGAGTGGCCCTGTGCAATTGATGTGGTGTTACCGGTGGGTTGATTACTAAGCGTAGGGATCGGTGTGTGTGTGTTGAGCGTACTACGGACAGCCTGCTGTAGTGCCGAAAAGACTGATCCCTCGCGTCGGAACCGGACCTCGGTTTTCGAGGGGTGCACATTCACGTCTATCTCATTGGGAGGGACGGAGATGTGGACCACGGCTAGGGGAAAGCGCCGCTCCATCAGAAATCCCCGGTAAGCCTCTTGCAGCGCGTATGTCAACATCCTACTATGGACCCATCGGCCGTTGATGAAGATGGTGATGTGATTTCGATTAGAACGAGTTATTGAAGGCGGACCGATCATCCCTGCCACCACGACCTTGGATTCATCTGCATCGTGTAGGTCGGTGTCAATGGTTATCATCGAGTGTGCTAACTGGGGACTGTATAGGTCTGAGACCACCTCACGTAGGTCACCGGAACCCAAGGTCCCGAAGCTTGTAAATCCATCGATGTTTAAGGTGAACCTAACCCCAGGGTAGGCAAGTGCGTAGCGGGAGGTTACAGTTTGGACACGGGAGCCCTCTGCAGCTGGTGTTCTGAGGAACTTGCGCCTGGCGGGGAGGTTCTTGAACAGGTGGCGTGACGTTATTATGGTGCCCGTAGTGGCTCCAATCGGGCCGTTGAGAATCACCACTCCATCCGTTAGCTCCGCGTGTGTTCCCTGTTCTTCGGTGGTCGTCTGTGTCACGATGGCTATGTCGGAGACTGCAGCGATGCTAGGCAAGGCCTCACCTCTGAAGCCCAATGTTTTGACTGTCTCAATGTCCTCTGCGATCGTCAGTTTACTAGTGCTGAACCTCTCGAAAGCCAGTTCTACCTCGGAGGCAGGGATTCCTGAGCCATTGTCCGCAACCCGGATTTCATCGATGCCGCCCGCCGAAAGCTCAATCGTAATTTCGGTGGCGCCTGCGTCCAAAGAGTTTTCCAGCAGTTCCTTGACCACCGAAGCTGGGCGCTCGATTACCTCTCCGGCGGCAATCTTGGACGACACGTCGATGGGTAGGAGTCGGATGGGCATTGATCCTACCTCTTGCCGATTGCACTAATCATGCTTTGACCGAGTAATAGGGTTTTTGTACTGATGACACCTAGACTTGCCTCGATCTGTATTTACGCCGACTTGAAGTATAACTGCGAGATGGACAGTAGAAAATTAACTGTAGGCACCACATTTTGTGGCCTGAGTGTGAGGCACTACACTTCTGATGTCAAACTTCCAAATACTAATTCAAGGCTACTCGGGCCGATACGAAAATACTTTTTCGATAGTGACCTCAACTACTTTGTAGCGTTACACTAGATTGCATATTTGTACTAAGTTTATTAGGAGACGTACCTCATGCCAGAGTTCCCGACATTGCTGGATGTAATCGCAGCGAAGGAGCGTATTGCACCGTATCTGCACCGGACTCCGCTTCACCACTATCGTGCGCTTGATGAGCTTATCGGTGCCGAAGTCTGGGTCAAACACGAGAATCACCATGTGATGGGGGCATTTAAGATTAGAGGTGCCCTTAATGTCATCGCCCAACTTAGTGACGAGGAGAGATCCAAGGGCGTAGTCGCTGCGTCGACGGGCAATTTTGGTCAGGGTTTGGCCTATGCTGCTGGGATTTTTGGTGTCGACGCGGTTGTGGTCGTACCGGAAGAGGCGAATAGGGGCAAGGTTGAGTCGATGCGACGGCTTGGCGCTCGGATCGTCTTTTACGGCGATGAGTTCGACGACTCTCGTGAACAAGCCGAGCGTCTTTCTCGAGAGGAGGGGCGCCACTATATCCACTCTGCTAACGAGGCAGGCCTCATACCGGGCACAGGTACGTATACTCTTGAAATCATGGAGGACCTACCGGACGTTGATGTAATAATCGTCCCGATCGGCGGCGGCAGTGGTGCATGTGGTGCATGTATAGTAGCCAAGACTCTGAACCCGAAGGTCCAGGTGATCGGTGTGCAGTCGGAGGCGGCGCAGGCTCAATACCTGTCGTGGAGGGAGAATCGCGTGGTTGAGGCGCCTATGCAGACTATTGCCGAGGGTCTGGCGACAGGCTCAGGCTATGCGGACACCCTAAATATCATGATCGAGCTACTAGATGATTTTATCCTGGTATCGGAAGACCAGCTCGACGCCGCAGTTGTGGCGCATCTCACTAATACGCACAACCTCACTGAACACGCCGGTGCAGCTTCTCTAGCGGCAGCGATCAAGATCAAGAAGAGACTTGCCGGGAAAAAGATCGCTCTGGTTGTCAGCGGAGGTAATATTACCGTGGATCAGCTTAAATTGGCCTTGGGACGAGATTTCAACAATGGTTCAACATGATACTAAGATCGATGGGGATATTGGTACAAGCTCCTTTATCCAGTTGGCTCTAGGGAGTAGTCTGTATTATTGTTCACACGGGTTTAGTCGGTCGTGTTCTACCGATCGATGTCCACTGTATCCATCAGATCCAGAAGCCTTTGGTTAATCATGCGTGGGGTCGTGGGACCTCGGTAGACGAGGCTCGTGTACATTTGCACTGTAGTTGCCCCGGCTCGTATGGCCTCCCAAGCGTCCTCGCCGGAGAAGATGCCACCGCAGGCGTTGATGGCTATGTCGGGGCCGACCTCTGACCTGATATCCTCCACCATCCTGACCATGTCCGGGAAAATGGCCCGGCCACTAAGACCACCGGTACCCATCGATAGGGCAGAGTCTTTAGTTGGCCTAGAGTTAGCAACCGTCAACGCATCCACTCCCTGTTCGACGCATGCATGGGCCAGGGATAGGACTCGTTCCCTTTCATCTCCACTATTGGCCTCGGATTCGGGGTATGGCGGTAACTTTACCATCAGTGGTTTTTTTCGGTCATCGCCCACGCGCTGGACTAGTTCAGAAAGTGCATCAGGCTCGTGGAATACTCGTAATCCGACTGTGTTGGGCGAGCTGATGTTCACCTCGACTGCGTCGACCAAGGGCTCTAGGCGTCGGTGGCACCTCAGCACCTCCTCAACCATCGTTCCTGCAATAGAAACAACGATCGGTGTATCTAAAGTGGCGCGATCTGTCGCTTCCAGCCGTCGTGCCGCAGCCTCTAGCCCCTGCCCAGGAAAGCCCAGCGCGTTCATGAGTGAATCATGCTCCGGATAGCGGAGCACTCGAGGCTTTGGATTTCCTGACCGTGGGTTTTCCGTCACCGTTCCACCTATCAGATATCCGAATCCCCATTGGGACAGTGAACCAAGCACACGACAATCCTTGTCGAAGCCGGCTGCGAGACCTAGAGGGTTTTTGAGCCTCATGCCGCACCAATTGACCTCGAGCCTAGGGTCATTGACCCTCAGTATCTTAGAGAGAGCGCGCCAAGGAGCGACTGGTCGCAGAAATACATCTGTGATTTTCTGGGCCACCTCAGGGGGCAACATGAATAACATTGGTCTGAGCAGGTGTTTGTACATTTAATTTAAGATACTAGACCCCAACGGATTATATATCAGTCTTACTCAATAAGCCTGGTAGCCACAAAAATTTGGGCATAGGTCTCATCTCTGGCGTATAATGTCTGAGGATCTCTCTAATGGAGTAGTGGTCACGCGATGGACATCGTGTTTGATAGAGGCAGCGCTGAGCACCCCAAGGGACATGCTCTCCTGTACTTCAGAAGTAATCTTGATACCGATGAGGTATGGGTCACCTATCTGGTTATTCTCCCGGTCTCTGTCGATGTGAGCAAATATGTGCCACCGTTTCTGATCGAACAAGTTGCGCACATGGGCCCGAAGGAATTATCCGCTTTCGCATTCCCTCCTGCACCAGAGAGGCTGGGTAGCTACGATGATCTCGAGAACCTAGCTGAAGCTCGTGACGATGACATTCTATCCGCAGGACAAATCAATCTCACCGACGTCCCCGCGGCGATGATGGCGATCAATGAGACCGTGCAGTGGTACTCGAAGATTTATGGGGAGTTGGTCGGCGTCATTGGGACTGTCCAGGATGAGAGTCTGGAAGTCAACAACATCGATGATGATGCCGATCTAGGGGTCAACGAGGTAATGTATGGCCTTATGAGTGGTGTCGATAAACTTGGCGAGTTGGCCAAGCTCGTCGGAGCGCTCAAGTTTGCTCTAGAGGGCGCTGACGAGTCACAGATAAGGGAGACGGAAGCGGAGATGTACCTCCTAGCTGGGCACCTGCCGGAGAATCACTACGTTCCTCAGCTCATCCAGGCGGTCAAGTCCACCGACAGTCGGGGCGCCCATCTCGCCGACCTATATCTCAACCGCTGCTTCCACTTGATCCAGGAGGATTATTCCGGACTTGCGCAGATAGAACAGGATTTGAAGCTTTTGGGAGCGGAACAACCCGAGTAAATACGGAACCGGTTCATCGAACATAGTGGGTTCGATATTGCCTCAAGTTCGAAATCCTTGCTTAAATTGGGCTCTATGTACCTGCGTTAATTGTTGGAATTCAGCAGTACATCGGTCGACACTCTGGGGCATCTTCACAATTCGCATTATCGTTCCACCTGCAAAGGGAGAGACAAGAGCCAATCGGATGAAGGTAATCAGAGTGGAGGCTCACATAGATCTGGTGATGCTGATTCAATCGAAAAACTGGATGGGCAGACTCGAATGAAGCACTTTCACGATGCCCGTGGGCCGAGCGACGAACGCTCTTCGTAGAAGTCAGTAAGGGCGAAATTAACCTCTGGATATCATTTGCAAGACTTCTTTCCGCGAAGGCATGGCCTCCTGTGCGCCTGGTCTAGTGACTGCTAAAGCACCTGCGGCGGTACCGTACCTTAGTGCTGTCTCGAAATCGTAGCCGCCGCCCAGCGCAACGGCGAATGCTCCTCCAAATGCATCTCCCGCAGCCACGGTGTCGATGGCGTCCACGTTAGGGGAGCCGACGTGCCCACTACCGTCGGGCCCGAAGTAGTAGACACCATTCTTTCCCAACTTCACCACCGTCGTTGGCGCGCCCATTTTACAAAGTTTCTCTGCAGCGGCCTGGGCGGATTGTAAGTCGGTAACTGCAAAACCTGTGAGGGCCTCGGCTTCGGTTTGATTGGGTGTCACTACGTCGAGTGTCTGGAGCGATTCCACCGGAAATCCAGCAGTGGCAGGCGCGGGATCCCATATCACTGTGACCCCGAGCTTCTTCGCTTCCCTGGCTGCGACAATCGACACCTCGTGGGGTATTTCTAGCTGTAGCATGAGTACATCTGCACCCTTGAGAGTGTGTCGTGTAGCCACAAGTTGTTCATCGTCGCATTGAGTATTGGCCCCGTAGATGGCTACGATGTGATTCTGTCGCTCGGCATTCAGTAAAATCATAGCGATACCGGAGGCCTGCTCAGGGTCTGTAGATACGCCTGTCACGTCAATTCCATATCCTCTCAGATCGTTCAGCAGTATGGGTCCGAAGGTATCAGATCCCACGCGTCCTATCATGCTGACACTGGCTCCCATGCGCGCTGCCGCGACTGCCTGGTTACCACCCTTTCCCCCCGGAGCGGTGTAGAATCGATCACCAATTATCGTCTCACCTGGCTCCGCGAGTCGGGAAGTGATCCCGATCAGGTCCATGTTGATACCGCCCAGTACCACGATTTTGGGGCGTTTGTATACAGACTCACTCGTACTCATCTAGTTCGGATTCATCCTATGTGTCCCTCTTTCAACATCTGTTCAAGGACTTGGGCAGCTCCGTCCTCGCCAAGGGGAGCTGCAACCATGTCTGCCGCCTCAAGCACCTCTGGGAGTGTGTTTCCCACCGCGATACCTAAACCTGCCCAGCGCAGCATGTCCACGTCGTTATAGCCGTTGCCGAAAGTAATGGTTTGGCGTCGTTCAATTCCTAAGTGGTCACAGAGCCATTGCAGCGCATTGTGCTTGCCGCTCTCGGGGTGCAGTATCTCGCAAAAGGTTGGCAGGGATCGGGTGATGTGTAGTCGAGCGCCAAATGCTCTCTTTAGTTGAGGTTCCAGTTTGGCGATGTCGGCGGGGTCGCCGACGGCAAAGAGTCGCGATGGGTTCATCTCTGCAACCGACGATAGGTTGTCCAAGGCATGTATCCTTCCTTGGTTGCGTTCACTATACCCCTCGGCCCATGGCGTCATCATGTTTACGTACACTTCATCTCCTACCGACGCGACGATTTCGCTGTTCCAATCTGCAAGGGCATCGAGTGCAGACAGCGTTAGATCGGGAGTAAGAGGGCGGTGCCAGAGAACCTCTCCAGTTCCAGGATCCGCCACGTGGGCCCCTTGGAACGAGATGATCGGCGACGTCAGTCCAAGCTCCTTCGTGGACGTCATTGCGGAGCGGAACATCCGCCCGGTTGCCACGGTTATTATGGCCCCAGCCTGACCTACCGCTTTTATAGCCGCCTTCGTTCGGTCAGAAATGCCGTGCTCTTGGCTCCGAATTGTGCCGTCAATATCCAGCGCTATTAGCCGAAAGTCCATATAGTACCTGTAGTGTGGTAGTATTTGCTCCCGAATCCTCGGAGTACTATCTCTATGAAACTGTCTCCCAGACGACTACTGTGGATGATAGTTATGCCTCTTGTGGCCGTGTTATTGGCACTGGCTTTCAGGGGTTCCTGATCCACCGTTGGCTATCCACTGGATGCGCACACTAGCGGAATTGGAACGAGTATATGTCAGCGTCCTTTAATACCATACGTATGCGCACCTGGCGACCTGCAAGTGCGCTGACGTCCGGACCGTTATCCCAGTTAACTACCCTTTCGATGTCATCGCCATATATCTCCGGGCAGTTTCCCAGAGCGTATTTATCGATGGGTTGTCCCCCTTCATCCTGTAGTTCGACACGTATGCTCCCCGCGGCCGACGTGGAGACGTTAAGAACAAGCTCATGGCCCTTAAATACCACTGGTCGGGTAATCAGCTCTCCACCGGTCAGCTTCGCGTAGACGGATACGAAGCCATCGATGCGTAGTGAATGGCGACGAAGGCGTTTTGCAGTGTCCGGCTGGTGGGCTGCCTCGGTAACATAGAACGACAACTCCCTCCCCGCGCCATGAATTGTCGATTCGGTCTCCACGATGCCCCAATTCTGGTAGTTATCGCCATAAAACCAGCCGTCCCTTGATCTTAAACCCGGACGTATAAATGATTCCGGCCAAAGGTCGAAGTGGATAGCATCACGGCTGGACATGAACATACCGTCGGTAACCGCCGTGCCTTCGCGCCTACTTCCACTAGCCCGGACACGTCGGTAGTCGAGCTGAGGAAGTGCCTCTGTCGAGCGGTTCCAACCTCGATCTTCATAGCGTGTGGGGAATCCGAGGTAGATATGCGGTGCTCGATAATATGGGATGACCCCGTTCGTGTACAGTTCACTGGTACGGCTAGGGGAATAACTTAGCCAGACGGGATCTGTCCAGTCTAGGAAGTCCTGGGAAGTGCCCGTGCGAATGTCGCGGCCGTTGGGATAATCGCGAAAGTCTCTGTGGTATTCACGATACTTCCCATGCAACGTGTCCCAGAACGCCAGATTGTGGGAATCAAAGTAACCCTTGGTAATCACAGGCTGTTCACTCATCTTGGACCAGTGAATTCCGTCTGGAGATTTCAGTGGCACGATACCGCGCGGACGACCAGCTGCTTCCAATGGAGGAACTACTATGACGGCCTTGTACGTGGCATCAGGATCTACATTGGGATTATCATCTTTGAAGGGTACGAAATTATTCGCCCCCTCACCCTCCCAAACGATGTTGTTGTCCTGGGACCCCTCCCACTCCACTAATCCGAGAGAGGGGCGAGTCCAGGTTAGGCCGTCGGTGCTCTCGGCGTAGCAGACAACACGTTGTTTGGGCGTCTCTGCTCTTTCTCCCATACGGTATACCGTGTGAGCGCCACGATAGAACATTCGGTAGATGTCGTTATCTTGGAATACGGTAAAGTGGCCGCACGCGTTGCCCTCCCAAGGTTGATCACAGATGAGCGAAACTTCTTGTGGGTCCGGATGGTGCAGCACTAGTTCTGCGCCGGCCATCCTGTCGATGTTATGGCGGTCCACAAACAGCTCAAGTCGGGAGCCGATCTGATATATGTTGTTGCCGGATCCGGAAACTTGAGACGTCAATGCGGCCTCCGAGAATCTCAAATTCTAGTTGATGAGATAGTGATCGACCAAGTAAGCACGCACGGGCATGCATTAGCATGCATTAGATCGTAGAGCCACAATTAACATCGGATCGTTGTATTCTCAGGTGTGGTGCAGACGATAGTGTTCGGAAAGCAGGTCTTGGCCAAAATCCCCATCCACGTCCCGCCAGACCGAGTGAATGTGATTGCCCATATCTTGGGTGTTGTCGTACTCTACGAATAGTGTTGGGCCATGTATACGATAGTAATGTGGCTGACCCACATGATGACTTCCGGCCCACCCAAACCGGATGGCATCCAGGCCTTCCGACTGGAGTTTTTCCATGGCGCGCGCGGCAACGTCCGCGGGTTTACGTCCCAGGTAAACCCCTATTAGTGCCAAAAGTTTGTTCATCTGGTCTTCTACCATCTTACTGGCGGGGAGACCGATGGGGTCTCCGATATCGACGCGCGTACTGTTTCGGGTGATCATTTCAGACGGCGCTACGGGGTACAGAGTAGCCTGTTCTTGTTGTCTGGGGTCCAAACTGAGGAGAAGTTCCCTGGCCATGTCCTCCTCTTCTTTCAAGATGCGCAACCCTTTCTTGGGGCCCGAGGGCACAAGGGCCGGATTTGCACCGAAGAATGATGGCGTTGGTGACACCGCCTTGCCGTCCACGACCGTGAAGTTCAGTGACAGGTGATGCCCTTCAACGCGCCACCCCCACGGCTCCTCTGTGCCCGGTTGTCCAAAAACAGAGAAGTAGTAGAGTCCTATGTTCCGGTCGAATCGTCCGACTCCCGCGTTGGCTTCGATCCGTCCGAGGATTGTCTCGTGATCGATGATTGACCGTGCCTTGCGGTACCCGCCGTCACTCAGGCTACTGGCCATTAGGTTCATCGCCTCATTAATCTGTGACCTAGACATCTCACCCAGGGTGACTCCGTGGCGTGCCTTTGGTACAAAGTGCCAGTCAAAACGCTTGTTGGATGTGATGGAATGGTTGGCACGGGTACGCTGTTCCAACGATAGCTCTGGAATCCACGCCGCTGCCGCTGCAATCGACAGGGATGCGGTTTGGGACGCATCATAGAGTTGAGTCATGGTGTCGCTCCCTCGATGATGGAATGCTCCGAGTATAACATCCGGTGTATCGGTCTTGTGGCCAGGCGGGACCAGATGTAGATTACACTATCACGGACAATACAATAATGGAGTACGTGGAGTCATGAACAATTATTGTCTCTGCCTCCATCGCGTGCTTTGTCTTGGAAACTTCGGATTATCTATAACCACGGGGATTACATGCGAACTTTGATACCAGGTAGTACCCGATCGTTGAACATGAGCGTAGAGTATTGAAAACCTGCCAAAATAATCCAGAGCGCCAATTACACATACACAAACGAGGGACCTATCTATGAATCGACTCATTGTCAAGGGGCCCAGGCAGGTGGAGTTCGAGGATGTTCCGATCCCTAAGTGTCCCGACGACGGACTGCTGGTACGCGCAATCGTTACAGCAATCAGCACCGGTACTGAGATCCGGGTTTACCGTTGGATTCCTGTGGATACCGAAGGGAAGTATCTCCACGGCGGTATGCTTTTCCCAGATGGACCAGTCGAAAATGGTTACTGTATGGTCGCCGAGGTCGTGCAGGTTGGCAAAGACGTGGAGGGCTTTTTGGAGGGCGAGCGCGTATATACTAGTGAGACCCACAAGGAGTATGCCTGTGTCAATTCGGACGCGGTACTGAAGCTTCCCGACGCCATTTCAACTGAACATGCTGTGATGCTGAATATCCTGGGTGTGGGCCACATTGCAGTGCGTACTGGTAAGCCCGATGCGGGGTCTAACGTAGCTGTACTAGGTATGGGTGTTGTTGGTCTTGCGGCCTTAGCTTATTGCAAGGCTTTCGGTTTTCGTACGGCTGCTATTGACATGAGTGAGACTCGTCTGGGCATTGCGTCGGAGATGGGAGCGGATATCGTCATTAGCCCCACGTCCTCGGAATTCAAGTCGGAGATGGACGGTCTATTTCCGGAAGGCGCCGATATTGCCATTGAAGCTGCATCGACCTGGCAAGCTATCCAGACTGGCATGGATGTGGTGGGCCAGGATGGTCGTGTTGTCGTCATTGCGCGTCACACCGACATGCCCCATTACAATCTCGTTGGCCACCCCTATTCGAAGAAGCGTATCAGCCTTCACAATGCCATGGGGTACGAGGACGATGGACAGCGATGGGATCGTGCACATTGCATGGCACTCACCATCGACATGTTGACCACGGGGCGTTTGGACATTGGCCCGATGATGACCCATCGCATCAACTGGTATGAGATTCCTAACGTCTATCAAAGGCTCGACCAGGGCGACTTGGATATCGTAGGCGTCATTGTAGACTGGCGTGATTGACCGGAGGGATTATTTGCGAGACCCAGGAGCGATGCTTATGGAGCAAGAGTAGCCCATCAAGGCCATTCAAGTCTGCGAGTCGTCGTGGGCTGAGTCCGTCGTCCGAACTGAGATCTTCCAAGATAAGGCGCTCTTGGGCGGCACCGTGGAAGTGTTAGATACTCACGGCTCTTCGATAGTTACTCGGTGTTCTCCTTGGTCTTACGACCCAGACTTCTTAGAATAGCGGGTCGACCTGATTGTCATGATCAAGGGCCTTGGACTTTTCACATGTGGTGGTCATGATATCAAGCGGTCAAGGGAATCCAAAGGTGTTTTAATCTCAGCAAAAATAATCTGTTTGCCTTGATCGCATAGCTCATCTTGGAAGAGTCGGTAATACGAGGCAAGGTTAAGAGAGTTTACAGGGGAGAGCACGGTATCGCTAATTCAAGTTAGGACATGACCCTTACGTCACTATATTGACTGTGATACGTCTGCGGACGTACACTTCGCTGAACGCCATTTCCTATGTTCGAATTGCAGCAAGGACGGCTTGTTGGGCAAACTGGCCTCAAATTCCGCCGATACGGATGTGACTCCGCGGGTGGCGTCGGTTATGGCCGAACCGCAATCTCGATTTTTTGGGATAAGTGCTTCTATATTCGAGTCCATGACCATCCGAGATTTTAGGTGGCTGTGGACAAGTTCAATCACTTCGTTTATGGCCATGAATATACAGATGATGGCCATAAACTGGCTGGCCCTACGTCTGACTAACGACTCGCCACTTGCCGTGGCCGTTGCGACCGTCTCTTTTGCTCTCCCGATGGTCCTTGTCTCACCCGTGAGTGGCGCAGTGGCCGACCGTATTCCTCGCCGCCGTATGATGATTCTTGCCCAGACTGGGAGTGCGCTGTTGGCTGTGACCATAGGAGTGCTCGATCTAATCAACTTGATCACCCTTTGGCATATCATCGGGTCGGGGCTTCTTTCTGGAACCATGATGGCCTTTAACATGCCTAGTAGACAGGCGATTATTTCGGAGATCGTGCCCGAGAACAAATTGATGAATGGCATCGCGCTCCAGAATTCCGGGATGAACATGACTAGAATAGCTGGGCCGGCTGTAGCCGGATTCCTCATTATACTGATCGATACGGCCGGCGTATTTTTCGTGGTCACAATCCTCTACTTGATGTCGATATTGGCCATAGCAGTGATCGATGCGGGTAAGACGGCCAAGTCCAGCTCTGGCAAGGGCATTACCAACGACATTGGCGCGGGCTTCGCGTACGCCGTACGCGAACCGGTACTACTTGGACTGATAATCATGGCTTTCATCCCAGTCCTATTTGGGATGTCCTACCACGTACTACTACCTTCCTGGGCCCGAGAAGCCCTTAATGTTGGGGCGGAAGACCTCGGTGTACTGATGATGACGATGGGTTTAGGAGCACTCGTTGGTAGTCTCCTAGTCGCCGGTCTGCGTAATTCCTCCAATCGAGGCATGCTACTGTTGGGGAGTTGCGTATCGTGGGGGATAGCCCTGGCAGTGTTTGCTCAGACCACTTCCTATCTAGAGGCCCTCCCTCTTCTTTTGTTCGTGGGGCTGGCCAGTTCCGTCTTCATGTCGCTCAACATGACACTACTCCAGATCACCGCCTCTCCAGAGATGCGGGGAAGGATAATGAGCATTGCGATGATGACCTTTGGAGTGATGCCTCTCAGTGCGGTGCCTATCGGTTTATTGGCCGATAAGATCGGGACACCCCATGCACTGATGACGAGAGGTATCTAGCTTGACGCTTTCACTCTTCTATTTGCGATCGCATACCCACCATTCAGAAAAGTTGCCTAAGGTGATGGGCGGTCTCATCGCTGGTGGTCTTTCTGGGGGTGGGCAAGGGAATCCAGTCCTGGCGCCCGTCTTCATATGGTCGAAGGGGCTAGGCCTGAGGGTTTCTTTAAGAACACAATCCATTATTTTGTCTTATTCCCCCACTGATGAAATCATTATGAATGAGGTGCACAAATGACTAACCGTGAACAAACTGGAATGGCTCAGACGGTCCTGGGCCTTATTCGGCCCGAGGAGTTGGGCCCAACCACGACACACGAGCACCTGCTCATAGACTTCAAGGTCATGTACCATCCGCCGGCTGAGGCCACTGACCTTCACAAGTCTCTACAGCCCGTGTCGTTGGAGAACCTGGCATGGGTCAGGTATGATCAGTTTAGGAGCCGCGACAATATGGAGATCCTAGATGAAGAGCTTGCCATTTCGGAGGCACTTCTCTTCAAGAGACATGGTGGTAAAACCATTGTGGACGCCACTACCATTGGCATCGGACGCGATCCACTGGCACTAGCTCGAATCTCACGGGCAACAGGACTGAACGTCATCATGGGAGCTGGCTATTATGTAGGTGCAGCTCATCCAGATGGAATGGACGAGAAAACCGCTGAGGAGATTGGTGCACAGATTGTCGGGGAACTGACTACCGGGGTCGGCGACACTGGTGTTAAAGCAGGTATAATTGGCGAGTTGGGCTGTTCATGGCCCCTTGACGGCAACGAACGCAAAGTGCTGATTGGGGGAGCACTAGCTCAGCGGAAAACCGGAGCACCCATACTCATTCATCCTGGCAGAAATCCCCAGGCACCGTTCGAGATATTGGACGTGTTGGAGGCGGAGGGTGCGGATATCGGTCGTGTGATAATGGGCCATCTGGATCGCACAGTCTTCGACGATGGGTTGTTGCTCGAACTTGCCAATCGAGGGCCTTATCTGGAGTATGACCTGTGGGGATGGGAGACCTCGTTCTATCCACTTGGAGATGTCGATATCCCAACCGATGCTCAGCGTATCGCATGGGTAAAAATGCTGATTGATGCAGGGTATGGGGAGCGTATCGTTCTGGCTCATGACGTCTTCGCTAAGACCAGACTTGTGGCCTATGGAGGTTTCGGCATGGGCCACATCCTTGAGAATATCGTGCCCAGGATGCGGCAGAAGGGTATCTCAGAGTCCGATATCGGCAACATGCTCGTTCGCAACCCGGCAAGAATATTAGCTTTCACATAGTGACTAGCTAGGACGAAAGAGAGGACGAAATTGGGAATACGTGAGGACACACTTCAGCGTTTGGGGATTGAGTTGCCGCCACTACAGCAGCCGGTCGCAAACTACGTGTCCGCCGTGCGGATCGGGAGTCTGCTCTTCCTTGCAGGCGCTGGGCCTGCGGTTCCAACGGGTGACAAGATGTTGAAGGGTAAGCTTGGCCGGGACCTGAGCGTGGAGGAGGGCTATGAAGCTGCCCGTTCGGTCGGACTCGTCCAGATCGCCAGGCTCAAGTATGAACTAGGAGAATTGAGCAGGGTAGAGAGGGTCTTAAAGCTCCTAGCCATGGTTAACTGTACTCCAGGCTTTACTGATCACCCTGCCGTGATTAATGGTTGCTCTGACCTGCTCGTCGAGATCTTCGGTGACGCCGGGCGTCACGCCCGCTCCGCGGTTGGTATGAGTAATCTTCCCTTCGGTATCCCGGTGGAGATAGAGATGATCGTCCAGGTCGCGGACTGAGCAAAGATTACCGCAGATGACTAAAAAATTGCCGAGAAATCATTTTATGGGAGGCGCAAATTATGGGTTCAATCGAAGATCGGATTAAGAGTCTTGGGTACACGCTGCCTGATGCGGCGACACCTGTTGCCAACTATGTGCCAACTGTCCATGTGAAAAGTGCCGGGCTAGTTTTTACATCTGGGCACGTTCCGCGTACGGTGAATGGTGACTTTTGGACTGGGAAACTTGGTGTCGACATCAGTGTCGATGAGGCGTACAAAGCGGCACAAAACACAGTGCTTGGAATCCTCGCGTCGTTGAAGAACGAGTTGAGTAACTTGGACAGGGTATCTCGCATCGTGAAACTGCTTTGCCTGGTGAACTCTGCCCCGGATTTCACAGACCATCCACTGGTCGCGAACGGGGCGTCTGACCTGCTCGTCGAAATTTTTGGTGATAGGGGCAGACACTCCCGGTCAGCGGTGGGCCTAGCTGCCCTTCCCGGGAACGTCTGCATAGAAGTTGAAATGGTTGTTGAGGTTTCATAGTAACTTAGGAGTATGTATGGGCCGTATAGCGCTGGTCGGCGGGAACGAATTCAGGGCTGGCTGCGAGGTAATGGACCGGGCTGTGCTTGCTGCCACTGGTGTGGCACACCCCAGCGTCGCTATTGTCCCGACTGCCGCCGCCGCGCAAAACCCGTCGATGGCTGCGGCCAACGGCGTTTCGTACTTCGGACTGCTGGGAGCCGACGCTTGGCCACTTATGCTCCTCTGGTCCGCCGATGCGGATGATCCAAAGAATGTTTCACGCCTTGCCGATGCTGATCTCGTGTACCTGACTGGCGGCGACCCTGGGCATCTGCTGAAGGTACTGTCTGGCTCCAAGTTCCTCGATTGCTTAAAGCGCATGTTAAGTAGGGGGGCAGTTTTGGCCGGGTCCAGCGCCGGGGCGATGATTATGGGTTCGTGGATGGGTTTTCCGGACTGGCAGCCTGCCCTTGGAATTCTGCCACATGTTGCACTCCTTCCTCACCACGAGGGGAGCGACCCTGATAGAACACTGGCGCTCCTTGCGGGGACCATTCTGAACGGCGTTGTCTGCATCGGAGTGGAGTCTGGGACAGCCTGCTTATCCGGAACCAACGGTTGGACTGTTGTTGGTGAGGGGTCGGTAATTCTGTATTCGTATGATGGTTGGGAACAGTTCGAGAGTGGAGTGACCCTGCCAATTGGGGCCGCCCTGAGCGTCTAACTCAGATTGGATCTGGTATGGAATTGAAATGAGGCTTGTTGGGAAGGTTGCACTTGTGACTGGCGGCGGTTCCGGAATTGGGGCGGCTGCCGCACTGCTCTTTGCCCAAGAGGGGGCTCACGTTGTTGTCGCGGACTTTGCGTTATCGCGTGCTGCAAAGGTTGCTCAGCAGATTAGAGCGGCGGGTGGTACGGTTCTCGCTGTTGAAGGAGATGTCTCCGTAGCCGATGATTCTCGTAATATGGTGCAGGTCGCAGTTGATGGTTTTGGAGGACTCGACGCACTAGTAAACAGCGCAGGAGTGACTGCACGCAACGCTCTCAATCCCGACGCCAGTCCAGAGGCGGTGTGGGACAGGGTGATCAAGGTAAACCTCAAGGGTACCTACCTCGTGTCCTGGCACGCTGTTGCGCATATGAAACACTTTGGTGGAGGGTCCATCGTTAATCTTTCGTCCATCATGGGGCTCGTTGGATACCCACGTGGCATGGGGGGAGGGTTCAATCCTTACCCTGCTTCTAAGGGAGGTATTGTCCAACTCACGAAGAGTATGGCGATTGATCTAGGACGGGAAGGCATCCGAGTCAACTGCATCTGTCCGGGGTTCACCCAGACCAGGTTGACCGAGGAATTACTGAGTGATCCCGACATCAGACAAGGGCTAGAAGAGCGCCATCCTATGGGACGTCTTGGACGGCCGGAAGAGATCGCCAATGCGGCGCTGTATTTGGTGTCGGACGAGGCGTCCTTTGTTACGGGGATATCTCTTGCCGTGGATGGTGGATATACTGCCCAATAGGAGTCGAGCACACGTCGTGGGCATCTACTCGGAGGAGATGGTGGTACTGGAGAAGTACTCTAGCTCGTATATGTGAGACTTCCAGACTTCACTGTATATTGCCTCCATGGCTTTCTTGCCGGGTCGTTCAACCGCCAGACGCCGTTTTAGAACCTCGGCATCTGGTTTTGTCAGATAGACACAACTATCTTCGAGCCCCTTGAGAGTGGTTTTCTCACCACCTAGTAATATGTAATTTATCCGGTCATTGTAAGGAGTGAACACGGTGCGTATAACCTTGCACGTCTTATCGAATATCTCGTGGATCTGGCGTTCCCGGCTCCTCTCGAAACGCCGTTGAGACGAGCCTCCCTGCTTGTGTCGGTTCTTGACGTAGCGTGAACCGGATTTGGACGTCACCAGCTTCTCTCCATGAATGACCCCGACCGAATAGTGACCCAGCCTCAGTAGAACGACGCCAACCACGATATTTCTGTCAAGCAGTTCCGTCAGTGGCGAGATATCGATGCCTTTCACAAAGGAGTCTTTATCTATTGGAAAGGGTGGTGCGATAGCGATGGCCGAACTATCACTCATGAAGATAGCTAGCCCTGTCTCCGACTCAGGGACACTGTGCAGCACTGCGGCTATTTCCGACCCGGCATGGTGAGCGACTTTGGCTTGAGGCTTGATGTGCAACGTGCGGGAAATCTTGTTAGAGTCTTCTAGCCTAGCTAGCAACTTTAGGACACCTGGCTTCGTGACCCAGCGACGCCTGGCTATAACAAGCTCAGACGCCTTGTCTGGACTATTGGTGGTGTTTTTTGGCATAGATCAATTGTACCTAGGGCTCTTGACGAAGGTCTCGGACGACCATACACTTCGAGTTGTTATCAGTATACATTTAGAACGATGAAGGTGATCAGTTGCGAATTGTCATAGGTGCGGACCATGCTGGATTTCCCATAAAGGCGCATCTCATGGGATATCTAGAATCTCTTGGCCATGAGATCGTCGAAGTAGGGGCCTTTTCCGTTGATCCAGACGATGATTACCCTGATTTTGCCGCCGAGGTTGCGCGGCGAGTCGCCAGAGGCGATGTGACGCGGGGCATCATGGTCTGCGGGAGTGGTGTGGGGGCGAGTGTCGCGGCTAACAAGGTAGTCGGCATTCGGGCGTCGGTTTGCCACGACGTATACTCGGCCCACCAGGGTGTGGAGCACGATGACATGAACGTGCTGTGTGTAGGGGCCCGTATCATAGGAGAGGAGGTTGCTAAGGAGTTGGTAGCCGCCTTTGCCGGAGCCCGGTTTTCCGGTGAGGAACGACACAAGCGTCGCCTGGATAAGGTCTTAGCGATGGAGGCCGAGATGGCTCAAGAGCCTTAGACGGACTCAGGCCAAGCACTTGGTGGGCAAATCTTCGACAGTATTTTACCGTAATAGACTAGGTGGATAGTTCTCACGCTGCAGGTCGTCTCTTCCTATTCCTCATATGGGAAAACAACATTGTTGGGCGCGTGTCGTCAACTTCTCCTGACTGGTTCTAGTGATGGAATCAATTCACGAGTCCTTGAACGCTCATATGATGCTGGCCCTATCGATCTCGCCAGATCAGAAGAACACCGTCGAGGATTTACTAGGGACGATCAGCGCTGAGGGGATATCCCGGATCTGAGACTGTATCTCATCGAGTATCCACGTATAGTCATTAGTAGTAGACGTGGCCGTTTTGAAGTTAATCATTCCATAAGGCAATTCATTATCCAAAAGTGAGTTGTTGGAGAGCCTGCAGACCATCGGTGCGCCTCGCGTTGCTATCAACGATATCCTGGCACCTAGCCGGATGCGGGCGCTCTAGTTGTATTCGGCGCCCATAAGACATACGACGGGCCTGCAGGTCTCCTCAGCTTGCTGGAATGCAGACGAGATAAGGACCGCGTCGTCGTTGTTCTCGATCAGAAAGTAGTTTATGCCCCAGGCGTGTAGGATCGGCTCGGTGTATCGGGCTGCTGAGTCCTCTATGGCACCCTGACGAGTCCATCCCCTGTAACCGATCATAATGACCATCGGGATCTGGATGTCTAGTGCGAGTCCCCGAATCGAGTCGCCGGACTCAAAGAACCCGGTATTCTGAATCATCGTAACCGGCTTCTTACCGCCTACCCAGAGCCCTGCGGCGATAGCCATGCTCTCGCCCTCTCGGCATATAGGTACGATGGAAATCGACGTGTCGGCTACCATCTCTTCGTACATGAAACTGGTCTCGCTGTCTGGGAGCCAGACGGCGTGGGTTATGTTATTTTGGTGAAGTTGGCCAATGATCGCTGCAGGACTGATCCTGGGCTCGTTCAATGAGTATGACTCCGTTCGATAATTGAGGGTTGCTTAGGTCCATTCTAGCGGGCTTCAGAACACATCTCACTATCATGACATGTGCCTCTTGGTGGAGGGCACAGCCTTGATCATATAAGGTTAACCTACCAAACAAGGTGCGTCAGTTCCTGTGGTAAGGTGCCAACAAATACGCCCAGACGCTTAATTCTACCAAAAGTATCCCATGGTCTCTGGTGGTGGACTGATGCGATACACTAGGTAGCTGGTTTTGGAAAACCATGTCTAAGGTATTCAGGAGTTCTCTTAGCGGACTGATGTACTTGATGGCAAGGCCAACTTGGACCCGTCATTCAAATTCCCTGGTTATCCTGAAATTTTTTGGGACATGTTAGTGTCGGCTGTTTAGGAGATGGCTCAGATGGTGAGGAATAATGTTAATAGCAGCTCTCCGCCCCGTTGTGCGCGTAACACATTGGATTTTTGGTATGTTAGATTTGCAGGCACGAGACAGTGCCAAGATTCATTTGTCTTTGCCAAGGACCTAAACCGCAATTATTGAACGGAGGGATTGATTATGAGTGAAAAATTACGAGCAGCTGTTATCGGATGCGGACAAGGAGCTAGTCACGGGTACGCTT
>CAYLLU010000006.1:0-56915 GCA_964384845.1 uncultured Dehalococcoidia bacterium
TAGAGGTGTGATTCGACTGGTATGAGGTCCTAAAGAGAGTGCGCAGGGACGCATTTCTAGTCTCTTGACACTATCGTACAGACCGGCATAATCTCGTCGAGCACCCATCTGAGGAGGTGAGCCGTGGAACTACTATATCGCGAGGATGTGGTAGAGGAGATCGCCAAGTCGTTGAGGATTAAAGCGGTCGAGAAGTGGGGCGAGTACCGTGCCAGAGTCCTTGCCCATATTATAGCTCAGACAGCTCTGGACATTTGGCGGGTCGAGGGGCAACCGCCGTTCCTTGACGAGGAGCCCGAGGCATACCGGTAACCTGGGGGTGTGGGAAGATGTGGACTATGGAGAAGTTGACGGCGAAGTTTCGAAAGCTGATATAGGATCTTGTCCGGACTACCGATCAGGGTAAAAACCTTGAAACGGACTCCACACACCTAAAGCCCCTCGATCGTTTCACTTTGGATGGCAAGCAAACTTGTGATTCCAACCTCGGCGGTGTTCAGTACCTTGTCGAGCATTGTTCTGGAAAATGTGCCGTCCTCGGCGGTCCCTTGTATTTCCACGAACTTTCCCTGATCGGTCATGACCAAGTTAAAGTCTACTTGTGCGCGGTAATCCTCTTCGTAGTCAAGGTCGAGAAGAACCTCTTCCTCAAATATGCCTACACTTGTGGCTGCGATGGCGCACCTTATGGGCATTGCCTTCAACTTCCTGGATTGTACTAGACTGCGCAGAGCCTGGTAGACCGCCACGTAAGCCCCGGTGATGGCCGCAGTTCGAGTGCCGCCATCGGCTTGCAGCACGTCGCAGTCCATGGTCAGTGTGCGTTCTCCCAACAACTGAAGGTTTGTTGACGCACGAAGTGATCTGCCAATAAGGCGCTGTATCTCCTGGGTGCGGCCCTTCAACCCCGATGATCCCCGCTCTCTGGAGGTCCTGGTCAGAGTGGCCCTAGGTAGCATAGAATATTCGGCGGTGATCCATCCCTGCCCAGTTCCCTTGAGGAACCTTGGTACCCCATCTTCTATACTGGCGGAACAGAGCACTCTGGTTAGGCCTGTCTCCACTATCACAGAGCCTTCCGCGAAGGTCTGGGCCCCTGGGATAATCCTCGTTTTACGCAACTCGTCTATCTTACGTCCATCGGTTCTGATCAATGTCGGCTCCCTGATCCCGATTGCGATTGCGCCAGCTAGTATAGTATAAGGGCGTGGCGTCTTCGGTGCCCTGTCTTTAACATTACCGTCCTCATTCTATGAACAATAAATTATCTGATGGATACCTTCAGGCTTTTGGGCACGGGTACGTTTCTATTTACAGTTGCTACCCCGTCGGGGAATTGGAGTATGATCACTGATCTTTATTGACTTCGCTTTTGGAAACGTTGGAAACGAACTCGATGGTACCTCATCTCACTGGTCAGGAACAGGTCCAGTACTACCACTTTGCTTGTTAGAATAGAGCAAATTCTCTGGTGATTCCCTCGTGATGATGGATGTGCCGGTGTTCATTGCCAACCATTGCCGAGAGGTTGACCGTTTCCATGTCAGCGTCCTAGAGAGTTAACTCTCTCCAATTGCTAGTGTTAAATATTAATGGGGGTGCCCTACAGTCCGGACCACGAGGACTATACTAGGCCAACTCAAAGGCTGACCTCTAGATTCCAGTACACTGACTATTCCGTGTTTTTGTGACGGAGATGCGAATAAGAGTCTGTTGGATAAATCGGGTGATCAAAGATGCGATAGACTGGGGTAGGCTGCCATTCTGTGGTATGGTCGTACCTGTGACCCTTCAAGAGAGGCTAGGCCTTTCACCGCCACAAGTCCATTCTTTTCCCGATTAAAATGTCGGAATAGGGGACGTTAAAATTAGCCCCTATTCGTATTTCTAGAGGCAATCGATGAAAGAAGTGCTTACTGTCGATGCTGTTGAACAGGTAAAAATCCAGGCTCTCCAAGAGCTTGAGTCTCTCTCCGACGATGATGCTCTTGAACAATGGCGTGTTATGTACTTGGGCCGCAGCGGCAGGATTACAATGGTGCTCCGAGGTCTTGGCGAGGTGGACTCGGATAACAGGCGTATTGTAGGTGCTGCAGCTAACAGGGCCAAGGGTATTCTGTCTGAGGAGCTCGGCTTGCGAACCAGAGCCCTTAAGGACGCTGTCCTTGCCGGTCGTCTCGATAGTGAGTCTGTCGACGTAACGTTGCCAGGATGGCCCACTTCCCAAGGGAAACTGCACCCGATCACCCAGACACGGAGGGAGATTGAGAACGCATTTGTCTCAATGGGGTTTGAGGTTAGGGAAGGTCCCGAGGTTGAGTGGGATCACTACAACTTCGACATGCTCAATATCCCCACAGAGCATCCCGCTCGGGATATGTGGGACACTATGTGGATCGACCATAAGAAAGCAGAGGGTGGACGTTCTATGCTGCTTCGCACTCACACCTCCCCGATGCAGGCGCGGATCATGGAGACCACCGAACCACCGGTGCGGGTCATAGTCCCCGGCAAGGTGTACCGGTATGAGGCCACCGACGCTACCCACGAGTGGCATTTCCAGCAGGTAGAGGGGCTGGCAGTCGACGAGGGGATCACCTTTGCTAACCTCAAGGGTACATTGTTCGAGTTTGCCCGGCGTATCTTCGGAGAGGAGCGTAAGGTTAGATTTCGTTGTGATTTCTTTCCCTTCGTAGAGCCCGGCGTCGATATGTCCATCGATTGTTTTAAGTGCATCGGTAAAGGATGCCGCATCTGCGGCCACACCGGCTGGATCGAGATCCTTGGTGCGGGCATGGTTCACCCTAACGTACTGTCAGGGGTGGGTTACGACCACAGAAAATACACCGGCTTCGCATTTGGCATGGGTGTAGAGCGTATCTGCATGATCAAGCACGGCATCGATGACGTTCGTACTTTCTATGCTAACGACCTACATTTCCTAAACCAATTTTAAGCTTGAGGAAGGGTGCAGTGTAGTGTAGCTCCGTCGTCTGTTCTGAGTCTGCCGCAGGGCCAGAAGTCTGAGGCTCTTACTCAGAATCAATTGTTGCTATTTTTTACTCTGGCGAAGCAATGCGTTAGAGATGTGTTAGAAGGGAATGGTCCATAAGGTGACTGCTGAATGCTAATTCCACTCTCCTGGCTCAAGAAATACGTGCCTATCTCAGTATTGCCACAGAAGTTGGCCGAACGTCTCACGATGGCTGGTACCGAGATCGGTGGCATTGAGGAGATTGGCTCTGCATGGGAAAAAGACAAGGTGGTTGTAGGCCATGTTCTCAGCATAGAATCTCATCCCAACGCCGATCGTCTAAAGGTGCCCACTCTAGATTTGGGCAACGGTGAGACCGCGACGGTAGTCTGCGGCGGGCCTAACTTGGCGGTTGGGCAGAAGATCGCCTTTGCCAAGGAGGGTGCGATACTCTTGAGCAACCGTTCTGGCAAGTTGGAACCCCTGAAGGCCGCAACGATTCGTGGGGTGCTCTCAGCGGGCATGGTGTGCTCTAAGATGGAGCTTGGTCTCGGCGAGGATCACGACGGCATTCTGGTGCTGGACGAAGATGCCGTCGTAGGTACTCCACTGGTAGATTACTTGGGCGACGTGATCCTCGACATCGACGTGACCCCTAACCGGCCAGACTGCCTGTCGTTGCTAGGCATCGCCCGTGAGGTGGCTGCCATCACCGGCGAGAGCGTCACGGAGCCTGACCTGTCCTTTGTGGAAGACGGACAACCAATAACAGAGCGCGTCACAGTTGAGATAGCCGACCCCGAGCTGTGCCATCGTTACACCGCCGGCCTCATTACAGGCATAACCGTCCGCCCATCCCCTGAATGGCTTCAGAAGGCACTTGGCGCAGCTGGACTGAATCCGATCAATAACATTGTCGATGTGACCAATTTTGTAATGCTCGAGTACGGCCAGCCGCTACACGCATTCGATTTCGATACCCTGAAAGACGGCACGGTAGTTGTGCGTCAGGCGCGGAGCGACGAGAAGTTGACAGCTCTGGACGGTAGGATGCACACATTGCGTCCCCCGATGTTAGTCATTGCCGATTCAACCGAAGCCATCGCACTTGCGGGTGTAATAGGTGGTATGTCCACGAGCGTTACTGAGCGTACTAAAAACGTCCTGTTGGAGTCCGCAAGCTTTGATCGCACCAACACTTACCGTACGCGCAAGACCATCGGCGATGGCACTGATGCCTCGTACAGGTTCGAACGCGGTGTTCAGCCGGCTCTGGCTCCAAAGGCTTTGCGACGTGCCAGGGGACTCATCCTGGATATTGCCGGAGGAACTGTGGCCACCGGGATAGTAGATGTGTACCCGGGACGGGAACCGGAGCAGACTATGAGACTTTCTGGTGATCGAATAAGGCAGGTGATCGGCGTCGACCTTTCCATGGACGAGGTGGGCCAGGCCTTGGACTCCCTGGGCTTCCGTTGCATCCAGGGAGGCGCCTCCAAGGCAAATGAAGTGATTTTGAAGATACCCTATTGGCGCTCCGACATTGTCATTGAGGACGATCTGATTGAGGAGGTCGCCAGGATAATCGGATATGATTCCATTCCGACAGCGATGATGGCCACGCCGATACCCCACCATGATCCTCAGCCCCTCAGGGAACTGAAGGAGTGCATGAGGGACGCTCTAGCCGCCTGTGGTATGACCGAGGTGATCACATACCCTCTTACTGATCGAGAGAGCCTAGAGGTCGTCGGGGGATTGTCGGACAAGGTTTCTCCACTGGAGATCGCGAATCCGATGAATAGCGAGGAGCGTCTGCTCAGAACCTCTCTGAGGGCTAGTGTTTTGCGTACCCTGCGCCATAACCGCCGAATCTCTCAAACCGTGGGGTTGAAACTCTTTGAGAGTGGGCGTGTGTTCCTGCCGAATGCAGAGGTGAACAAGAGGGAATTGCCTCACGAAAAAGAGCAGGTCGTTGGTGTCATGTCCGGCCGTAGGCATCCAGTGTCATGGCTGGCAGCCGACGGTCAGATGGACTTCTTCGACGCCAAGGGCGTGTTGCAGTCGATGTTCGCACTGATCGGTGTCCAGGTAGCATATGAGCCTTCAATAGACACGGCGATGCACCCTGGCAAGACGGCGCTTCTTACCTCTGCGGGTGTGGAGATCGGTATTGTAGGAGAGGTGCACCCGCAGGTTCTGGAGAAATTCGACCTAGAAGAGAGTCTAGTGGCGATGTTCGAGATCGATCTCGAGTCGCTTCTCATCGCGGTTGAGAGGGGCAGTGACGGCTACTCCGGTGCGAGCCGGTTTCCAGAGTCGGAGAGAGACTTGGCGCTGATAGTGGACGCGGATGTGCGATCTGCGCACATCCAGACTATTATCCGCCGTCACAAACTAGTAAAAGCCAGCACTCCTTTCGATGTTTATTCCGGTAAAGGAATCCCGGAGGGCAAAAGGTCCATCGCCTATCGCATAATATTTCAGTCAGACAGGTCCACCCTCACTGCTGAAATGGTCGATCGTGCCCAGGGCGACATCCTGAGGCAACTCGAACGCCAATTAGGCGCAGAGTTGCGGACATAGGATGTATTGGGCAATGCACGTGCTGCGTTGGGCTAAGGGCGCCATACCAATTTACTGGGTCAACCTTGACAGGTGTGTGAAATAATGATGTGCAGTGACGCTGAGCCCCTAAGTCGGGAGTCCTTGGATGTGCGTTAGAATACCGTAATATACTTCTCTATCCATAGTAATGTCCTGATCCGACGTGAGTAAGACCTGAAAAAACACGAGCACATACACCGACACGATCACGAGTCGATGCTGAGCGTGGAAGAGGCCCGGGAGCGGATCCTATCTTTCTTCCACGTCCTTGATTCGGAGCGCAAGCCTATCCTAGATGCTCTAGGCCAAGTCCTTGCCGAGGACGTCAAGGGTCACTTTGACATTCCACCTATGACCAACTCGGCCATGGACGGCTATGCCGTCAAAGCCTCCAGCGTCATCAAGGCATCCCCAAACGCCCCAGTATCTCTTCGCGTTACCAGTACCGTTGCTGCTGGCCATCTTCCCACCGTTGCAGTAGAGGCTGGGACTGCCGCGCGTATTATGACCGGAGCGCCGATACCAGACGGAGCCGATGCAGTCGTGCCATTCGAAGACACTGATGAGGTGGAGCGTCGTGATTCGGCAGCCTCCATGTCCATAATCAAGATCAACGTGTCGACGCTTGTCGGGGCCAACGTGCGTCCTGCAGGGCAGGACGTTAGGGCTGGAGATCGAGTGCTTCAACAGGGGGTAGTTTTGCGGGCGCAGGAAATCGGTGTGTTGGCCTCTTTGGGCTACGATGCGGTTAGAGTGATCCGTAGACCCGTCGTCTCTATCCTTGCTACCGGCGATGAGTTGATAGATCCTGGAGGAGAGCCGCGGCTGGGAAAGATATATGATAGTAACAGCTACAGTATCGCATCCGCCGTGAGGCGCGCCGGTGGAGTGCCTCATCTTCTAGGGATAGCTACTGATGATGTAGAAACCATTTCTGAGATGCTCGAGCGAGGGCTCCTGTCTGATATACTCATTACCTCTGCTGGGGTCTCCAAAGGCGATTACGATATGGTTAAGGACGTACTGGCCAGCCACGGCGACATTTCATTCTGGTCTGTACGCATGAGACCAGCTAAACCGCTCGCCTTCGGAATTCTCTCCGGACCGGATGGCAGACCAGTTCCACATCTAGGACTTCCAGGGAATCCTGTAAGTACGCTGGTTGGTTTTGAGCAGTTTGGCCGCCCGGCAATCGGCAAGATGCTTGGGAAGGGCGAGGTGCCAAGACCGACGGTCCAGGCTATCTTGGAGGAACCAATCTACAACTACGATGGGCGTCGGGTCTACGCTAGGGTGCAGGTCGTCAGGAAGGATGGTTCCTACTATGCAAGTTTGACTGGACACCAGAGTTCGAACCTGTTGACCTCGATGACCAGGGCCAATGGCCTGGCGATCTGCCCGGAAGACCTGCCTGTCAAGAGCGCAGGTGAACGGGTCACCGTACAGATGATAGACTGGTCGGAGGACGTTTTCTGACAGGCCCGGTCTACTTCACTAACGAACTGCCGAAGTAACATGTTAGAGGGGCATAACCTTACAATGCAGAGAGCTTGAGGGTCACGGGCACGAGCTAGAAGATACAAGGGAGAATGGGTAAATGGTAGAAGACAAGGCTAATGAGAGTCCCCGCTACTACATCGAGCTTGGTGCTACTGAAGAGCACGGCCGATCGATGGTAGCGAAACTAGCTTCCAGGAAGTGCTATGAGCACAGATCTGTCACTGACATCACTGGAGACTTGAAGCCGAAAGATCACGTTAAGGAGATTGCAGGACACTGCGCAGACACCGCAGACTATCTGCTTCCTGACACGCCGCTAAAGGAGGCCATCTTCAGAGTTATCCTTGCAGGCAAGAACAAAGAAACCACAGCACTCAAGGTCAGTCAGAATTTAGAGACTCGTTGGGCGATGAGCTCGTATACCCGGAATATTTCCCCCGGTGTCATCGGCAAATTGCTAGAAAGCAGTTCCATTTATGGAATAGTGGCTGTGCCCTAGCCACCGGCTGAGATTGGAACGACGACTTCTGAAACCACTTAGTTGTCGGTGGACGTGGAACTGGAATCGGAGGATTCGTAAGACAGTGATTCTGAGTAACTGGGCATCCGCAAAATCGCCAGGGCAGGAGAGAGTTGGGGACTAGGCGTCTTCTGTTTCAGTCCGCGGTTTGCGCTTCTTCTTGACTATCTCTACCTCAGTTGGGGCATACACGGCGGCCGGTATGCCAATCGACTTATCTGGCTTCTTCTTCGGGGTTTTCTTCTCTCGTCCACCGGCATGTCCTCGTGGCATTGCTCCACCTTCCCTTCGGTGTCAGCTTCTCCATGGTCTATCTGCTCAAAGGTCTATCTGTTCAAATCTTAAGACAACCGACCTCCATCTGTAAAGTAGGACCGAGTTTCCCGTGGAACGATGTTCGACAAAAGCTAGTCAAGGGCGAATCCAATCCCACCTAAGCCAGTATTGTGGAACCCTCAATACCCGTCCTCAAGTTGTGTTGGGAAACGGGTGTGATTATAATCTGCGGTAGTTTCCATATCGAAGGAGTCTCCAGAATGTCTGAGGCCCTGGCATACTTCCGCGGTGGGTACGTCCCATTGTCGGATGCGAACGTTAGCATAACGACTCACGCGCTTCACTACGGCACTGCGGTGTTTGAAGGAATTCGTGGTAACTGGAACGAAGAAAAGGGCAAAATGTTTATCTTTCGGGCCCGGGAACACTACGAGCGTCTTCTTCAGGGTTGCAAGATAATGCTCTTGGACATCCCATACTCGGTGGATGAGTTGATGGATATCACCACCGGCCTTCTCGAGCGATCAGGGTATCGCGAGGATGTTTACATACGGCCCATTGCTTATAAGAGCGAGGAGTTGGTGGCAAACCTCAAGCTCCACGAACTCTCAAGTGACTTCGCCCTGATCATCGTGCCTTTCGGCGCCTATATCAAGGGTGATGGCGCTATCCGCTGTTGTACATCCTCCTGGAGACGCATCGACGATACTGTAATCCCCTCTCGAGTAAAGATCGCTGGCCACTACGTCAACAGTATCCTCGCCAAGACCGAGGCGGTGCTTGGTGGTTTTGACGAGGCCATATTCCTCAACCAAGACGGCAGTGTTTCCGAGGGGTCGGGCGAGAATCTATTCGTGGTGAACAAAGGTGTTATTCACACACCGCTTGTGTCCGAGAACAACCTCACGGGGATAACCCGTGACTGTGCGTGGATTCTAGCTGAAAATGAATTGGGTTTGCAGGTCGTGGAGAGGCGTATCAGGCGCTCCGAATTGTACTTGGCGGACGAAGTATTCCTTACGGGTACGGCGGCCCATATCACCCCCGTCGGCGAGCTAGATAACCGGCCTATCGGCAACGGAAGTGTCGGTACCATTACGGAGAAACTCCGTGATCTGTACCTTGACCTCATCCGTGGCGGTAATCCGAAGTACGAGCAGTGGACTACTGCCGTTACTCCGGGGAAGAGCTAGTTCTCTGGGAACAGGAACCGGTCCCTGGTGATCGGTCCGCCCTCTGGAAAGATAGACGCTCAAAATGAAAACAATATCAATCGACTATTACATTGCGGTCACGGTGTCTGCAATTGGGGTGTTGCAGTTGGCCGCTAGCTTTAGCGGACTGCGGGGTATCCTATTTTTCAGCTCTCCACGGGCCACCCGTTTCCTAGGCTTCCTACTGCCGTTGATCAGCATCGTGTGGTTTTTTGCCACTGGCACGCGAAACGTCAGCGATCATCTGGGTGGACTGGATGCCAACGAGGTCGCTCTTCTATTTTTCTTGGGGACTCTCACTGCGTGGCTTTTGATTGTTACCGGCACCTCAATTGTGAACTCTCGGCGACTGGGAGATTCGCGTCAATGTGTTGGGCTCGACGCACTCAGGAGCGACACATTTTATAGGGCACTACGTCAGAGCGTACGGCGATGGACGCGGGAATGGCGAACCTTGATGAAGCCATATTTCTTCGAATAAACGGTTGGGTCGGGACTGTCCCGGCCGTGGACCACCTGGCAGGATGGCTTGTCAGCGATTACCTGGTATCAACGGCCATGGGGTTCTCGCTGGTCGTGATGTGGCTGTCTGGCCGTGATGGCGAGACTCGTATGGTGCGCCAGATCGGTGTCCTAGTGGCTTTGGCGGGAATGGCTCTGGCGAGTTGGCTGGTTTTCGCCAGCAACGGGATATTCTTCCGTGACAGGCCATTTGTTGACCTCGATGTCAACTTGCTGTTCTACAAGCCTACTGACTCATCGATGCCTTCAAACTCGGCGGCTGCCTTCTTCGGACTCGCATCTGCGGTTTGGTGGTTCCACCGTAGGACCGGCATGGCACTGCTGGCTGTTGCCGGTTTCCATGCATTCCTCCGGATCTATGTAGGCGTGCACTATCCGTCCGACGTTGTCGTAGGCGCACTAATCGGGGTGGTAGGCGCGACAGTCGCTTACCGTCTCAAGGGCCTTGTGGACCCGTTACCAGCCATGGCAGTCAAAATGGCACGTATTCTGTGTCTGGCCTAGTCTGGGTCCTAGTGCTACGCACGTTTAATAGGGTAGGGAAGAATGTGTCCAGAAGCTACTTAGTACTTGGCATTAAAGTGTACAGATGGGAATAGCTTCAACGTAGAGAGTATCACAGTTGTCTCCAATGTATAAAATATGTATTTCAATCTGAGACTATTCGCACTTACGAGGGGTCTTCGATCTAGGATAGCCATAGCCGCCCTTGTGGACTTGCTGGCACTTGCGGCTGGTGTGACCCGCTTGGCCTTCACGGGGTGGTTGATCGCCCGGGTCTTCCAGGGCTATGGTCTGTCGTCTCTCGCGTTCCCTCTGATCGTTCTTGCGGTCCTCATCGCCGTTCGTGGGCATCTCCAGTATATCCGCGACTCCATTAGCTACAGCACGGCTACACAAACAAAGATCGAGATCCGTCGTCTGCTCTACTCACACATCTTGGACCTTGGTCCCGCCTTTATTGAGTGTCGTAGGACCGGTGACATCCTGATGTCACTGGTGGATGGGGTGGAGAGCCTGGAGATCTTTTTCGGCCAGTACCTGCCGCAGTTCATGGTGGCACTTGTAGCCCCTGTTCTGATATTTATCTTTATGGCTTGGCTCGACCTCCAAATCGGGCTCATCTTCTTAGGATTTGCACTGTTCACGCTATTCATACCGGCGATGTTGCGGAACTGGACAGACGAAAACAGTCGTAATCGCCGCCAGGCCTTCGGTGCCATGGGAGCAGAGTTCTTGGACAGCGTGCAGGGCCTGGCAACCTTGAAAGCCTTCGGGCAGAGCCGCCGCCGCGCTGTGCTTTTGGCTGAGCGAGCTAGGGCGCTCTATCTCAGTACCATGCGCATAGTAGCTATCGACGGGGTATCCTCCGGCGCTACGATTCTTGGGACTTCGGCGGGTGTCACAGTGGCTCTTGTTTGGGGCGGTATTAGGGTCAGTAATGGCGATCTGGATATCAGCACCCTCGTGATAGTGCTTATGCTCGGCGGCGAGGTATTTCGCCCGGTGCGCGAGCTTGCCTCTCTATACCACCAAGGCATGGTCGCAATGGCCTCCGCCGAAGGTATTTTTTCCCTTCTGGACACCCCCGCTGACATCATCGGACCCAAAAGTAGCTGTGGACAGGAGTACACAGTCCCCCCCGAAATTCGGTTCCAGGCAGTAACCTTTGGTTACGAGGGTGGTCGACGCAGTGCACTCCAGGAATTGAGCTTTACGCTGAACCCTGGTGAGACTATGGGCCTCGTGGGCCCCTCCGGCGCTGGCAAGTCTACCCTTGTCTGGCTATTGCTCCGCTTTTACGATCCGCAGATGGGCCGTATCATGATTGGTGGTAAAGACATACGTGATTTGCCGCTTGGTCATCTGCGCAATCAAATTGCCGTTGTGACCCAGGACACATTCCTGTTCAACGGCACGATTTCGGAAAACCTGCGTGTTGGCAGAAGGGACGCGACTCGTGAGCATCTTAAGGACGCGGCGCGTTCCGCCAACGCCCACGACTTCATATCGGCGCTCCCTGAGGGTTACGATACCGTCGTCGGGGAGCGCGGGATAAAGTTATCCGGGGGGGAACGTCAGCGAATCGCTATTGCGAGGGCGATGCTCAAGGCGGCCCCGATACTGATCCTCGATGAAGCGCTCTCCAGTGTGGATGCCGAAAATGAAGCTGCTATTCAGCAGGCCTTGGACCGCCTTATGTCTGGAAGAACCACCCTGGTGATCGCCCATCGTTTATCCAGTGTGGTTGGTGCCGACAGCATAATGGTCTTGGACGAAGGCCAATTAGTTGAGACTGGCATTCATCACGACCTGGCAGCAGCCGGAGGTGTCTACGCGCGCCTGATGGCGAACCAGCAAATGGAGCCAGGCCAGGACATCTTCATGGACTCCGCGGGTCTCTCGAATAACTCCAATACTCTTACCCCGGCCGTATCGACATCAGCCCCTGCTCCAAGTGGGATCTCTGCGCGTGAAACCTTGGGATCGATCGAGGCCTGGGCCAGACTTCTCAGAATTGCCCTACGATGGCGCTCGCAGCTAACCTTGACTCTTGTGCTGGGAATTGCATACCACTTTGCAATCATTGGGCTTGGCGCGGCTAGCGCGATGCTCGTTGCCGCGGTATTCCGAGGAGTCGCGCTCACGCCCTTCCTCGTTCTGCTGGGGGTCGTAGCACCTCTTACAGCTGTGTTCAGATGGATGGAGAACTGGTCTTCCCATGACTTTGCCTACAAGATACTTGCGGAGATGCGCATCGAGCTTTACGAGAAGTTGGAACCGCTCGCGCCCTCCTACTTGGTGCGAAAAAAATCTGGTGACTTAACCAGCCTTGTGGGGAGTGATATAGAAGCGGTGGAGAACTTCTTTGCTCATGTACTGACCCCGGCCTTCGTTGCGATCTTCGTGCCCGTCGTCGTGATCGTGGCCCTAGTGTCCGTCTCCTGGACACTCGCCCTGGTAATCACCCCGTTCTTGGTGACTGCAGCCGTGATTCCGTTCAAGGCTCAGCGGCAGACGGAGAGGATAGGCTGGGACATGCGAATCCAGATGGGAGACCTGAATTCCTATATCGTTGATAGCATCCAGGGGATCCGCGAGGTAGTCGCATTCGACGATGGTCCGGCAAGGACTGCGGAGACTGAGAGACGCGGGTGGAGCTACTCTGCCCTGAGGGTCCGTTTTCTCAAGACCCAGGCACTACATGCTGCGCTGATCGAGTCGATCACAGCACTTGGAGGTCTGTCCGTGCTGACCGTGGGTGTCTGGCTCATCACAAATGGCCAAATGGATAGGGCACAGTTGCCATTGGCCACACTCCTTGCGGTCTCTTTGTTCGGACCGGTCACTGAACTGGCGCCCACGCTAAATCAGCTAATGGATACCCTCGCCGCGGTGCGGCGGATATTCGCAGTCCATGACGAGCCCGTGCTGGTGCAAGACGGAGATGGGGTTAAGGACGGATTAGACGGGCGCGGACTTGTCCGTAATTCCGTGATCGAGTTCGCGGACGTCGGATTCTCATACGAGTCCTCGGACCGAAAGGCGCTTGACGGAGTGTCTTTCTCTGTACCTGCGGGGGAGACGGTCGCTCTGGTGGGGCGCTCAGGTGCGGGTAAGACTACTTCGGCCCAGTTGCTGATGCGGTTCTGGGATCCTGACGAGGGCTCGGTTTCTGTCTCGGGGAATAATTTACAGGACTTCGATGTCGAAGGTCTCCGTCGGCAAATCGCCCTCGTGGCCCAGGAGACTTATCTGTTCAATACCACGATTCGGGAGAACCTCCGGATGGCTAGGCCTGGCGCCACTGATATCGAGGTCGAGAGGGCCGCCGAGACCGCCAACGCCCATGAGTTTGTCGAGTCATTTCCTGATAGGTATGAAACCATGGTTGGAGAGAGGGGCATCCAACTCTCGGGTGGACAGAGACAGCGTATTTCCATTGCCCGTGCGCTCCTGAAGGACTCGCCCATACTAATCCTAGACGAAGCTACATCTCACCTGGATGCTGTCAGCGAGCATCGGGTTCGCCAGGCGATGGCCCGGCTCATGGAGGGCCGCACCACTGTCGTCATCGCCCATAGACTATCGACTGTGCGCGACGCCGATCGCATTGTGGTTCTGGATTCAGGTAAAATACAAGAAGTGGGAACGCACACCCAACTCATGGCAGATGGTGGTCTGTACGCCCAACTCGTGCAGACCCAGTTGGTAGGTGTCTTGCCCCACTTTCCCCGCGATCCGGCACGCTGATAACTCTGCTCGTTGTTTGGTGAGAATCTGCCGAGAAGGTCCACCTAGCTTCCGGAGCCCACTCCCCTTAACTCCTCCTCGACACCATATTTGTGGAAGAGTTCTGAGACCTGAGACCAGGTCGCATCCTCTATGTAGACACCGTGCTCTAGCCTCTGGCTTCGTGCTCGGGACTCGATCTCACCTGGATAGAGTACCTCGTCCGTGCCTTCTATTGTCGGCGTGTCCTTGAGGTACTTGGTCATCGCCTCCGCCTGGGACTTGATCTCGTCTATAGGCGAGAGTCGGGCCAAGTCGATTACAATGATTGACGATCCGCCCCAAGCGATCTCTGGTAGCCGGCTCCCGGGGGAGGCTATCTCGCCGAGCAAGCCGCCAAGGAGAGCCACCATCACCGACAACGCGTAGCCTTTGTGGCCGCCCGTGGTGCCGCCAATAGGAAGTATGGCGCCACCGTCATAGTAATCATTTGGATTCCGACTCGGGAAACCGTCCTTGTCGATCACCCAATCGTCGGGCAATTCGTGTCCCCGGTTCCGATAAACACGCAGTTTGCCCTCAGCGGCGATCGAGCTTGCGAAATCCATCAGTACCGGACCTTTGTCAGTATGGGGAAATGATATGGCGATGGGATTGGTCCCGAGGCGCCTAGCGCGACCGCCGAAAGGGGTCACATTGTTGAGTGTAGCCCCGCCGTAGAACCCAGCGAACATGATCCCGACCATGCCCTCGTGAGCGGCCATCTCAGGATAAGCGCCCACGCGGCCTATGTGACTGAGGTTCCCCATAGCCACCATACTTACACCGAACTCGCGGGCTAGCTCAATGGCCAGTTTCGTAGAGAAAGTCGCCACCACTTGGCCAAAGGTCTTATTACCTTCGACCAGTGCCGTAGCACCGTGCCCGCTAACTACCTCAGGGCATGCCTTTGGGTCGAGGGATCCGTCCTGGATCGAGGCCAAGTACTGTGGTATACGAATGAATCCATGGGAGTCATGGCCTGCCAAATTGGCGTCGGCTAGATGCTCGGCCACCGTCATCGCATGAGGCTCTGAGGCCCCGCCAGCTCTAAGCATTACGTCGGCGATCTTGACGATGTCCGCTCTGGTCAATTTGGGCATGGGGCTCCTTTGCACTCAGACCCTCTCAAGGGGGAGATAATCAGTTCACTCGTAATGTGGTTGGACCATTGCACCACCTCAGAATGCAACGATATGCCATTCACGTGCTGCTCGATTAGTTGTATTACGAACCCCAAGTCGCACAACGGCGATTATGGAGGTTGCTCGTTTGCGGGCGCGTCACCACCAATGTAGACCAGATAAGCAAAGACTAGCTCCGGGAATACCTGGGTGATTACGGCTTGACCTCTGTGGTCAAGAGTGAGATTGACATTGTGCTCTGGATGTTCCGGTCTCTTACTTACCAAACCAGAGAATATGTCCAGATATTCGCTAGAAGTTACAGTCCCGGTTGTCGTATTTAGCGGATTACTCTCTGCTCAGCAAGGCCTCTCGAAGACTATGGAGTACTATTTCGAGGTCCTCGGTACTGAGGTTCGTGGGATCCACCCCGAGTTCGTCAGGGTTCCCAAGCGTGTGTAGATAAACTCGAGGGTCTCCGTTCGCCAATTTGACGGTCACCTCGTCGCGGGAAGGTCCTTCCCAATCCTTCGTGAACGTCATTACTGCAGTCGGTATGTGGTAGTCGTAACGGTCGTGCCTCACCCCGACATCCAGACCTGGAAACTCGATCAGTGCGTCGACGACCGTATGCGCGATAGCGAGAAAACGTTCGTTCTCGGCTTCTTCGTCCTCCGCGAGAAAGGCCTGGAGAGCGTGCAGCAGCCCCACCACCTCCTCCTTGGCTACCTTCATGCCCCTGCCCAGGAACTGTCCGGGGGCCGCGTTAGCTACCGCTGCTTCTATCAGGTCTGCACGGCCGCACAGGATACCAGTACCTTGTGGCCCGCGGATGGATTTACCGCCACTATACACCACCATGTCGGCTCCCTGGGCCACATATTTACGCAAATTGGAACGAGGGGGAAGCATCGAGGCTGCGTCCACGATGACGGGCACGCCCCGGGCCTGGGCGCTCTCACAGACCTCCTCGAGCGGAATTGCCCTTGTCGTCAGGAAAGGGGAGAACAAGTATGCAACTGCAGCGGTGCGCTCGGTATAGGCCGCCTCGAGTTGCCAAGGGTGACAACTACGGCCGGTACCGATACCCACTAACTTGGCCCCAGCAACGCGGTAGGCCTGGTCGTAGTTAAAGCGGTGGCTGTTCTGAATGATGATCTCGTTCTTGAGCCCCGTCGTATCCGGAAGCTGTGCCATCTTCGAGGGATCTGATCCGGCGATGCATGCCGCTGCCTGCAGTACTAGTCCGCCTGCGGACCCGCTACATACGAAAGCCGCCTCGGCGCCAATGGACTCGGCTATCAACTCTCCGACCTTGCGGTTCAGTTCATTTATATCCACCAAGACAGTGGCGGCCTTGTTCATAACCTCCATCACCTCAGGACGCAGTTTAGTGCCTCCATAGCGTGTGGTTGTACCGGACGCGGCGATGGCCGGCCTCACGCCGATATCGCGATATACTTGGGCCGCATCGTCGATCTCTGTCATGTCTTACCTCTATATCATTGCTGTTTCTGTCGTAGGAGGGACAACTCCCATCGACGCTCGGCAGATTATACCACTGCCGCCGGTGTTCTCCCATTGTAATCTCTAAGTGAAGAATCGCCCCGGTGATCGGGTGTCTTCACAGCCATCTGGTCAAATATGACGGGCTGCTCTGCATCACCGGAGCACAGCGAACTACCTATCCTTGGGTACGCCCTATTGCACACTTCCATGCCGTGTAAAGTCGCTGTCTCTCTGCGTCTTGCATCTTAGGTTCGAACCGCGTGTCGCTGCGCCAATGTTCCACGATCTCCGTCAGGTCGTTCCAGAATCCTACCGCTAGCCCAGCTAGATAGGCGGCGCCAAGTGCGGTAGTCTCCGAGACGGCGCTCCGTTCAATAGGAATTCCCAGAATGTCGGCCTGGAATTGCATCATTAACTCACTTGCCGTACCCCCACCGTCCACCCGCAGCAGTGGCACTTGTTGGCCTGTGTCCTTCGACATTGCGTCAACTACGTCCCTCGTCTGGTAAGCTGTCGACTCTAACGCTGCTCGTGCAAAGTGCCCGCTGTTTGTTCCTCGAGTGATCCCCAAAACGGCGCCCCTTGCGTTCATGTCCCAATGGGGTGCACCGAGCCCCGTGAAGGCAGGTACCAAGTATACTCCGCCGTTGTCGGGTACGGTCTTTGCCAACGCGTCTACATCGGACGTCTCCGCTATCAATCCGAGCCCATCCCTCAGCCACTGAATGGTCGAGCCCGTGGCAAAGATACTACCCTCCAGGGCGTAGGTCACCTCGTTGCCGAGCTGCCAGGCTATCGTTGAGATCATCCCGGACTTAGATTGGACCCGTCTGGCCGCGGTGTTGGACATCATGAAAGATCCGGTGCCGTAGGTATTCTTTGCCATCCCAGGGTGGCAACACCCTTGTCCAAAGAGCGAGGCATGCTGGTCGCCAACAACACCTGCAATTGGGATAGTTGTCCCCTCGAACATCTCATGGGACGTTTGCCCGAATATACCGCTAGACGGCCTGACCTCCGGAAGCAGTGAAGTGGGTATGTCCAGGATTTCCGTTAGACCGGAGTCCCACTGCAGGTCGTCGATATTGAACAACATCGTTCTGGATGCGTTGGAGACGTCCGTGGCGTGAACCGTGCCGTTGGTTAACTTCCACAGCAGCCAACTGTCCACGGTCCCAAACACCAAATCGCCCTTTTCGGCCAACTGCTGACCATATGGTATGGCGTCCAGTATCCATCTGAGCTTCGTCGCCGAAAAATAAGCGTCGATTGGCAGACCGGTCTTGGCACGGACAGTCGCCTCTAGGCCCTGCTCCTTCATCTTATTGCACAGTGTCGTCGAGCGCCTACATTGCCACACGATAGCGTTGTGTACCGGCACGCCGGTCGTTCTGTCCCAAACAAGCGTCGTCTCACGCTGGTTTGATATTCCCATAGCCACGATCTGTTGGGGGGTAGTCGCTGTCTCCTCCAGGAGATCGTGCATGACCGAAAGGCATGAATCGAATAGTTCCTCGGGATCGTGCTCGACCCAGCCGGGCTGCGGGTATATCTGGGTTATTTCCTGATTAGTCTGCCACACAGTCCGCCCTGAGCCGTCCACCAGCAATGCCGTAGTCCCTGTCGTGCCCTGGTCGATGGCTAGGATGTATCTTGCCCGTGTCATAACCTGCCTCTCGAACTCTCTTCGTGTCAGCGCGGACCTGCATCGTCGGTGATACCTTACCAGGATACTGCACAGACTAGTTTTGGTGAGATTGGGTGCCATTCAACATCTGCATAGTTGTCTGAAAATATGGAACATTGCGGTACCGGCATTATGTCATTCTCAAACGACGTTAAAGGGGTGTACAGAAGACGAAGCACCGCTGCCTATCCTGAATTCGGGAAGAGCCTTGCGTGTGAGGGACTCTTATACAACATAAACAGATATTTGCTCATTGCTTATATTGAAAGACGGATCGATAGAGGTGTATAGGATTGGATTAAGTTGGTAGATCACAGACGATAGGCTGTGGTTAGGGGTGAGGGAAGCTCTAGGCATAGGCGAACTGTAATGGTTTTGGCACTTAGGTCTGCCACGTACATATAACCTGAGATGCCGTCGTGGATGCTCCCGTTTCGACTAGTCTACTCTCAGCCAATTGCCTAGCAGGTCGTCGGGGCCGGTGAAAAATCGCTGGAAGTGATGGCCTGAGTATTCCTTGACAACACTTGAATCCTTTTGCTATCGTTGACCGCCGATCGATTAATTCATGCGTTTTGATTCATGTCTTATAATACGAAAGAGAGGTTCAAGATAGTGGAAACGTCAACGTCGACAGTGTCGAAAGATAACGAGATACTCGACATTCTCGAGATTCCCACCTGTCAGCACCAGTGGCTTATAGAGTCTCCCAACGGGCCTACCAGCAATGGGGAGTGCCGAACTTGTGGTGAGGAGAGGCAATTCGATAATTATATAGATGGTTCCTCATGGGGTTATGATACATCAACCGAACTGGGTGCTTCGCATGTTCCGACCAAGAAGGAGATGCAGCGGGGCTCCAGTGTAGACGGGGATGATTGACTGGACCGACCATAAGTGACCATAGGTTCTGAAGTGAGGAACGCCACGGCATTAGAAGTCGTGGCGTTTTTGTATTCGCAAATGAGAGGTTATCTAAACAAGTCGAATACTCGGGGACGAATGAGCGGCCCGTAGCCGTTCTCTTCGCGAGAGAAGTGGTGTCCTCTGACTATTGCGACTGGAATATTGGTGGTTTTCCCCATCACCAACTCGGCGGACGCCGCCAGTTCGTCTATATCCGCTATCTGGGTCACCGCCATCATCTTGCCGACCGAGTCCGATAAACCTCTGTAGTCCCTCAAAGGCGCAATGCCCGTTGCCCCTATGGCGAAATTGACCTGGCCCTCACGCCATGCTCGGCCAAAGGTGTCCGACACTATCACGGCTACATCGGTTTGGGAGGAGGTTTCTACAACCTCTCCTAGGATGCGCTGGGCCGACGCATCCGGGTCCTCTGGCAGTAGTGAGACAAAGTCGTCGCCGGGGATGTTGGATGCATCTATGCCTGAATTGGCACAGACGAAGCCGTGGTGAGTCTCAGTGATCATTATTCCGCGCTCGGGGTCCATCCTGACTATGGACCGGCTCTCCCTGAGTACTAGCTCGACTAAGCGTGAGTCGTGGCCGCTTACTTCTGCGAAGTTCTTGGCCAGCGGTGACGGATCGACTGAGCTTAGTCTGACCAGCCGCCCCTCAGTCTTTGACACAATCTTTTGCGTGACAACGAGGATATCGCCATCTGCGATAGGCGTGCTCTGCATTACGCACGCCTCCACGATAACCTGACCAAGCCGGGTGTCATTAGCGATTTCCGGCAGTCCCGTGACTCCGAAAATCTCGAGTCGAGGCACCTCTGTAACACATTGTTTGCTGAGATCTGTCTCCATGACGCCGGGTTATATCATGCGCTGTTTTGACGTGTCAACGAGAGATGGAAACCCTCCCTCGGCACAGTGGTATACTCATGGCCGTAGCGGAGGAGAAGAAGACATGAAGTGGAGTCGAGCCTATCCGATAATGCTTAGGAGTCTACTGTTTGTTCCGGGGAACCGGGCTGATATGCTGGAGAAGGCGTTTGAGTTGGCCCCCGATGTGGTGGTCCCCGATTTGGAGGACTCTGTCCCCTCGTCTGAGAAGTCCAACGCTCGGGACATCGTGACTTCCTTCATACCAAGGCTGGCAAGGGCGGGTGTGGTGGTTTTACCCCGGGTCAACTCGGCGTACACTGGATTGCTCGAAGACGACCTGGAGGCCCTCGTGGGGCCCGACATTCTTGGCATAACCGTCGGCAAAATCGGCAACGCTGATGAACTCGCTCACGTCGAAGTGCAAGTTGAGAGATTGGAGGCCGAGGCTGGAATTGATCATGGCTCTGTCAAATTGGTGCCTTGGATCGAGACTGCTGCAGCGGTAGTGAATGCTTACGGAATTTGCGCTGCCTCCCCTCGGGTCCTTGCTGTGGCATTCGGTGCCGAGGATTTTACGAATGATATGGAGATCAAGCGTACAATAGACGGCGTCGAGATTGCATACCCGCGGCAGGTCGTCTGTGTCGCCGCCCGGGCCGCTGGTGTGTTGGCTCTGGACACACCCTATGTGATACATAGTGATGATGTCGGTCTCAGGCGCGATGCCCGAGTGGCACGAGACTTTGGATTCCGGGGCAAGTTCGCTATTCATCCATCACAGATAGCGCCCATCAGCGAGACTTTCACCCCCACTGATGCCGAGCTGGAGTATGCTCGACGAGTCCTCTTCGCCTTTAAGGAGGCAGAGGAGTCTGGTAGTGGTGCCACCTCTCTCGATGGTCAGATGATCGACATTCCAGTCGTAAAAAGGGCACGTGGTATTCTGGCACTGGCGTCCAAGACGGTCGTTACTAGGGAGTAGGGCACAGTGGCAGACAAAATAGTGTTGGAAGGCATGATTTTTTACGGGTTCCACGGCGCAAGTAGCGCCGAGCAGGAGGTGGGCCAGCGTTTCGCAGTGGATCTCGAGGTCGAGTGCGACCTGAGCCAAGCTGGACTGTCTGATGACCTCTCCGACACGATCAACTACTCTAAGCTGTTCAAGTTGACCAGGGAGGTTCTCGAAGGGCCAAGCCGGAAACTGTTGGAGAATGTGGCCGAGACCGTAGCTAACCGGATTCTCGACGAGTACGGCGTCGACGCCGTACTCGTGAGGATCAAGAAACCCGAGGCACCGGTAAAAGGAAGTGTACTGTCCTACGCGGGTGTCGAGATAACGCGTCCCCACTAATTATTATAGGTGTACATGCTTTCTCAAAGGCACTCTTGGCAAAAAGGCGTGTGACTTGGCCGAGGTTGCGCCTCCGCCCATATAGTACGAAATCTGCATCACTGACAACTCAAAGGTTATCACCTAGAGGGCATTGCTCCACAGAGTCAGAAAGTATCCTAATTGCGCACACTCATTGGTCTTGCAGTAGCGCGCTCTTCACGCAGCCACATCTAGTGGCTGCGTGATTCTGTTTATCTGACTGACTACTGGCGGCGCAGTTTAGAATATTCATTGTTATTGCGCTTCTAGTAGATTGTGGTCATTGTGCGCTCGGTCAGCTACTGCAAGTCTTACTTAGGAACAATAGAATATGTAATGGTAAAGGACGTTATCACGCACTCGACGGAGAGTCACAACTCCCTTAAATCCCAACGTGTTACTAATAAGCCACCTGGTATGCCTATCCAGTGCGTAGTACAACAGGGTTATTATTTGGCGTGCGCAGCGTGTGCTTCATAGAGATTGGGTGCTCGTCTTGTTGTTAGTGCCGGGTTGATGAAGGTTGAGAACACACGGGCTGAGCCCATATTATGTTCCACTATGGCGTCGACGGCGTCCTGGATGCGTGTGGTATGCAAAATCGGTACCCTCCCGGGGAAAGCCCGATGGATATCCTTGAGATACCAGTCAAACTGTAATAGGGGCGCTGCGATGATGGCTACGTCACGCTCCGGGGATTTGACATAACGGACGTACCACAGGGAGAAGACGCTCTCTTCCCGCTGGCTGATCAGGACTGCACCATCCGGTACGGCGTCTAGGATGCCCGTGGCGTGTAGAAGGGCCCCTCGGTCATCGCTCAGGTCTTGTGTACTGTAGTTGAGGGCGAGTGACATCCCCGGCATCAGCACAAAAGCCAGAACTCCTAGGACAAAGATGGGCTGGTAGAGCAGGAGCTTTTGCCAAACAGTTTTTTGTGCGAGCGCGTCGGTTTGTTGTGACAGGGCTCTGACTATCCCCGTGAATCCCGCTCCTACCCATACGGAGAAGATTAGAAATACAGGGATCATCAGGACCTCGAAATCGAAGGATCTGTAGGTTATCGAGTAGGTGCTTAGTATGGCGATGGAGGAAAGGGAGGATATAAAAAGTGTACGGAGGCATTTTCTTAAAGTTAGAGTAGCCATTAATCCTATAAACAGACCAAGGGGGTTGAACTGGGAGAAGACGAGACGTGCCCAGTCGACGAGTCTCTCGAATATGTTCCCCACGGTGACGCCGAATACGTACTCTTGGTATGGGTGGGCGGAGAGCATCCAAATTGCGCCGCGAAGTGTTGATGCGTTACCCCAGTTTATTGGAGGGTGCTGGTCGGCCCGCAAAGGTAGGTAGGCGTACATGACGAGTGCGGAGAACAGGGGTAGGTAAAGCCACGGTGATAGAATCGCACGTGTCCCGATAGACTTCCATATCCAGTACATGAGAGGGACAGCCACAGCCAGGAGAGTGAGATGGTTTCCTAGACCTAGGCCTAGGATCAGGCCGAAGAGGGCAAGTCTGAACTTTTGCGTCGTATACCAGAATTCACCGTCGTCGTGACGGTGCAAGGTAAGCCAGGATGCCACGAGCAACAACATCGAGGCGAGCAGCGCGTTGAGTGCGTAGACTTCGGTGATGACAGCCTGCGACCAGAATAGGGGCGAGGTCGCCAGCACACTACTACCCAGGGCGGCGCCGGTCAGGGCCAGACGTGGCGATGCGCCCGTGGCAGATGAGATTCTAAGGATAATCCAAAATGTGACGAAGACGGTGACCGCGGCTAGGGTAGCGGAGAGCAGATTGCCGCGGTAGGCTATATCGCCGATGGGCACGAGTGCCGTGAATCCCTTCAACAGTAGGGTGTAGGTTGGGTAGCCTGGTGGGTGTGGGATACCAAGGGTGTGAGCCGCCGTCAGCAGTTCGCCGCCATCGACACCTTTGCGTTCCCATCCCCAACTCAACGTGGGCGCGAGGGTGGACAGATACAGGGCGAATGAGGCGAGAAGGATTGCCGTGGATACGATCCTAGGCAACGATATTGCGTTAGTAGCGTTCATCGTGTGTAATCATATGGTACCGGAATCAGCGAGGTACTTCACTTCCACTGGCCGAATCTGGTGTTGTCCGTGCTCGGGATGAGGATTTTGAACAGGATGCTTTGGATGGATACGGAGCCTTTACTGCTGCATTTGGCCAAATAGTCCATTATTGGGTGTTTTTGCGGGTAAGTGACCCTCAGAGTACTCTTAAAGATGCCCAAGATGAAGTTGACAGTACAGCTGCAATATGGAGGGACAAGCAGTAAAGGCGGATTTTTGGTTGGCATACTTGCGCACGTGTGGGTGGACTGCCCTCGTGGAGCTTCGAAGCCAATGCTACCATCTCTAGGATGGCTATCTACTGGGAATTAGAGACTGGACCCCGCATTTTATTCTAATCTCCTGGGGGATGTCCTGGATATCATTTCTGTCCCAAGTTGACAGGTTGTGGCACCGAATGGTTATATGGCATGCAAATCCGACGCGTCCAAGGGGGCGTAGTGTTGTTGGGAAAATTTAATATTTGACAGGGGCGTCTGTCTGGGGATGGTTTCCTGGACGGACCTAAGAGAGGAAGCCGGTCAAAGTCCGGCACTGTCCCGCAGCGGTAGGCCCGGGTCCACTTTGGTGGGCGTGTGCGAGTCCGATCAACTGCCCTTGTCTATGTCGATGGCCTTCGAGGAAAGGTACGGGCACGGGTAATGTTGCGTAGCCCTGCATCCGTCTCGGAGCAGGGTATTTTTTTGCCCTTTTCGGTTAGGGTGGCATTCGCTGCCCGGAAGGTTCAGAAGTGTTTTCACTCTGTAGAAAGTATGGCAATGTGTGGGTTAAGGACAGGCGAAAGAGTTTTGGCACTCTACACACCCATTTCCAGCTTTTCCGCTGGCCCCTACTGGGTCAGAGCAAGAAGATTCGGAAACAGAATGAAGTGTGCTTAGTAATGCGTTCTAAGTCTCAAGTGGAATTGGTGTTGGTCCCAGTGTTAGCGGTCTGGATGCTGCTAGTGATTGCCTGTGGCTCGGAGGATGAGCCCACTCGGGTGGCTAGCGATGCAACTATTGCTGCCCCGGCTGTAGCTGTGGCGGTTGCGACCGAAGCCCGATCTGTCGCGTTGACTGCAGCCCCGACTGCATCATTTATGACGATGCCTTTATTCCCAGTATCCATAACTGGCAGCAATGGTCGCGAGATTATCTTCGAAGAGGCTCCAAAGAGGATTGTCGCGTTCGATTCGGCTGTTGTGGAGACACTGTTCGCGATCGGCGAAGGCTGGCGTGTGGTGGGTACGCACGATTTCGTGGGATATCCACCCGAGGCTGCGGACATAGTAAAACTGGGTGGTGAGTTCAATCCAAATTTCGAGGCGACCGTGGGACTGGATCCGGATCTAGTGTTCGTGTTCTCCGAGGGTCTCCTGGAGGAGATGGAGTGGCTTGGTCTGCGGGTGCTGTACTTACAGAGTTTAAGCGACGACTTTAGGAACGTGGCTGACAATATCAGGATGTGGGGCAGAATCGTTGGTAGTCGAGTAGCGGCAGGAATAGTTGCGTCGGACTTCGAGTCGCGGATTGCCAGTATAGAGAGGCTAATGAAGGGACGTGGCGAGGGCCCGACGGTGTTTCAGGATGATGGCGATCTTTGGACACCTGGCCCGGATACGCTAATTGGCCAGGTGTTTGCTTTGTTGAAACTCCAGAATATCGCCCATGACGTGGATGGGTATGCCCAACTCAGCCCTGAAGTGATCGTGGAGAGAGCCCCGGACATTGTGATCGCGTCTTTTGGTGACAAGATAAGTGGCAACCCGGTTTTTGCCGAACTACCGGCAGTGAGAGACGGACGTGTGTATGTGCCAGATAGCGATGCGCTTTCTATACCTGGGCCTAGGTATGTAGAGGGGCTGGAGGCGCTGACAAAGTGGGTCTATCCGGATCTATTTGACTAGAGGCGCCAATGGGGACGTGCTTGGTTAAGTGCGATCTGAGACACTCCACGTTCTTTTCTGAAGGAGAAGTGACAGAAATAACGGGTATTACGCTGGGCTTTACTTTGCATTATGAGAGGAGAATGGACTAGGAATGTTGTCGGTGCTGAAGGGGAAAAAGCCTGTTGTGGTGGGACGGCTCGGGGGGATGTTTCCTTGGCAGCGATTCGGTCTGGGATTGGTCGCCATTGGACTCCTGAGCGTACTTGCGTCTGGAATTGGTGCGGTTGGCATTCCTCCGCTCACCGTGGTGAAGATTGTGGTGTCTCGGCTTCCGTTGGTTGATATGGTACAGACGTGGCCGGATACGTGGGAGACGATCATGTGGCAACTTCGACTACCCAGGGTGACTCTGGCGGCGATTGTCGGAGTCGCTTTGGCGATGTCGGGAGCCACGTACCAGGGGCTGTTCCGGAACCCGCTGGCCGACCCGTATCTTATAGGCGTCGCCTCTGGGGCCGGTCTTGGAGCGACCATCGTGCTGGTGACTGGTGTGCCGGAGACCTACGGAGGTATAGGAGTACTGCCCGTGGCGGCGTTTTTAGGGGCGATTGGGGCGGTATTGCTGGCCTGTGGTGTCGCACGTGGTTCCGAGGGACTGCCACTGACGACGCTGATCCTGGCGGGAGTCGCGGTGGCAGCGCTTGCGGGTGCAATGACGACACTGCTAATGATACAGAACGATCCTGCTCTGCGACCGGTGCTGTCCTGGCTATTGGGGGGATTCGCATCGGCCCAGTGGAAGCATTCCGCGGTGGTACTGGTCTATTTGGTGCCAAGTACTATAGTGATGCTCTCATACGGGCGGGTGCTGAACGTATTGCAGCTTGACGAGGCATATTCAACTCAACTAGGGGTCGATGTCGACAGAGCGAAGTTGATGTTGATAGGTGCGGCCTCACTGGCGACGGCGGTAGCGGTGGCGTTCAGTGGGCTGATTGGGTTCGTAGGCCTTATCGCTCCCCATGCGGTGCGGCTGTTGTGGGGGCCTGACCATAGGTCACTGATACCGATGGCGGCGATAGTGGGTGCAGGGTTTCTGATCCTGGCTGACTTGGTGGCTCGGACAGTCGTGAGTCCGTCCGATCTCCCCGTGGGAATCGTGACGGCGTTTGTCGGGGCGCCGTTTTTTTTGTATTTACTGAAGAGAAGAAGGAATTATCACTGAGAGTCAGAGAGAAAAAATAGTAATGTAGGAGGATGAGCGTGCGATTGTGCTAAGGGTTGATGGGCTGTGTTTTGCCTATGGTGAACGGATGGTATTGGATGGTGTAGACCTAGAAGTAGGCAGGGGCGAACTGGTGGGGCTTGTGGGTCCTAACGGATCGGGCAAGACGACGCTAATTCGATTGATCAGTGGAGTACTCAAGCCCTCGGTGGGGCGAGTCAGTTTTGATGGCCAGGACATGGCTACTCTCAAACCAAGTGCTCTGGCGCGGCTTGTATCAGTGGTGCCGCAAAACCAGCAGCTTCCGGGCGAATTCACGGTGATGGACCTAGTACTCATGGCGCGTAACTCTCAGCTGAAGCTGTTGCAGTGGGAGGGGAATAGTGATGTGGAGGCTGCGACCCGAGCTTTGGAGGAGACTGAGGTGCGAGAGTTGGCGGACCGGACATCAGGCAAGATCTCTGGTGGGGAACGTCAGCGGGCTGTGGTTGCGATGGCTCTCGCGCAAGACGCTCCTGTGATGATGTTGGACGAACCTACATCCAATCTGGACTTGGCGCACCAGACGGGTATCATGGATCTGATAGTGCGGCTTATGGAGCAGCGCGGTAAGGCTGGGTTGGTGGCCATGCACGACCTGACTCTGGCGGCCCAGTACTGTGATCGGCTGATCATGCTGTCCGATGGGCGTTGCCACGCTGCGGGGTTGCCTTCTGAGGTGCTCACCGCGAAGAACATTGAGGCGGTGTATGGGACTGCGGTGTCTTTGGTGCCGCATCCACTGGGAGGGACCCCGGTGGTGCTCCCGGTGCGGTGCGGGATCAAGATAGATGGGTGCTGAGGCGGACCTTATCAGTGATGTTACAGGAGCACAAAGAGAGAATTGATGCTGATCTCGGGAGTGAGCTGATATTGTGAATGGGTGCACGGTCATAGTACTTAATACCAAGTTCATTGGTGGGTAAGACCCTAGTTGAAAATACGCCATGTCATATCCTGTGATAGGACGGCTACGGGGATGGGCCATTTAAGATGCAGAACATGTCCCCGAATTCCTTTCACGACGCAGCAGGGTGCGTAAATTGGATGTTCCACGTAGGTATGGACGCAGGGGATTAAAATCTTGCCGACGGTGGAATATAGCTCTCGTCGGATTTTCTACGGGTGGGTTGAGGGCAAATTGAAGGATTTGCTCTAGGAGAGTCTAGGCATTTAGGCGGCATATCAGATTGTGGGATGAGGAGCTAGTTTCACCAGTAGACGAGCATCGGGTTCACCTTAAACGTAGTCCTTATCTCTGAGGATGAGGAGTGTAAGACAGGCTTTTTGACTAGGCCAAAGGGGCTAGTCGCACGCAGACGGGTCTCGGGACTTCTGTGACGTAGCCGCTCGAGGCTAGTTTTCCGGTCTGCGGGTCTACTCGGAAAGTGACGATGCTGTCCGAATCCTGGTTGGCGACCAGCAGGATGGTTCCAGTTGGGTCGATGGCGAAGTTGCGGGGGGTCCTTCCCAGGGTAGATTCGTGGCCTACGAGAGACAATTCGCCGGTGGCCTGGTCGATGGCGAAGACAGTGATACTATCGTGGCCGCGGTTGGAGCCGTATACGAATCGTCCAGAAGGCGAAACATGCACGTCCGCGCAGTGACTCATATCTGCAAACCCTTCGGGGACGGTTGGCAGCGTCTGCACGGGATCTAGGGCGCCTGTGGCCGGGTCCAGTGTCAGGGAAGTGATGGTTGAATCAAGCTCGTTGATGACATAAGCCCGCTTGCCGTCTGGATGGATGTCTAAGTGGCGAGGCCCCGCGCCTTGAGCCAGGAGGACATTCGGTGACGCGGCCTTGGTCAACTTGCCCTGAGCGATATCCAGTTCGTATGTGAAGAGCTTGTCTAGTCCGAGATCTGCGGCGTATATGAAGCGGTTGCGGGGATCGATGGTGACCGAGTGGGCGTGAGGGCCCTGTTGCCGTTCAGAGTTAATGCTGGATCCTTCGTGCTGGACGAAGTCAGATATCTCTCCCAGCCCTCCGTCGTCGCGTATGGAATAGACGACTAAGCTGCCTGAGCCGTAGTTAGCCAGGACGACGTGTTTAGTAGTGGAATCCACGCACAGGTGGCAGGGGATCGTGCCGACGGTTGGCTGCGTATTAATCCGGGTCAACTTGCCGGAGCCGGACTCAATCGAAAATGCGCTGACCGAGCCGCCTGTACGTCCCTCGAATTCATCAACCTCGCTGACGGCGTAGAGGTAACGCTGGGCTGGGTCGAGAGCCAGGAATGAGGGATTTATCATCTCCGTAGCCTCCCCAGTTGGCTCCAGCGCTCCAGTTGTGAGATCCATATTGTAGGCGTAGATGCCCTTGCTGGCTGTGTGGGTGTATGTGCCGACGAAGACGAGCGTCATTGTGAATGCTCCACTTGTTTTACTGACATTTTAGGCGAAATATTGGTGAATGTTGCTCACTGTTTCCGCACATCCGATTTGAATTGAATATGGGGACAATGCCTTAGGCGTTCTCGACTCTTCGGATAGTGGGATTGTCTAGGGGAGGTCCCAGATTTGGGGGAGATTCCAGGTGGTATGAGGATACCTCCCCTCCAGCAGCGGTGTATGGGTGGAGTCGAGTAATGGTGGCGGTGGCAGCACTGTATCGGATGTTGGTAGGATTTGTTCCAGAGCGAGGATGCCGGTGTTTTTTTCCTGGACAAGGATGCCGAAATCGCCCAGCCCGCCTGGGCTGACGATATCTCGCATGGCCATCATATTGGCATCGCGTACGCCCTGGGATAGCGACATCTTACGCAGATCATGGAGCCAGTGGTTGAGACCGAGGGTTCGTAGAAGCCGTGCCTGACTTACTATATCTAGTCCGTTGAGGCCGCGCTTTTTACCGAACTGGTCAATGGCGGTAAAATCGACGTGGGCCGTGATGTCCTGTGCTCCAATGTGGTGGAGCGGATCGTTGCCGCTCGTATGTCCACGGTGGGTGCGAAGGGTTCCTTCTCGGCGGTCTAGGGGGAAGGTATCATGGTTGGCGTATCCATAGTCGATTGTGATGACGAACCCGCGCTTTAGTGCGTGGGACACTTCCTCGACCCATGTCGCCACGCCCACTCCGATTTCGCCTCGGTACCCCTCGGGTAGGTCGTTGTTCAGCCCGGCGAGGGCTTGAATTAGCTCAGGGGTGCTCGGGTAATCCAACACTTCGTGGTACTCTTCTTTGGAGAGTGCGACGTATACCTCTTGCGGGATACCTTCTCGGACCTCGAACTGGGCGACTGGGAATGCATCGACCAGCTCGTTTGAGAGCATGCACCCTACGACGTCGCGTAGTGGCACTCCAGTAGTTATGATCTGGTTGAGGGACGTCTCGTGGAGTCCGTAGACCGGACTACGGGAGGTGCGGTCCAGGGTGGTATAACGTAGGTTCTGTGCCATATTGTCGGAAAGTATTGGTGCGAATGCAGCTATGTCTCGGGTTAGGAGGCCATCGCCTGCTCCCATCTCTACGACGTGGAACGGGGATGGCCTTCCAAGTGCCTCCCACATGTTTTGGAGCATGACAGTAATCGCTGCTCCAAAGGCGGGGTGGGCGGTTGGGCTGGTGTAGTAATCGCCGCGTGCGCCTATGGGGGAGTCGACGCAGTAGTAGCCGTCGGGTGGATGATAGAGGGCGAGTTCCATGAACTCGGCAAACGTAATCCGCCCCCATTTGTCGATGCGGGCCCTGATCTCTTCCTCGGCTGCGTTGTTCATGATACGGCACTGAGCGCACCCTTACATATCATGTAGGAACTAGCTTTTTGTCTGCCTGCCTCGACGGTTTTGGGATCCGGACCGGTCCCAGCCTGAGACTGGCATGGAGTTCTTGAATTCACCAATCTCTCCACAAAGAGTGCATACACCTTGGCTCGTGGGCCCGCTGGGGCTATCAATCAGCCAGCGGTGACGGCATTCGGTTTCGAGTCCTTCCTCTTTTGTCAAGACGAATCCTTCCTAGTCGAGTGCTTCTATCGAATGGCACATCGGCTGCTAGTCAGGCTATTGTAGAATTCCTCTAGGCCGTTTCTTTCCACTACATAGGTTAAAGGAAATGGGACACCATCTGTTGTGAGGCGAAGTTCTACATACCACGGAAATATGTTTGTTCTTCTACCTGCCTCCCCTATTTAGATATTCAGATTCTCGGGTTTTACTCTCGTTGGTCGATGGGTGTGTACTCCAAGTCTACCGGCCCGGTGTAGAGCAGCCTTGGTCGGAGGATGTCTCTGACTGAAGATTGCTCGAAGACGTGGAGGGTCCAGCCGGGCATGCGTCCAATGGCGAAAATAGGCACGAAGAGGTCCATGGGGATGCCTAGAAGGGAATAGATAGCCCCAGACCACAGGTCGACGTTAGGCGCGATCCCTCGCTTGGCTCGCTTCTTCATGGCTTCGGTATTTGTGACGGCTTCGATGATGGAGAACCACTTCGTATGTCCACGTCTCTCTCCCAGCGCCTTGGCCCCGGCCTGCAAGTGTATGGAACGCGGATCGATATCATCGTAAACGGGGTGCCCAAAACCCATAATACGGCCCCGTTTGGCGATGGTACTCTCGACGTAGGTCTCCGCATTCTCTTCGGATCCGATCTCCTGGGCCATTTGAATGGCGCCTTCGGCGGCGCCGCCATGTTTGGGACCCTTGAGGACTGCAATTGCGGCGGTGATGGCTGCCCAGAAGTCGGCTCCGGTGGAAGCGGCTACTCGGGAGGCGAAAGTCGACGCATTGGCACCGTGCTCGGCGTGGAGGATCAAGTCCATGTCCATGAGTCTGACGTCGTCTGTGTCGGGGAGTTCGCCGGAAAGCATGTAGAGGAAGTTGCCGGCGTGGGACATCTCTGGATCGGGCGTGATCGGCTCAAGGCCGCGTCTAACGCGATGGTGGAACGCTACCATGGTTGCAATTGCAGAGGTCAGGCGAATCCCTTTCTTCAGTGCACTCTGGGGGGAGACATCTGAGATATCAGGGTCCGAGAGACTCATCGCAGAGACGGCCCCACGCAACGTGTCCATAGGATGGGCGTTTCGGTAGAGCCGGATGATCGCCTGGACCTCTTCTGGAAGCTCACGACTCGTCTTCAGCTCGGCGTCAAACTTCTCGAACTGTGAGTGATTTGGCAGTGAGCCGTATATAAGAAGATAGGTCGTTTCTTCGAAAGTGGAGAAGCGAGCTAGATCATCGATGTTATAACCACGATAGAGGAGTTTCCCGGGCTTGGGAACAATGAGACTCGAGGAGGTCCGGTCAAAGTAGCCATTTCTGAGCCCCTTGTTGAGCCCAACATTCTCTTTCGCTACCGCCATATCTTCCTGTCTCCGAGAATCCCAAACAGTGAACATTACGGGGGCAAACGGCAGCAAATCTTAAGGAAGTAGGCGTGCGCGCGAGGATTCGTTTGCCATGCTGATATGGCGTCGCGGAGCCCTCCAAGAGCCCACGAATTCTAGCACCACTAGGTTAGTGTGTCAAGGAAGCGGTGCCGGACTGGGGACAGCGTTCTGATAAGAGAGTTTTGTGTCGGTGATATTACCCGTTTTCCCAGGCTATTCGAGCTAGTTATTATATTCACAAGTCATTGACGAGGCATCGATCTGTCGATACAATGCTGCCAATCTTGGGGGTGGTGAGCCAGGGGTGGTGATGGACTCTGCCGGAGTGCCAGACGTAGTCGTACTCAGGTTGCCGCTGTACGTTAGGGCTCTCTCTCAACTTCTGGATGCTAGAAGCGAACTTGTAAGTTCGCAGGAGTTGGGCGCACTGCTTCAAGTTACCCCTGCTCAGATACGGAAGGATCTCAGCTATTTTGGGAGGTTTGGCAAGCAGGGTCGGGGTTATAACGTTCGCTTTCTGAGGGATGAACTGAAGCAGATCTTGGGCCTAGATCGGCATTGGAACGCGTGTCTGGTGGGCATCGGGAACCTTGGTCAGGCGATAGTCAACTACCCCGGGTTTGTTCCTGAGGGCTTCGATATTGTGGCGGCCTTCGATAGCTACCCAGAGTTGGTGGGCCCACTGGTCCATGGATTGACAGTGCATCCGATGACAGAATTGGAAGGTTGTGTCCGGCGTGAGGGGATTAGTGTCGGCGTTGTAGCTGTACCGGCTCCGCAGGCCCAATCTGTGATAGACCAGTTAGTAGACGCTGGGGTCCGCGGGATTTTGAACTATGCGCCAGTTGCCGCACAGGTGCCGGCGAGTGTGGTGATAAGGAACATCGACCCGGTGCTCTCGTTGCAGTCAATGACATTCTATCTGTTGCAAGCAGCGGACACGGTGTTGCCAAGTATGTCCTAAGGATAGGGACTAGGATTTGGGGACGCTTCCAGATCTCTAGGACTAGGGCACTGTCCGACCGTGAACGGGTTGTCGATGAACTAGAAATTGCGCTTTTGGCAAGTATCGCCTCGGTTGCTATTGCGGTGGGCTGGAGTCTGGTGTATCACAACAGTGCCCATAACGTCCCCATACTAGAGCGCGCGATTGCGTCGTCTGCGGGCTACCTTAATGCGTGCCTGGGACCTTCGCATAGAAGCCAGCGCCCTCTGCAGGTCCATGTCGGCGGGTGCAGCGGCTATCCGCTCTTGAGCGTTTTTCAGGGCTGCTTCGGCCCGCTCGATGTCGATCTCATCGAGCCGTTCTGCGGTGTCGGCCAGGATAGTGACTTTCTCGGACATCACTTCCATGAATCCGCCACTGACGACTATGAAAGTGTCCTCTCCGTTTTTGACCACACGAATCTCGCCGGGCTGGAGGACGGTTAACAACGGAGCGTGGCTCGGTAGAATCGCCATCTCGCCATCTACTCCAGGGGCCACAAGTACCTCGACTTGATCGGACGAGATTTGCCTCTCGGCGCTGACTATGTCGAGTTGGAATGTTGTTGGCACTGTTGGTTAGCCCTCTTCCTGCATCTTCTTGGCCTTCTCCACAGCTTCGTCGATGGTGCCCACCATGTAGAAGGACTGCTCGGGCAGATCGTCGTGTTTCCCGTCGAGAATTTCGCGGAAGCCGGCGACGGTGTCTTTAATGGGAACATAGCGGCCGGGCTGGCCTGTGAAGGCCTCTGCCACGAACATTGGTTGGGTAAGGAAACGCTGTATCTTTCTGGCACGCTCAACAATCTGGCGGTCCTCCTCGGACAACTCGTCGACACCGAGGATGGCAATGATGTCCTGTAGATCACGGTACCTCTGCAGGACCTGCTGGACCCCGCGAGCTGTTTCGTAGTGATCTTGGCCGACGACGGACGGCTCTAGGATTCTGGACGTGGACGCAAGAGGATCTACAGCAGGGTAGAGCCCCTGCTCAGAAAGACTGCGCTCAAGGGACACTACGGCGTCTAGGTGACCGAATGTTGTGACTATACCGGGGTCGGTATAGTCATCAGCGGGGACATAAATCGCCTGGAAGGATGTGATAGAGCCTTCGGCACTGGAGGTGATGCGCTCTTCGAGCAGGCCCATCTCCGTTGCCAACGTGGGCTGGTAGCCCACAGCGGAAGGCATCCTGCCGAGAAGGGCGGACACCTCCATGCCAGCCAGGATGTATCGATAGATGTTGTCTATGAACAGCAGCACGTCTTGACTACGCTGTTCCTTGAAGTACTCGGCCATGGTCAGCCCTGTGAGACCGATGCGGGCACGGACGCCGGGGGGCTCGTTCATTTGGCCGAACACGAGGACGGTGCTACCTAGGACGCCGGACTCCTTCATCTCGTTCCACAGGTCGTTGCCTTCACGAGAGCGCTCGCCGACGCCCGCGAAGACGGAGACTCCTTGGTGCTCGGCGCCGATGTTGCGGATCAGTTCCTGGATAATGATGGTCTTACCCACGCCGGCGCCGCCATAGGCGCCGACCTTACCGCCTTTTGTGAAGGGGGTGATCAGGTCCATAACCTTGACTCCGGTCTCCAGAACTTCGACGGAGGTGGCCTGCTCATCGAATTTCGGAGGAGCGCGGTGTATCGGCCACGACTCGTCGGATTCAACCGGTTCCAGGTTGTCGATAGATTCTCCGAGGGAGTTGAAGAGACGGCCCAGAGTGGGGTCTCCTACGGGCACGGCGATGGGCTGGCCGGTGTCTACGGCCTCCACTCCCCTTGCAAGGCCGTCAGTTGGGCCGAGGGCCAGGCATCGGACGCGGTTGTTGCCGACGTGCTGTTCAACCTCAAGGATGAGTCGCTCTCCGTCAATCTGGGATTCCAGTGCGTTATATATCTCAGGCATTTGCTCCGGTGGGAACTCAACGTCCACCACGGTGCCGATGACCTGGGTTACTATTCCGGCTGCCATTGTTCCTCCTGAGTGGGGTACCGGTAATTGCGTCGGGCCCCTGCGCGGGATACTACTGCTCTACGGCGACGGCGCCTCCTACGATGTCGAGCAGTTCTTTTGTAATGTTCTCTTGCCGGGCCTTGTTCATGACCAGGGTGAGGTCGCCGACCATCTCATTTGCGTTATCGGTGGCGTTCCGCATGGCGACCATGCGGGCCGACTGTTCAGAGGCAATCGACTCGAGGACCGAGTGGTATATCTGCATCTCAACGTATCGTGGCAATAGCGCTGATAAGACTGTGATGCTGTCCGGCTCGTAGATGTATCCGACGGCTTCACGGGGTTCCAGCTGTGCTGGTACGACTGGAAGTAGTTGGATGGCTACGGGCTGTTGTACAGTGGTACTCACGAAGCTGGCGTAAATGATGTAGACGGCGTCGACACGTTCGGCGGTGTAATCATCGATCACGAGTCGGGCGATGGGTGCGACGTCGATTAGACTCGGTCGGTCACCTAGATCGGTGAAAACGGCCTTGACGTCCTGCCCAGATCGAACCATGAAGTCTCTGCCTTTCTTTCCTACGGCGACGACACCTGCGTGGGCGTTCTGACCGAGGATGAACTGGGCCCCTTCGCGGTTGATGGCGGTGTTTAGCCCGCCGGTTAGGCCACGGTCGGGTGTCATGTGGATTACTGTGAGATTCTTGACTTCCCTCCGTCGAAGGAGGGCGTGCAGATTATCCTCGTCGTGGGGTTGGGCGGCCAAGTCAGCTAGTAGGGCATTTATATGGTCGTTATAAGGACGGCCTCTCAGGGCCATCTCTTGGGTTCGCCGCATCTTGGAGGCGGCGATCATGGACATGGCCTTGGTGATCTTCGCAGTGTTTTCGACACTACGGATGCGCCGTTTTAGTTGTTGTGCGCTTGGCATAGAATCCTTCCGACCACACCCCTATCCTTTTCCTACCCAGGAAGTGGGTTTAAGAAAGGTATTTGGGGTCTTCCAGTCCCTCACCAGATAAATTCTGTCCTTCTGGCTCCCTCGTACTGTCAGGCACTGTTCACTTCATCTCCAACAAGGATTGAGTGGATGGTGACTTGTTGTTTAGTAGGGCACGCTCGACTTGAACTCCTCGCCTGCCTTTGTAAGGGCCTCTGCGGTCTCGTCGGTAACGTCCTTCGTATCGACTATGCTCTTGAGAATCTCAGGGTGGCTGGCTTCGAGGAATCCCTGGAAGCCTTTCTCGAAGTCGGCTATCCTCGATAGTTCGACATCGTCAAGTGTGCCGCTGATGAGAGCGAACAGGATGCATACCTCCTGTTCTAGGGAGAAAGGCGCGTCTTGCACCTGCTTTAGGACCTCGACGGCCCGTTGCCCTCGTTCAAGCTGGGAGCGTGTGGTGGCGTCAAGATCGGAGGTGCCGAATTGGGCGAAGGTGGCCAGTTCACGGTACTGGGCAAGCTCGAGGCGCAGCCTTCCGGCGACGCTCTTCATTGCCTTGCTCTGGGCGGCGCTGCCGACTCGGGAGACAGATAGACCGGCGTTGACGGCGGGTCTGACGCCTGACATGAACAGTTCCGGCTCTAGGTAGATCTGTCCGTCGGTGATGGAGATTACATTGGTGGGCACGTAGGCCGAGACGTCCCCCAACAGGGTCTCGATAATCGGCAGGGCTGTCATAGACCCGCCACCTAGTTCCTGTGAGAGCCTAGCGGACCGTTCGAGGAGTCGGCTATGCAGGTAGAAGACGTCGCCCGGATATGCTTCGCGACCTGGAGGGCGCCGGAGCAATAATGACATCTGTCTGTAGGCCCAGGCGTGTTTCGAGAGATCGTCGTATGCTATCAGGGAGTCTTGGCCGTTGTACATGAACTCTTCGGCCATTGCGCAGCCAGCATAGGGCGCCAGGAACTGCAAGGGAGCCGGGTCCGAGGCACTAGCGGAAACCACAATGGTGTGCTCCATGGCGCCCTGTTCCTCAAGCAGTGCGACGGTCTGGGCCACTTTGCCTACCTTCTGGCCTATGGCGACGTAGACGCAGAACAGATCGCCGTTTTTTTGGTTGATGATGGTGTCGGTTGCCAGTGTGGTTTTGCCGATGCCGCGATCGCCAATGATCAGCTCCCGTTGTCCCCGTCCTATGGCCACCATCGCATCAATGGCCTTCAGACCGGTCTGGACTGGAGTGGTGACCGACTGACGAGCAGCAACGCCTGGAGCGACGATTTCGGCCGGGCGTGTCTTGGTCGATTTGATCGGGCCTTTGCCGTCAATTGGCCTACCAAGAGGGTCGACGACGCGGCCCAAGAACTCGGGGCCTACGGGCAACTCTGCTACTCGCCCGGTGCTGCGGACCTCAGTGCCCTCTTGAACGGACAGAGGATCGCCCAGGATGACGGCACCGACGCCGTCCTCTTCGAGATTGAGAGCCATGCCAATTGTGCCGCCCTCGAACTCGAGCAGTTCGGTGGAGCCGACCCCAGAGAGGCCGTGGATTCTGGCGATGCCATCACCGACCTCTACAACGACCCCGACGTCGGTCATCGTAAGTTCCTGACCGAACTCCTCGATCTGCCGCTTGATCACAGATGCTATGTCTTGTCCTCTTACTGCCATCGTTGCCTCCCTAAAAGGCGGTAGAAGGGCTTTGCCCTCCTGAATATGTGGTTTAAGATAGTTGTTCGACGATGGTACGTCGCATGCCCTGGAGTTTGGTCCGGAGACTTCCGTCAATGACTTGGTCTCCTACACGGGCAACGAGGCCGCCGAGGATGTCTGAGTCTACGCCGATGGATAGGTGGATGTCCTTGTTAGCAAGTTTGACTAGGACCGACTTGATGGCTACTTGCTGAGACTGGTCCAGTGGCACGGCGGCGATGACCTCCGCACGCTCGATGCCATTGTGGCGGTCGACTAGGGCCTCAAATGTCTCCAGGATACCTGGTATCAGGTTCGCGAGATTCTTGGTCGCGAGCAGTGCCAGTAGGTTTGCCGCCAGCGGGTCTACAGAGTCTTCAAACACGGCTTTGACTGCCTCTACCTTGGCTACGGCCGGGACCTGGGGGGAGTCGAGCAGGCCCGACAGCTCTTTATTCTCCAGGCCGGTCGCAATGGTTCGCAGATCATCAAACCAGGCATCTAATTGGCCTGATTCAGTGGCGATCTGGAAGACCGCCTGAGCGTATCGTCTTGGTGAAGTGGTTCTTGGCATGTTTTGCTCAGGTGTTGTGGCTTGGTGACAGGCGGGAGTCTATTTGCCCTCGCCGCCGATATTGGAGCCCTCCTCAAGAACCTGATCGATGAGTTCACGGTGAGCATCCTCATCGAGGGAGCGGTTTATGACCCGCTCTGCGGCGGTGATGGCGAGGTCAGCGAAATGACTGCGAAGTTCCTCAACGGCTGAGTCGCGCTCTCGTTGGATGCTGGCCTCGGCCCTCTCTCTTTCGGTGGCGATCTCGGCCTTTATCTTGGCCATCTCCTCTTCACGGAAGCGCTCGGCGACCTCACGGGCCTGAACGATCATCGCCTGGCCATCTGTGCGCGCCTTATTGAGCTGAGCCTCCACTGCTTCCTCGGATCGTGCGGCATCATCCCGAGCCCTCTCAGCGACCTCCAAACTCTCTTTTATCTTTGCCCCACGCTGGTCAAGCATCCGAAGGATCGGCTTGTATAGCACAATATAGAGCAACCCGAATAACAGCAGGAAGCTCACGAGCTGTGTCAACAGGCCAGACAGGTTTATTCCAAGTGCATCCATAATCTTGCTCTCAGCCTCAGTGGCGCCCGTGTCCCGAAAGAAAACTAGAGGCACAACCGCGCATTTCCAGTTTCAATAAGGCCCGGTACGTCGACCGGATCAGGCAACGTCTACATTGTAAATCGGGCGAATGGCGTTACTAGACGAACTTTATGATCACGGCGACGACGAGGGCGTAAATGGCTATGGCCTCTGCAAAGGCGATGGCCAGGATCATGTTCTGTTGGATTGGGCCAGCTGCCTCTGGGTTTCGCCCCAGCGCCTCCATGGCCTTGGCTGCGAGGATCCCGATTCCGAGGCCGGGACCGAGAGAGCCTAGACCAATGGCCAATCCGGCCGCGATGTCGGCAATATTTCCTTCCATTTTCCGTTACTCCTTGACGTCTGTTCTTTCGCTTTGGTGTTGTGCTCCGTAGATTCTACCGCTTGTTTACATATTATCAGCAGTTTTGTGGGAGACTCCTCTCCCGGAGAAGCGTTGCCCTTTTCGACATTCTACTAGAAACTTGGGCTTTTGCACATTCCGTGTACAGCACACCGTCAATGGTCGTCGCCACCGTGGGCAATAGTTGCTGACGTGGCGAATACCAGGGTCAGCATGGCAAAAATGAACGCCTGAATGAGACCGACGAACAGTTCCAGGCCGAGGAATGGTACTAGCCCCACCAGCGGGATGAGGAATGCCATAGCGATGAGCAGTACCTCACCTGCGAAGATGTTGCCGAATAGACGAAAAGTGAAGCTAATGATGCGGGCTATCTCGCTGATTGCCTCAAGGATCCCTACGAAGATGCCAATTGGTCCCTCTTTAAAGTTCAGGAATTTGCCCACGTGGCCAAAGATACCCAGAGTACGCAACCCCCACCAGTGAATCATGGTCATAACTATTAAGGCTACGGCAAGCGGGGTGTTGATGTCGGTGTTGGTGCTCCTGAAGAAAGGGATTAGTATCCCCGCACGTTTGCCGTCGGCGACCCCGAATTCCTCAAACTCCTCTAAATTGACGAGACTGTCCGCGGAACCGAGAGGCAATATCGATAACCAGCCGTTGTTGTCAAATAACTGTAGCTGGACAGAGGTGAGGTCCAGGTCGTGGGGGTCATCTAGGACGGCTTCCTTGTGGTGTTTGACCTCTTCGGGGGACTCGATCCACCCGATGGTACCGACGCCGGGAAGTATACCCAGCCAGTTGGAGACGACAATGAATAAGAAAACAGTGGTGACCAGAGGAAAGAATCGACGGGCGTTCTTGGGTCCTGCTACGCTTTCGACCAAGTTGAGGAAGAATTCGATGATAACTTCAAAAAATCCCTGAAGCTTGCCGGGAACCTCACGCGCCCGGCGTGTGGCAAGATAGGAGAGTAGACTTAGGATTACGATGGCTACCCACGTGGTGATCATCGTATTGGTGATCTTGAAGTCGCCGACAATCGGATTCGGGCTTATAGGCTCGGCCTTTAGCTCAATAGGGGCTAACGGAGCGCTCAGAAAGCCACCACCGAACTGGTTGCCAAGGGCACCGCCCGCGAGGCCAAGTGCAAATAGGATGCCCACCGTTACTACTGCGATGAGCATTTTGGGGTTACTGAGCAGTCGTGACACTATTTCTTACTCTGAGTCCTCATTGCTCTCCGATAGGACGGTCGCTAGGATACGATACATTCCGATTCCTGCCATTAGCACACCCGCGCTGAGCCCCAGCAGGGTCATCAGAGGTTTCGAGCCGAATTGGCCATCGAGCCAACTTCCACCGAACCCACCCCCCAGGAGGCAGATCGCAACGTACCATCCAATGCCTGTTAGTCGTAATACTGTCCTCATCAAATGTTCCCATTATGAGGGGAGCCGACGAGGTTTGTGGACTATATCACAATCGATTTCGGAGGGTCAATGGTAAATGCATTAAAAAGAGGGGTGCATCCAGGAGGCCGGTTCAGCCCATCCAACTAGATTGTCTCCTCGGGGGATCCGGTCTCTGAGGTGGGGGGGATTTTACCCTTTCCAAGGTCATCCAAGTTGAGAGTCGATATAAAATCGGTAAAGGCGGAGAGGCTCTTTAACTCTTCCTCTTTCACGGGTTCAACGGCAATTTCACCAGTCTCGGGCTGAACTGGCCTCCCTTCGTCATCCATCTGGACGCCGGCCTTTTCGATAACCGTATCGTGGGCAAATATGGGCGCGTCGGTCCTGACTGCGAGGGCGATTGCGTCGCTCGGACGGGAGTCGATCTCCATCGCGGTGCCGTTGACTTGTATGATTATTTTGGCGTAGAAAGTGTCGTTATTCAGATCAGAAACGATGATGCGCGACACGTCAGCGCCCAGGGTAGAGATGATTGTTCCGAGGAGATCGTGGGTCAGGGGACGAGGCGCGGCAACATCTTGCAACTTGAAGGCAATGGCATCTGCCTCGTTGGGGCCGATCCATATCGGAAGGTATCGGTTTGACTCCTTGACGCGGAGGATGACCACTCGTTGCTGGTAGTTGACGATGCTGACCCGGATACTATCAATTACCATCTCGCGTATCGTGTCTTCCTGCATGGGATTCCTCCTAGTCAAGCAGTAGATTCATTGTAAGTCCGCTGATTTAGCCTGTCAATTTGGCGAGAGTGTGTCGAGAAGACAATCAAACCGGGGTATCGACTATGGTGTTTGTCCCTTGGGCACCACATTTCTGGTGCTTTTTGCAAGGTCGGACCGCGAGAGGATCACGGTTCGTTCGCAGGTAAGGCAGCGGATGCGAATGTCAGCCCCTAGTCGCATGACTGCCCAATCGAAGCCGCCGCAGGGGTGTGATTTCTTGAGATGAACTACATCGCCTAGATGGAGGTCGGCTGCCATGGCTTGTTCATCTCGTTCAGTATCTGGTTAATTTGCTGGCGCAGGTTGTTCGCGGCGGTGCGGGCTGCGGTCTCGAAATTCGCCGGTTCTTGGGAGGCGTAGAGGATGTTCCGGGAACTAGCGACGAGTAGGTTCCTGCCCGACGTGTCAACGCCGGCGAGAACAGACGCTCGCAGATTGCCTGCTTGCGCTCCTACGCCTGGCAGTAGCACTGGTATGTCCGGGCTTATCTCGCGGACGCGGACGATGTCTTCAGGGTAGGTGGCGCCCACTACGAGACCGGTGTTGTCATTGCGGTCCCAGTGGGCGGCGCTCTCTGCGATATGCTCGAACAGTCGCTTGCCGTCGTCGCCGCCGAGTACCTGGTCTTGCAGTTCCCTCGCGCCGTCATTGGATGATCGGCACCACACGAAAATGCCCCGGTCGGTGTAGTCTAAGAATGGCCGCAGTGCCTCGACTCCGGCATAGCCGTTGACGGTGGCTGCGTCGAATCCCCATGTGTCGAATAGGGCCTTGGCGTAATGGGTGTTGGAGGAGGAGATGTCACCGCGCTTACCATCACCGAGAACTATTACTCCTGGGGCCTTGTCTCTAATGTGGGCTACGGTCTTCTCCAAAAGCATAATCCCTCCGCTGCCATAAGCCTCGTAGAAAGCCAAGTTTGGTTTATATGCGCATACTAGGTCTTTCGTAGCATCTATGATGGCGCGGTTGAAGTCCAAGATGTGTGGTATGGCCATGAGATTTGGATCGGGATCTAGCCCGACGCAAAGTAGGCTCTGGGCGGTTTGCGACGCCTGTGTAAGTTTTTGTCGGAAGCCTACCATGGGTCTCCTTGGTCGCCAAGGTATGTCATCCCTCTGGACTCCCCGTTTGGTGGTGGGGATAGATACATGCAGTTTATGGGAGATGAGAGGAGGGGGCAAGTTTGTGTGGTGGTTGTGGGGGTGCTAGCATCGGCGCGGGGTGCGCTGTGAAAATGGATTCTGAGCTTGCCGAGGCTAGGTTCGGTGCAAGGCTTAACCCCGTTCGTTGTGAGAGTGATCATGAACGGACGGGATGTTCATGCCTACCTGCCCAATACCGGGCGGATGTCGGAATTATTGGTATCTGGCACTGTGGTGTACGTTGCCCCGGCTTGCGGCACTACGTGCGCTAATCTTGGAGGACCAAGACATACTAGAGGGCACGGTTCTGGGGTATGGAGAAATTGGGAGCGTAAAACTGCGTATGATCTGATTCTGGTGAGGTACGGTAGCGCGCTGGTATCGATGGACAGCCGTCTGCCTACTGTCTTGTTTCGTGATAGGACGGAGTTAGGCAATCTGGCTGGTTTCGGCGGATACGTTGTGGACAGGGCTGAGGTTCCTCTTGGAGATAGTCGAATCGATATGTTGCTATCCGGAAGTGAGAGGAGTTGCTATGTGGAGACCAAGTCGGTGAATCTAGTCGTGAACGGGAGAGCTCTGTTTCCGGATGCGGAAACGGAGCGAGGTCGCCGCCATCTGGAGGTGCAGGCCGTTGCTGTGGAGTCGGGACACCGGGCCTGTGCCGTGTTCGTTGTGCAGAGGGGCGATGTCGTCGAGATGGCACCGTACAGGGAGGTAGACAAACACTTCGCGGAGGCGCTAGATCAGGCTGCCGCGACTGGTGTGGAGGTGCGGGCCTACCGGTGCCGGGTGACACTACAGGAGATCACGATTGAGAGGAGTATCCTGGTAAGGCTGTGTGTGGCCTGATGGCCAGGGCAACTTCCTTCCTTGTAGAAATGTATGATCTACTATTTCAACGTTATGGGCCACAGGGGTGGTGGCCGGCGGATTCACGCTTCGAGATGATGGTCGGTGCGGTATTGACTCAGTCGGTTGCGTGGACGAATGTTGAGCAGGCGATAGGCAACCTGAAATCGGCCAGGAAGCTTACTCCCGAGATGATTCGGAGCATGTCGCAGGAAGAGTTGGCCACGCTGGTGTATCCGTCAGGTTATTACAATACCAAGGCTAGGAAATTAAAGGCATTGGCTGAGTACCTCGGATCGCAATGGGGGGACGATATCAACGCGATGGCGCGTGGGGAACTTGCCAAGTTGAGGGAGGATTTACTTGCGGTCCACGGTATTGGGGAGGAGACTGCGGACGATATTTTATTATATGCGCTGGGCAAGCCAGTATTCGTCGTTGACACATTTACCCGGCGTCTGGTGGATCGCCTAGGTCTGACGCCGGAGGAGGACCAATACTTAGCATATCAAGAGCTATTCTTGGAGTGGGTGGAACCTGACGCGGGAACGTATGGTGAGTACCATGCGTTGATTGTCAGGCATACCAAGGAGGTGTGCCTGAAAACAATGCCTCTGTGTACTGGCTGTGTGCTATTGGAGGCGTGCCCGACTGGGCGTGGAGAGATCCAGACCAAAAGTCTCAATTCGTAACGGAAACCAAACAGTGTTGTGATGCCTATCCCCTAGGGTGGTAATAATGATGGCATAGAGTGTGGTTGTTTTGGGCCGAGGAGTCCTTCTTGGTCATGTCGATATTGTGGTGCCATCATTACGCCTAAGCAAAATCGTAAAGGCGGTGCCCGAAGGTCGTCACGGAATGGCTAACGGGCTGTGTTTCCCGACGTGACGGTCCTGATGATGTCGGTGTCGGCGGCCGACTTTGCCGAGGAAACCTCGCCGTCCATAAATTCACTATCTACAAGATGCCTATCGACTTGAATGTCACCGGTGAAAGTAGGTAACTTGGCATACTGCATCCTTTTGTGAAGGGCACGTTCGAGTACTTCTACACGATCTCTGTGGAAACATTATAAGCATGCTGTTGTTGCAGTGAAGGTTTGTTCCCTGTGGCCGCATGGCTGTTGGAGGTAGGAGTGTCCGGTGGCTACGGGGAACGGGGTTGGTATATCGGATGGGTGTATTTTGATTAGAGAACTAGTGCTGTTAATCGCCAGGAATGCATGATCATGGCTGGTGTTTTAGGACCGCTTGGCCGGTCAGGTCCCATTGGGAGATGCTTGGCGCTTGGGTGATGACCACCGCTATGTTATTGCAGGTATTCCGGTAGATCTTGGATTCGGACACGCTGGCGTTGTGGGGAATGTCCAGTTGGGCAACATCATTGAGGCATTGGGATAAGGCATCCTTGTGCAATGCGGCGAGCTCAACTCGGTCCCAAACTTTCATGCCAACATCCGTTGTATTTGGAATACTCGTAGTCTAAGGGACAGAGAATGATCTGGATTGGCAGACTAATAATCTTACCGCTGGGAACCGTACTACTCGTTGTTCTCTTGTTGACACTTTTCACGATACGCGTCAGTGACACTTTCCTCAATACCAACTTTTATGTCCAGCAGATCAATGAAGCCGGTGCCTATGAATTCGCGCTCAACGACTTACTGGTTTCTATATTGGATGAAGTCCGTGACTTGCCTCCCTCCGAGTTTTTCCTTGAAAAAAACCCAATTCTCACCTCCGGCCTGTCTACCGATCGGATCATCGAGGCCATCAACCGAGCGGTGCCTCCGGAATACCTTGAGGGTCTTGTGGAGCAATCCATCGACCAATTCGTGGGGTACCTGGCCGCGGATCGAGACGAGTTTGAGCTGACAATACGCGCAGATGAGCAGATCGTCACTATAGTGGATGAGATCAAATTACTACTTGGAGAAGCCGACGTCCATGGGCTACTCTACGACGAAGTAGTGGTACCCGAGATTCGGACCGCGGTTCAGATGGAACTTCCTCTTGGCACGGAGAAATCGATGCATCGGCTCGTGCAAGCCGGCCGACGCATGATGCCGCCCGAGTGGGTCCAGTCTCTGGTGGAAGATATTCTTGACGAGATCACGCCGTACATAACCGGGGAATCGGACACCTTCGAGGTATATATCCGGCTATCTGAGAGGATGGACATAGCTCTCTTAGAGATAAAATCTATTCTAAGAGATATGGACGCAGCGGATTTGCTTTATGTCCAGGTCATCGAACCGGCAATATTGGAAAGTCTTGGCGAGACGACGGAACTTTGGTTCGGTGTAGCTGTCATGGAATCGGAGATACTGGACGCGTTACACCAGGTGGTGCCACCTGAGTGGGTGGAGGAGCAGGTCGAACTAGTGATAGGCGAGGCTGGTCCTTATCTGATAGGCAGGACCGATGAATTCTCCGTGGAGATTTCCCTGGTAGACAACAAGGATTTTGCCAGTGGCATTATAGAGGATCTGGTGGATGAGAAGCTGTTCAACGTTATCGATGATTTGCCGGAGTGCGGGACGGTGGCTGAGGAGGGTGGTGCGATACGAGGAGAATTTGGCAGGCTTCCAGTGTGCGTGCCGGCCAACGTCAAAATCGATGAACTTATAGAGAGGTCTGGGATCGATATCGGTGGTACCGTGCAACGCTTGATACTTGATCCAATCCCCAATGTGATTAGCTTCAGTGAAACTCAGATCTACTCGGCGTTGAGCCTGGCTGGTGCTGACGAGAACATCGATCTGTTGGACAGGTTCAGACGATTTCTACGAGATGGTTGTGTTTATACCGAGCATGACCTGGTCAGGCCCAAGTCCCAGGGTACGGGATGCCCTTCGGTGTATGCCCCCGACATTAGTGATTTTATCACGGATGCTCGGTCCTTCTTAAGTCACGGCTTCACATATACTCATATCGACTTCAGGCGTGATCTCGAGGCCTTCGACCAAGATCTGGACTATGATATATTGCTGGCGTCCTCTCGCGAAGACCTCTCCTTCATCCCGGATAATATTATCGATATTTTGGACATGAGCCGTGACTGGATCGGTTGGATCAACGGCAATCGTTGGGCGCTCTATCTGACCCTGAGTATCATGCTAGTGACAATAGGCTTCCTGGGTGGTAGGGGATGGTCAGGTAGACTGATCTGGGCAGCGTCCTTCCTGTTCATAACATCAGCGGTAGTCGTCTTGGGCTCCGGTCCCATGTATGGGGTAGTTGCCTCCAGTTGGTTCGACGAGCAGAGGCAGGAAGTCACCCAAGAGATAAACGGGAATGCCCCCAAGAACTTCCCATCCAGTTGGCGTTTGGTGCGGGGCAAGGGACTCGATATGGCCGAGTCTGTCGCCGACGATTTTATGGCAGGTATCCGCACCTCTGCCACCACGCTGATGATCATCGCTATCACTATAATTTTGGCGACTGTCTTCAAAAATACTATCGTTAGTGTGATCACGCGTATTACGAGCAGTTCGAGGCAGGCATACAGAACTACGACGAGGTCCCATAGAGGAACGCGAATATGATCCCTAGACTATTCTGCCCCCAGAGAGGAACGTCGAAATAATTCCAGGCAGATTTACGGTGAAGACTACGTAGCTGAGGGACCTCACGCCGTCTTCTACAGGAGCCGCTCGAAAACAGACGGTCGTCCCCTTGTTCAAAGAAACTGATCATGCCGCAGTGAAGTGACGGGAGTCCGAAGAAGGATTAAGATGTCGCACCTGATTGTGGGCACTACCGAGAAATTTGACCTGCACGAGATGCTGGACAAGTTGTGTGCGGCCCATAAATATCTGGCAGAACATGGAGCCCGAGCACTCACGCGGGCTGAAGAATTGGGTCGTTCCGAGAAGTGGGGTCAATCTGTGAAGCGGATTCGTGTAGAGCTTCCGAGTGACGGCCGTCCGGAACTAGCCAAGGACGCTCCTCTCGAACACAACATCACTGAAGTTTACAATCAGTGTGCAACGGTTGAGCGGTTAATTGACGCGGTCAAGTGGTGTCTTTTACAGGCCTCCAAGTTCTCTGATGGTCTCGGATTGGTCTGTCATCCAACGACTAGTAGCGGAAAGTCAAGCCAAGACCACGACGACCACGATCTGGTTGTACAAGAAGCAAACGGACGACTCGGATACTTTGAGGTTTCCGACGTTGTAAGCGACAGAGATGGCAACAACAAAGAAGGCGAAGATCTCGTTCGCCTTAGACTCCTCCGTAGTGTACGTCGCGTGGCTGACAAACGAGGAACGTTTGAGCACGATGGTATCGATTGGCCAGATGAGCGGCTGGTCCTCGTGGTTTCCGAAGAATTCGCGGAGTACCTATTCAAGTCGAAACGATCTTGGCGCAAGAATCCCGATCCGCATATTCGCTATGAGGATCGGAGCCAACGTGGACCCACTCGTGTCCTAGAGATCCTGCCGGGTAATCGATAGCTCTGCCAGTCAGAGAGAAGGTGAAATGATTGGTGCTGAGAGTCGATTCCACATTTCGGCAATGTCAATCCTAACTAAAGAACTCGTCAGTGTCACTATATCGGGCGACATCCGATGTTGTTAGTTGGTAAGTAGTCCAATTACTGTGAAATTGAGGATAATTTTACGGGAATAGTGGCCGTGCCACCAGTAGGCTATCTTCCAATTCAACTACAATTGCGAATGGTACGCTGTCGACCTCCAGTGCCATGTCTCTGTCCTCAGTGTATAGGTGTAAACGAGTTGGATAGTCGAACTTGCGTGATTGCTCACCGGACAGGACCAAAGAGCGTACCGCATCGCGGTCGGGGGTCATGCCCTGAAGGAGATTCCTAATATATAGGGCGCATTGCTCGTCCTCGTCGGTTCGGAGCTTTCCTCCATCTCCCATCGCGATCACCGTGACCAAGTCGGGTGCCTCACGAGCGATAACCTTGGCGGTGGCTTGAGCAGTCACAAGAGAGGCGGCAAATGTGCGATCCGTTTTGGCTGATGCGGCCTCGACACCTACCGTGCCTGCCGATGTACGTTGCACCAGTGTCTTACCTTCGATGTCGGCTGTGGATAACTCGAAGGGCGAGTTGCCAAAGTCAAATCCATCCGGCATGAAGCCGTCAACTTCTCCAAAGGCCAGTGTGGCGGTACCCCGCCCCTTGAGGTCCAGCGCCTTGTCCACGTCGGCCACGATGATAATGGCTTCAGCACCCCTCAAAAACGCTATTGCGGCGGCGGTGAATGCTCGATAAACATCGATGACGACTGCGGTTCCTCTTGCCTTGTATGCACCCTCCAAAAGACTCTCCAGTCGTATTTCCACACGGCACCTCAATTGTAAAATGGCAAGATGGCACTAATAAAAGGCAAAGGGACGTGTTCGGTCTTTGTTGCACGAAAAAATGAACGGGATTATTCGGGTACTCCCTCAAAGCGATTCATGTTCACGGCGAGCCCTTTAACACAAGGACAGCCACAGGACTGTGCCCAAGTGTAGTTATGCCGCATTAAAGATATAGCACGGCCGAACCCTGTCTCGAATTGGATTACTTAACACCGTAAGGTCTAGTGATTGGGCAACTTCGAGCACTGCTTTAAATTAGCGTACGGAGTATCCGTGCCGCGGTTGCGACGAAAGAACCAATCGGGAGGTACGGATTATGGAGGCTTGCCATCAGTCCTCGCGTGGCACACTCTCTCGCGGATGTGCTCTCCGCGGGGCCGACGCCTATGACTAAGACGTCATATTGCATCTAAGTAGTATCCTTTGGAGATGGCTTCAATTCCGGAGGTAGTACGAAGGTGATGTCTTCATCGGCACCCTGGAGCACGCTCACTTCGTCGTGATCGATTGCTTTTATCACGGCGTCTACCAGTAGTTCTGGGGTTGATGCGCCAGAAGTGATGCCGACACTATCCACGCCGTCAAGCCATGAGGCTTCCAGATCCTCGGGCCCATTAATCAAGTATGCTCTGACCCCGTGGGCTTGAGCCACCTCTCGAAGACGGTTACAGTTTGAACTCTCAGGGGCTCCGATAACCAGCACAACCTCAACTAAACGGCATAGCTCCTTGACAGAAAGTTGCCGGTTGGTTGTGGCATAACACACATCGTTGCGGACCACAATATCCTTGAAATGGCCCCGTAACTTGTCGATGGCCTGCTGAGTATCGTCCACCGACAGAGTGGTTTGTGTCAGCACCGTGATCGGGGTGTTGAGATCCCAGTCTGGAAGAGCGACCGATCCTTGGTCGTCGACGAGGTGCATGGGCTCCTGGCCCATCGACCCCTTAACCTCCTGATGGCCTCGATGCCCGACTAGAACGAGCTTCCGGCCTTCTCCCGCGTACTTATGGGCCTCATTGTGTACCTTGGTGACGAGAGGACAGGTGGCGTCGATGACTTGCAGGTTCCGGGCAGCGGCCTTTTGGAAATCCTCCGGAGGGGAGCCGTGGGCCGAGAATACCACTGTGGCCCCCTCGGGGATGTCATCGACATCCTCGACGGTAATGGCCCCTTTCGCTTCGAGGGAGGTTACGACGTAAGGGTTGTGGACGATCTGGTGTTTTACGTAGATAGGGGATCCGAACCGTTCGAGGGCTAGTTGTACCACTCTGATCGCTCTAACAACCCCTGCGCAAAAGCCGCGCGGTGTCCCCAAGACGACTTTCATGTAGAGGCAACCTCTTTCTGCAAAGTGCGCGGCGCCGGATACCAAATTCTATCACAACGCTGTCCCAAACTTTCCCAACGTCCACACCTCCGGTATACTTGCATCGACTAGCACTGCACGTGCAATGTGGGCCAGGGCCGCGTTTCGTTTGTCCTTTGTATGCGTGGTCATAGATGAATAAGATCTTTGCTCTGCTATTTTCCGGGCTAGTCGGCAAGATGGTTTTCAGCACAATAAACTAGGAGCAAACTAATGAAACTAGCGGAGCGCATGGGACGTCTTGGTACCGAAACCGCCTTTGAGGTACTTGCCGCGGCTAAACGGCTCGAGGCGGAGGGCATGGATGTTATCCATCTTGAGATCGGTGAGCCCGACTTCGACACACCTCAGAATATTGTTGACGCTGGTATCAATGCCCTCAAAGAAGGATACACGCACTACGGTCCTTCTCCCGGTTTCAACGAGGCCCGAGCCTGTATTGCCCAAGAGATCGCGACCACGCGAAACATCCCTGTCACTAGCGACAATATTGTGGTTACGCCCGGTGGCAAGCCCGTCATGTTTTTTGCGATGCTGGCACTGATAGATAATGGTGACGAGGTATTGTACCCCAACCCCGGATTCCCCATATACGAGTCCATGATTAACTTCACCGGCGGAGTCCCAGTTCCTATGAAACTTCTTGCGGAGCGTGACTTCGCGATCGACGTCGAGGAGGTAGCTTCTCAGATCACTCCTCGTACCAAGATGATGGTGCTGAATTCGCCCAACAACCCCTGTGGGAGCATCATCGATAAGGACAGTCTAGAGGTGCTCGCAAAATTGGCCTGTGAGCACGATCTGGTCGTGCTCTCGGACGAGATCTACAGCCGCTTTCTGTATGAGGGCGAGCACCACAGCATTGCGGCCTTCCCAGGGATGCTGGAACGCACCATTATCCTAGATGGTTTCTCGAAGACCTACGCGATGACTGGGTGGCGCGCTGGCTACGGGGTCATGCCCATGGAATTGGTGGAGCCAATTTCAAGGCTGAGCACCAATAGTATATCCTGTACAGCGTCATTTACGCAGATTGCCGCCATAGAAGCCCTCGATGGCCCCCAGGACGAGCCCAACCATATTGTCGCTGAGTTTAAGAAGCGGCGTGACATCATTGTTAATGGGCTCAACGAGATACGAGGCATTCGCTGCCCAATGCCGAAGGGCGCGTTCTACATATTCCCTGATATCAAGGGTACTGGGATGAGCAGTCGAGAATTCGCTGATGGTTTGCTACACGAAGCGGGAGTAGCCTGTCTCGCGGGCGAGGCTTTTGGGCAGTATGGTGACGGTTGTGTCCGCTTCTCCTTCGCCAATTCCTCTGAGAATATCGAGATTGCCCTAGAGCGCATTGACCAATGGGTTCGTAGCAAGAACGTTGCGCGCGCTTAGTTTGGCAGTGGTGGTAATACTAAATGGGCTGGGTTCGCTTTGCCCGGTGTACAAAAGTGCCCCTCGTATTGTCTGTTCGATCTTTTCTTTCGAAGGGGGAAGAGTTTTATGCATGATGGTTGTCCATGAGTTGTCGGCCACATTACAAATCATCCAGCGGGAAACCCCCTTAGGGGCTCCGATTCTCTAGACACAAGACGCACCATCCTACATAACATGTAGATCCTGAGGCCAATGCTCCAAATTCCAGACCCCAAATGCAACACACCGCTCCCCGCCTTCCGACTCGCTCTGGCACAGATCAATCCCACGGTAGGCGACCTGAAAGGTAATACCGCCAGGATCATCGAGTACGTCGATCGCGCCCGCGAACTGGGCGCACACATGGTCGCCTTCCCAGAGCTGGTTATTCCCGGCTACCCGCCCGAGGATCTGCTGTTCAAATCACAGTTCGTTCGGGCGAATATAGACCGGATGTGGGAGATCGTAGCAGCCTCCGAGGGAATCACTGTTGTTGTGGGGTTCGCTGACGACGACGGCCACGTTCGCAACTCTGCGGCGATCGCCCATGATGGCAAGCTTATAGGCACCTACCACAAGGTATTCTTACCCAACTATGGTGTCTTTGACGAGGAGCGCTATTTCTGGGCGGGTGATGAGTGTCCAGTATTCGTGCTCGACGGAACCCCAATCGGTGTAAATATATGTGAGGACATCTGGCGCCCAGTTGGGCCAGCGACTGTGCAACAATCCGCGGGGGCCCGCGTCGTGGTGAACATTAGCGCCTCACCATTTCATGCAGGTAAACGCCTGGAACGCGAGAGGATGCTCTCGGACCGAGCTATCGACCACGGGCTGTTCGTGGCCTACGTGAACATGGTGGGTGGACAGGACGAACTCGTCTTCGACGGAGCCAGTATTATCCTAGACCCCTCTGGGGAGATTGTCGCCAGAGGTTCGCAATTTGCCGAGGAACTGGTGGTGGCCGATCTTGATCTTGAGTTCATCGTGGAGCCGCGCCAATACTCCTATTCGTCTATTTCAACCATTGGGAAATCACGTCGCATTGTGGTTCCTAGAAGGTCTCTAGATTGTATGCCTCCCATTGATGCGAAGGAACCCATGGTCTATGAGGGAGTTGCTGAGGTCTATGCTGCCCTCGTAACCGGTACTCGCGACTACGTTTTGAAGTCAGGGTTTACGAAGGTGCTAGTGGCCATTTCCGGGGGCATTGACTCAAGTCTCGTAGCGGCTATCGCCGCCGACGCCCTCGGGCCCGACAACGTGGTGGGCATATGGATGCCGTCGCGCTACTCGTCGGACAGTAGCATGCTCGACGCGACGAGCTTAGCCCAGAATTTGGGCATTGAGATACGGACGATATCCATTGAAGCGCCCTTTTCAACTAACCTGGATACACTTGCCCCGCATTTCAAGGGGACCGAGACCGGTATAGCTGAGGAGAACCTGCAATCGCGTATACGAGGCGTCTTGATTATGGCACTGTCCAACAAGTTTGGCTGGATGGTGCTCACTACAGGCAATAAGAGTGAGATGGCGGTAGGCTACGCCACCATTTACGGTGACATGGCTGGTGGGTGTGGGGTTATCAAGGATGTGCCGAAGACTCTCGTGTACGAACTCTCGGAGTATCGGAACACCATTACAGAGATTGCCCCGATATCTCGGAACGTCATCGAAAAGCCGCCGAGTGCTGAGCTGCGCCCGGACCAGAAGGACGAGGACAGCCTGCCACCCTATGATGTGTTGGACCCGATTCTGGAGGCCTATGTAGAGGATGACCGGAGCCTCTCCGAGATCATCGCAATGGGGTACGAAGAATGTCTCGTCAGGCAGGTAATCTCGCTTGTGGACCGCAGTGAGTATAAACGACGCCAGGCCCCACCGGGGATAAAAGTCACAACTCGTAATTTCGGCCGAGATCGTCGGATGCCAATTGTGAACCATTACCAATCATACTAGGTTGGGTTGAGTTCCAGACTAATGTCGTACTTATTAGGTGTCGGGTCGCTCTAATTAGTGCCCACATTAGATAGGACATTTACCAGATCGTCTATCTTAAAGGTCCTGCTGACGATCAGATCTACCACTTCCAGTTGTGCTCGTACTAGCTGTTCCCTTACTAGAAAGCGTCTTCCCTAGCCGCAATGATTTCGAGATCCGCCCGCGTGTATGAGCCAAGACTCCTGAAATCAAATTCCGTGTAGTTCTTGATCCAGCGCATCGCAATCTTGACCGCCTTTAGATACCGCGTCCTTGTCGCAGCAAGCGCAACTTGTTCCGTCTGGTCCAGATCGCTAGTCTCGGTCTTCAGTAGCCGGATGATATCTTCTGCTTCCTCTTGGAGTAGCGTCTTGATGAGACCAAAGTCGTGGACCTGGCCAGTCTCAGTGTCCTTCACACTATGGACTACCCGTTGGGCGATCTGCGCGACCGACATCCTCCCGGTCGCTAGGTCCTCCATAAGCGCCGGGTGGATACCGGGCTTGCCCGCTAGGCTGGCGATGCCCTTTGCGCCTCTACCGTTTAGCCAGCCCTCGATATACTCTACGAGCATACGGGCGTTGCGCCGTGTGCCCTCGATGGTGATAGGTCCCTCGGGCACTGCAATTTCTACTGGATAGCGATCGGGGTCGTGCTGCTCGGGGGATGGGGTCCACCCTGTGCCTCGAAGAGATTTGAACGGATCCGCAGCCGTCTGCATATGGAAAATGTGGGCGGTCCAAGCTCGTATAAAGCCCTGGGCGGCTTCCCACTCCTTGTCAGCGGTAATTGTGGCGGCCGCAGACTCGTTGACCTCAGAGTCCCGGTTGGGCAGCGCCGTCGCCATTCCTCCGATAGGCACCGCCCCGCGTTTCAGGCAGATGGCCACCAGTCGCCTGAAGATGGTTGAGAGGAACTCAGTAGTTTTGATGTCGACACCAAATCTGTCGGGCCAGACCGAATCCGGGTCCGCCAGCACGAACTCAAAGATGCTGGCCTTGAAGTCCCAGCGAGCGGCGTTCAGTCCAGCTGCATACGGACCGAGGGCATACAAAGTCTCTTCCATCTGATAAGCCATTGGCAGCGACTCCACCAGAGGAATCGCCCGTATGACAGCTGAGCCTGGAAGGTTCAATAACTCGAATGTAGCGTCGAAGAACTCGCGCCAGAACCCTGCCTCCTCCGACGATTCCATCTTGGGCAGATAGAAGTAGACCCCCTGTTCTCGCTCAATCTGTGCTTGCCCGGCGTGAAACAGTGTAAGAGCAGTCCCAAGGATAGCTGCAGAGACCGGACTACCGTCTATAGTCACGTCGGGCTCATCAAGGTGAAGCCCTCGTTCCCGGTGCATGAAAAAGGGGATCTCGCCGTCCTGGATACTATAGTGCCTCCCCGTCACGTCGTTAGTAAACTCCAGTGTCCGATTGACGGCGGCCAGTCTGTTACGGGCAGCCGTAACGGTGTCCACAAACCTGTGGCCGGCGGCGTCCTCGTCATCGTCCAGGTCTCCGACGGCACGGGTCCCCTCCGGACCGGGGTTCAGGGCGTTGATGAACATACTGGTCACGGACGCTGGCCCGGTTATCTCGATTCCCGGGCGTCTCAGTTCTTCGGGTACAGGCGGGACCTGCCAATCTCCGGTGTTGATGTCGGATGTCGGCAGGTGTGTGGGCATAATCCCCTGCTGCAGTGCCTGTCTTAACACGATGGCTCTCTTGTCGCGTAGCTCGGTCACTCTACCCGCAAACCTGTCGTGTAATGCCACGAGGTAATCGATGAACTCTGGCGTGAATAGTTCATCGGCGCCTTTGATACCTGCAAAATCCACTCTTGAGATCGCGACCATCCAGCTTGCCTCCTAACACTGACTGAAGCCAAAACACGCACATGTTACCACACGTACCCATGTCACTCTTTCACGATAGATCGCTGCTCTGATACAATCTATGCGGTTTTTTGGGGTAAATTCACAAGTTAAGAAAAGAGGACAGGAATGACTGTCTGCGCAGTATTGGGGGCCCAGTGGGGTGACGAGGGTAAAGGAAAAATAATCGACTTCCTGGCGAAGGATGCTGACGTCACGGCTAGGTTCTCTGGTGGTAATAACGCCGGTCACACTGTTATGAATCCCGAGGGCACCTTCAAGCTTCACCTAGTGCCCTCGGGCATTTTCTGGCCGCAGGGAATCGCCGTTGTTGGCAATGGCGTCGTGATAGACCCCGGTGCACTACTCGGGGAGATAGAGGCATTGAAGGTCCGTGGTATTGATTTGGATGGCAGGCTCGTTGTGAGCGAGCGATCCCACTTGGTAATGCCTTACCACGTGAAGCTTGATGAGTTGGCGGAGAAGGCTAGAGGGGACCAGGCCATTGGCACAACCGGTAAGGGCATTGGTCCTGCCTACACTGACAAGGCCGCGCGCAGCGGCATCCGGGCAGCGGACCTGCTAGATCTTGAGGCGCTCTACCCACGGCTCGAGGCCGTTCTCGCCCACCACAATGCCATCATAGAGAAGGTTTACGGCGACATGCCTCTCAAACTCGATGAGATTTTTGAGATGTGCAGGGAGTGGGAGTCTTTACTGTCCCCATACATAGGCCCAGTGGAACATATTGTCTACGATGCCGCCGAGGCCGGCAAGATGGTTATCATCGAGGGTGCCCAGGGCATGATGCTTGATCTTGACCACGGGACCTACCCCTATGTAACATCGTCTCATCCTACGATAGGCGGCGCATGTACTGGCCTCGGACTTCTACCTAGCCAGATCGATGTGGTCCTGGGCGTGTTTAAGGCCTATAGCACCCGGGTCGGCAGCGGTCCCTTTCTCACAGAGATTTTCGATGAAACCGGGGACAGGATAAGGAACCTTGCTAACGAGTTCGGAACCACCACGGGTAGGCCGCGCCGGGTGGGTTGGTTCGACTCAGTGGTCGCTCGGTACAGCAGTAGGATCAATGGTTACACTTCAATGGTCCTGACCCGACTCGACGTACTGGACGACTTCGATACCATCAAGATTTGTGACACCTACGAGCTCGATGGTGAGCTGGTCAAGGATTTCCCGGGCAGCGCGACCCTTCTGGAGCGGTGCAAACCGATCTACGAAGATTTTTCTGGATGGGATGGCATCACTGCTGGAGTTACCAAACTAGCGGACCTCCCAACGGGGGCCCGAGCATACGTAGAGCGACTTGAAGAGCTAGTAGGACGCCCCATAGACATTATCTCTACGGGTCCCTATCGCCACGAGACCATAGTAGTTCGTGAAATTGGAACTGCGCGGGCGTAGTTTAGATTGAACTAGTTGTTCCTAGGACCTGGGAATACCTTCTTGGGTGTGATCTCCCGACACGGGTGCATAGATCGCTCTGACGCCTCTAGAATTTAGAATTGATCTCAAACCCAGTCATCGGAGAAACACATGGCGCGCCAGAATTTTACTGACCGGTTAGCATCAGGCCAAAACTTCCTGCTAGATGGCGGTACCGGCTCTGAGCTTCAGCGTCGTGGCGTCAACATCGCCCGCGGCTGGAACAAGTCGGGCGACATCGGACCATGGTCCTCTGTCGCCAACAAGACATCCCCCGACACAGTTCGC
>CAYLLU010000007.1:0-46539 GCA_964384845.1 uncultured Dehalococcoidia bacterium
TCATCACAACCAATACCTTCTGGGGCAATCGCAGCCGGATGGGCGTGGCAGGTCTAGCCGACGATTGGGAGGAGTACACACTTCTCGCCGCAGAGATCGCTCTCGCTGCCCGTGACGCCGTCAATCTGGAGGCCTACGTCGCTGCCGGTATCGCCCCCAGCCCAGGGGATGGCGACTCCTACGACGACCTAAGTGATCAGGCAAAGGTTCTAGCGGAGATGGGCGTCGACATCATACTTACCGAGTACGTCGGAACCGTCGACAAAGTGCGACAGTCCGTTCGCGCAGCCGCCCCGACCGGCCTTCCGCTGCTGCTAGGCCTCTGCCACTTCGACGAGCAGGGAAGGCTTGCCCACGATGGAGGCTCAATGGATCAGGTAGTCGCCGCGGTGCGCGACGAGGGCGTGCGAGTGGACGCCATCCTACTCATGTGCAGTGCACCGGAGCACATCTCGAGGACTTTGCCTGCATTGCAGAGCGCTTTCGATGGGCCGATCGGCGCGTACGCCAACGTAGGCTACGTCGGTACAGGGGGCGAGAAGGGAGATGACCCCGAAGTGCAGCTTAGGGGTTCCGACATAGGAGAGAACACCCCTGAACGCTACGCCCTGTTCGTGCAGGAGTGGATGCGTATGCGGGCGCAGATAGTTGGAGGTTGCTGTGCCACAACCCCTGACCACATCGCTGCAATAGCACCGATAGTCAAGTCGATCTGATCTCTACAAGACATCAGTCCCCATCCGCTAGACTGGCAGGTCCATATCGTAGTAGTCCATCACCGGGTCAAACTTTGCCTTGAAAGCGTCGTCGGGTGCCGCCATCGGCAGTCTCGGTGACCCTGCTTCGAATCCCGCCCGATTTACTGCGTACTTGATTGGAATCGGATTCGTCACCCAGAACAACGCCTTGAAGATCGGCAGCATCCGCAGATGCTCTCTGGCGGCGTTCTGGATGTTCCCTTCTAGGATCATTCCCATCATCGTCTTAATCTGGTTTCCGATTATGTTGCCCGCTACGCTCACTATGCCGAAACCGCCTAGGCACATCACCGAGAAGGTCTCGTCGTCGTTGCCCGACCAGACCTCGAACCCGTCCGGTGCGCCGTCCACGATCTGAGCGATCTGGACCGGGTCGCTGGATGCCTCCTTGACGCCGATAATGCTGTCGATTTCCGCCAGTCGTAGGGTCGTCTCTGCAGTCATATTGAGCGAGGTACGCGAGGGCACGTTATAGAGCAGACCGGGCAGGGAGGTCGCCTCAGATATCGCCTTGAAGTGCTGGTACAGCCCCTCCTGGGGCGGCTTGTTGTACGCGGGCACCGTCAAGAGCAGCCCATCGACGCCGACTTTCTCGGCCTCGACAGATAGATACAGAGACCCGTGGTGATAATTGTCCGTAGTACCGGCAATTACCGATGCCTCTGTCCCGACCTCTTCCTTTACCTCAGCGAAAAGCCTGATTTTTTCCTCGTCAGACATCGAGGGCGACTCACCTGTAGTGCCACCTATGACAAGTCCGTCGCTCCCCGACGAGATGAGCCCCCGGGCGAGTTTTCGCGCCTGGTTGTAATCGATCTCGCCACCCTCACCAAAGGGCGTGATCATCGCCGTTAACAGCCTGCCGATCTCAACCATGGCTCACCTCCTTGGACCATTCGAATCCGTTAGCTCTTGACGATCTTGCGCTCAGCTCCATTCGCTTGCGCGGGCAAAAGCTCTTTTCGGATCAGTTCCTCGGCGATCTGGACAGCGTTCAAGGCCGCGCCTTTTCGCAGATTGTCCAGGACCAGCCACATCACAATGCCGTTTGGGTGCGACGAGTCGCGGCGGACACGCCCCACGAACACGGGGTCCTGCCCTGAAGCCTCGAAGGGCATCGGGTACACGTTGGAGTCCGGGGCATCCAGTAATCTGACTCCCGGCGCTTTCGCCAGCAACTCAGACACCTCTTCAGGGCTTATCTGGTGCTCTAGCTCCACGTGTACCGCCTCGCTATGGGAGATCTGCACAGGGACCCGGACGCACGTCGCGGACACCGCTAGGTCCGGCCTATGTAAAATCTTTCGTGTCTCGTGCACCATCTTCATCTCTTCTGCCGTGTACCCGTTATCTAGGAACTCCATGACTTGGGGTAGCACATTAAATGCGATCTGGTGGGGATATATGTTGGGCTGGACCGGATCCCCGCCGAGTACCTGGACCGATTGAACCCGCAGCTCCTTCTCGGCGGCGGAGCCGGTACCGGAGACTGCCTGGTAGGTGGCCACCGTGACTCGGCCTATAGGGTTTACCTCGTCCAGGGGCTTGAGAGCCATTACCAGAGGGGTCGTCGAGCAATTCGGGGTCGATACGATTCCACGGTGGCCGTGAAGATCGCCGGCATTGACTTCGGGCACGACCAGTGGCACCGTGGGGTCCATTCGAAAGGCTGAACTCTTGTCGATCACCATTGCCCCGCGCTCCACCGCGATCGGCGCAAGCTCCCGACTAATGTCGCCCCCGGCCGCGATGAACACCAGATCCACTTCATCCAGCAGCTTCGGCGTCGCCTCCTCTACAGTCAACTCCTGGCCATTGTGACTCAGTTTTCTGCCGTAGGAGCGCTCGGACGCACACACGCGGATGGATGTCGCTGGGAAGGCACGTTCTTCCAATATTCGCAGGCAGACCTGCCCCACGGCGCCCGTAGCGCCAATCAACGCGACCCTGAGACCGTTCACGGCTCCTCCCTCATACAACTTAGCGCAAATGATACCCGTTATCGAACACTGATTCCAGGCTCTGCACAGAGTCCATGTTTGTAAAGAAATCCTTTCCTCCAGAGGAGGAAGACTAGGATGGGGCTAATTTCCGACATTCCGAGGGCACAAGTGTAATTGGGTTTCCGACAGCGCCGGCACTAGACCGGGCTAGTGGTGGATAGGTCCGGGGCTAGGGAACCTAAAGCCCCATCAGTTTGTCGAGCCCTACTGTAAGCCCCGGACGATTGCAGACTTCGCGAACGGCCATCATCACACCTGGCATGAAACTTTCGCGGTTGACAGAGTCGTGTCGAATCGTCAGGGTCTGCCCTAGAGCGCCGAAGACCAGCTCATGGTGCGCCACACGTCCGGGCATACGGGCGCTATGGATGGTAACGCCACCGGTGGTTCCTCCACGCGTCCCGGCGATCAACTCCTTCTCAGCGGCAGGGGCCGTGAAATCTGATCCCTTGCCCTCGATTAAGGCCTTGGTGATAGCGAAGGCGGTACCAGAGGGCGCGTCGATCTTGGCCTCATGGTGCATTTCGGTCAGGTCAGCATACTCGAAAAAGCGAGATGCCTCTTTTGCAAGATGAATCATCATTACCGCGCCGAGCGCGAAGTTGGGCGCGATGAAGATTCCGGTGCCATGCTTTTCGGCCAAAGCCGCTGCTTCTGCGTAGGCGGCGTCCTGATGGCCGGTGGAACCTATAACGGCGTGGACCCCAGCGGGTGCGGCCTCTCGCATCACAGCTAGTGCTCCATCGGCGTTGGTGAAGTCCACCACGACATCGGTACTGGAAAGTGCATCGTTTATAGAGGAGGAAAGGGGTACTCTTCCAGAACCATCTGGGAGAGCAATTGAGTTTGCATCGGCATACGTGTCAACGGCGCCGACTGGCTCAAGCCCGTCCTCGTTACACAGCGAGGTTAGGACCTGGTGGCCCATCTTTCCAAGAGCGCCCTGGACAACGACTCTGATCGACGCCATTGCCTACCTCGAAATATCTACCGCCGCGGCCCTCTTTCGGGTGGCCCCCTCCTGTCGCGGTAGCCGCCTTGATTGCCTCGCCTTTCACGATCACTGCCCTCGTGCCGTGGGCCGTCGGAATCTGAGCGACCTTCAGAGCCATCGCTTTGTAACAGGGATCGGCGGGACAGCGCGATGCGCCCCGAATGGTCGATCCCAATGACCTCGACGGTGATCTCGTCCCCGACTGCCACGACATCCTCGACCGCCGGGACGTGGTGGTCTGAAAGCTCGCTGATGTGGACCATGCCGTCCGTGCCGGGCAGAATCTCTACAAAAGCGCCGAAGTTCATGATCCGGACCACCTTACCCGTGAACTTATCGCCCAATTTTGCTTCCCTGGTCAGCCCTTCGATGATCGCGACCGCTCGTTTCGAGGCTTCCGCGTCCGATGAGCCGATAGTCACTGTGCCATCGTCGCCGACATCTACAGTAGCCTTTGTATCTTCGACGATGGCCCTGATGGTCTTGCCACCTGGGCCGATGACGGAGCCAATTTTATTGATAGGAATCTTTATACGCGTCATCCGAGGAGCGAACTCGCTTAGATCGTCTCTGGGCGCCTCGATGGCTTTTGCCATTGTTTCCAAGATTTTGAAGCGAGCCTCTTTGGCCTGTTCAAGTGTCGCTTCGATCACGTCCCAACCTATCGATGCGATCTTTATGTCGAGTTGTATGGAAGTGATCCCCTCAGAGGTGCCGGCGACCTTGAAGTCCATGTCCCCGAAATGGTCCTCCATACCTTGGATATCCGTGAGTGTAGCAAACCCTCCGTCGTTGTCCGTAACCAATCCGATAGAGATGCCTGCAACCGGCCTCTTGATCGGCACGCCGGCGTCCATGAGTGCCAGGGTACAAGCGCACACACTGGCCATGGAGGTACTGCCATTCGAGCTCATGACATCTGCCACAAGCCGAATGACATATGGGAAATCTTCCTCACTTGGAATCACCGGTAACAAAGAGCGCTCAGCCAGTGCGCCGTGACCGATTTCCCTACGGCCAGGCGAGCCGACACGGCCCGTCTCACCGGTGCTGAAGGGAGGGAAGTTATAGTGCAACATAAACCGCTTAGTGTCGTTGGGGCTGAGATTGTCTAGTCTCTGAACGTCCCCAGACGAACCGAGTGTCGCGACTCCAAGTACCTGGGTTTCACCGCGCTGGAAAAGACCCGTGCCATGGGTGCGCGCAAGGATGCTGGTGTCGGCGGTTAGGGTTCGTAAATCCTTGATACCCCGTCCATCAGGCCGTTTGCCCTGATCGAGGATACGGGCGCGGAATTCACGTTCCAGCAGCACTTCGAAGGCGTCCTTGGCATCATCCTCCATCTGCTCGGCCAGATTGGCCTTGATGCCGTCGAGTAACTCGGCCTGATCGGCCTTCCCGTCGCTCTTATCAAGGGTTCGTGCGATGCCGTCTCCGACGATGGCACTGGCCTGCTCAACTGCCTCAGGTGACACACCGCCGGCGGTGAACCCGACTTTTTCGTTTCCGATTTCACTAACTATCTCTTCCTGCAGCGCTATGATCTCGAGGTTGGCATCCTGAGCGATCTGTATTCCTTGCAGAACCTGGGCCTCGGACAGTTCGCTCGCGCCGGCCTCCATCATCATTACCCCATCACGGGAGCCTGCTACAACCAGGTCGAGTTGGCTGACCTCCAACTGCTGGTAAGTCGGATTGATGAGGTAATCGCCGTCGATATATCCCACTCGGGTGGCCCCGATGGGCCCACCGAAGGGTATATCCGACATGCTCAAAGCCGCAGAGGCGCCATTGAGCACCAGCATGTCCAGAGGATTCTCCTGATCGGCGGAGAGGGCAGTGGCAATGATCTGGACCTCGTTACGAAAACCCTTCGGAAAAAGTGGCCGTAACGGCCTATCCGTCAGCCTGTCGGTGAGAATCGCATCGAAACTGGGACGCCCCTCACGGCGGAAGAAGTTCCCAGGGATCTTGCCTCTGGCATAGAGCCTTTCCTCAAAGTCGATGGTTAGTGGGAAAAAGTCTATACCTTCTCTGGGCTTGCTCATTGTTGCTGTAACGAGGACTGCAGAATCGCCAGTCTGAATCAGCGCGGAGCCGTTAGCTTGCTGCGCAAGTCGACCCGTCTCAATCACAACGTCTCGTGTGCCTATTTGGCGTTTATGAACAGAAAGGGGCATGGAAAACTCAACCTCCTACGGGATACACCAAAGAAAAAAGCCCCGACCACGGGGCTATCTCCTTAGACCAAGCTTGGCGATGAGTGACCGATAGCGGCCTACATCCTGCCCGTTGAGATACTGGAGTAATCTGCGGCGGCGCCCCACCATTTTCAATAGGCCACGACGAGTAGATTCGTCGTGTCTATGGATTCTCAGGTGTTCGGTCAACGCGTTGATTCGCGTGGTCAGAATTGCCACTTGCACTTCGGACGATCCGGTGTCATCCTCATGTGTCTGGTAGCTCTCAACTATTGGCAGTTTTTCTTCTTTGCTTAGAACCATCTTTGATCCATTTTTCTTCTCTTGTGCTCTTGTGCTCGTTCGCCGGACCAAGAGGACCAAGAGATTGTACCACAGCCATCTGTGACCTGCGACTCAATCTAGTCGCAACTAGTGTCCGGGACGTATCCGGACCGGTCTGGCAACGACTCGGAATAGCCGTGCCATCGCCGCGCACAAGTTTACCGCCTAGATACCGTATGCTATAGTTTACGGTCAGGTCGTGGACCTGGATAGTCGTACTTCTAAATAAGACAAAAGGTAAGTAAAAGGAAAACATATGGTTGAACAGGCGGAACAGGAGCAAGCAGCACCGGAACAGAGCCAAACCACGATGAAGTCGCTGCTTGAGGCGGGCGTTCACTTCGGACATCAGCGCCGTCGGTGGAACCCGAAGATGAAACAATATATTTTCGCACACCGTAATGGTATCCACATCATTGACCTACGACAGACGCTCCACTATCTGGAGCGCGCGGCCAAGTTCATCGAAGATGTCGTCGCCGATGGCAAACAGGTCATCATGGTTGGCACAAAGAAGCAGGCGGCCGACACCGTAATCTCGGAGGCTGAGAGGTCCGGCGCCTTCCACATTTCGACCCGATGGCTGGGTGGTACCCTCACTAACTTCAAGACGATTCAGGCCCGTATCGATTATCTGGTACAACTTGAGACTCGTAGGGACAAGGGCGAATTTTCGGTCTTGCCGAAGAAAGAAGCTCTCAAGTTAGAGGAAATGATCGTTCGTCTTAACAAATTCCTCTCGGGCATCAAGGAGATGACGGAAATGCCAGGTGCTCTGTTCGTCATCGACGTTGGCAAAGAGGCTATCGCAGTTGCTGAGGCCCGCCGGGTTGGTGTGCCGGTGGTCGCGCTTGTTGATACCGACTGCGACCCGTCGTACATCACTTCGCCTATCCCGGGTAACGACGATGCAATCCGATCGATCCGACTTGTGACGAGCCGTATCGCCGATGCCATCATCGAGGGCAGGAATCGCAGATTGGCCGTCGAGCTGGAGCTAAAACAAGTTGCCGAGGAAGATGGGGAAGAGGCCGCCGAGGCAGCCGAGGAATCAAATATTGTAACCGTGAATCCGACTATGGTAGTTGAAGAGCCTGGAGCGCTGACTGAGACGCCCGCAGTGGACGTCGCTGCCGCTGACGCCGTAGTTGACACGTCAGTGGAGATAGCCGAAAGACCAGATGATGAAGCGGCAACAGAGGCTCCTGACGAAATCGAGCCAAACGCATAGGAGATGAATTGACAACTATTGTAGACCGGATTAAAGAACTTAGAGGATTGACGGGGGCAGGCATAATGGACTGCAAGTCTGCCCTCGAACAGGCCGATGGAGATTTCGAAGTAGCCCAACGTATCCTCAAGGAACGAGGAGTCGCATTGGCGGCCAAGAAAGCTTCTAGGGACACGAATGAAGGATTAGTCGAGTCATATATCCATGGTGGAGGTCGAGTAGGCGCTATTGTAGAAATTAACTGCGAGACAGATTTTGTCGCGAGGACCGATGACATGAAATCGCTCGCCCACAACCTGGCGATGCAAGTGGCGGCCATGGCCCCCACCTACCTCGATGAGACAGATCTTCCTGAAAACGAAAATCTCGACCCCCGGGAGGTGTGCCTGCTGCAGCAATCTTTCATCCGGGAACCTGACCTGACGGTGCAGGAGTTGGTGCGCACGGTGGTCGGCAAGCTCGGGGAAAACATCCGCGTGCGGAGGTTCTCTAGGTTCGCTCTCGGGGAGTAGTTATCTTGACTGCAAGTGGGACCACCAAGTACAAGAGGGTTCTTCTCAAGCTCAGCGGAGAATCCTTCAAGGGCACGCGTGAGTACGGCATAGACCCTGTAGCCATTGGTTACATGGCTCGCCAGATCAAGAACGTTTGGCAGATGGGTGTGGAATTAGGAGTCGTGGTAGGTGGTGGCAATATCTGGCGCGGCGCTGAGGCTGAGGTTGAGGGTATGGACCGGGCTTCCGCCGATTACGCCGGCATGTTGGCAACTGTGATCAATGCCATTACACTCCAGGACGCACTCGAACGTAGATATAATGTGGACACTAGGACTCAGAGCGCCATCCATGTGCAGCAAGTGGCCGAGCCCTATATACGACGGCGTGCCATCCGCCATCTGGAGAAAGGGCGGGTTGTTCTGTTCGCCTCCGGCCTTGGTAGCCCCTTCATGACTACCGACACCGCCGCTGCCCTCCGTGTTACTGAGATAGACGCTGAGGTTCTCCTGATGTCGAAGCACCGCGTCGATGGTGTCTATGAGTCAGATCCTAATACCAACCCGGACGCATCCAGGCTTGATTTCATTACTTATCGCGATGCCATCACAAAGCGGCTGGGTGTGATGGATACGACCGCCCTTTCTTTGTGTGAAGAGAATAATATCCCCATCGTGGTGTTCGACCTCTTCGTCGAGGGCAATATAGAGCGAATTCTCAATGGTGAACGCTTGGGATCGTTGGTAGCCGAAACAGAGCCCATTCCAGTAGGGTGAGCCCAATTTACTGTCCACGCTAATTTTGGAATTGGAGCCGACTTGCCCTAAATCGATTGGCCCTCGGCGATTTAAGCCTTTAAGGGACTGAGACGGCCTAGAGGAATTGTGCTGCAACTTGCTACACTAGGCTGACTGATCTCTGTACTTCAAACCACCCGTGGTAGATCCCAGCCAAACCCAATTGGGGAGTAAGCATATGGCTACAGACCAGGAACTGCTCACCGATGTCTCGACCAGAATGCAAAAATCGGTCGAGGCGCTTGCCAGGGACCTGAACACTGTACGTACAGGCCGAGCGAGTCCTGTGCTCATAGAGTCGCTTATTGTCGACTATTATGGTGTACCGACCCCTTTAAACCAACTAGCATCGATCTCGGTGACCGAGGCACGGACACTAATGATCACACCGTGGGACAAACAGGCCTTGCAGGATGTAGAGAAAAGTATCCTCAAGTCTGACCTGGACCTGGTGCCCAATAGTGATGGCAGTGTGATCAGGATCAATATTCCAGCGCTCACCGAGGAGCGTCGCAAGGATCTCGTTCGCATTGTGGGTCGCAAGATTGAAGAAGGACATGTATCCGTGCGGAACATTCGGCGCGACGGCATCGCCGGGCTACGGGAAATGGAAAAAGACAGAGCACTGTCCAAGGACGAATCCAGACGTGCCCAGGAAAGTCTGCAACAGATCACCGACAACTATATTATGCAGATGGACGATATAGGCGAGTCAAAGGAGGCTGAGGTGATGGAAATTTGAGTAGTCCGGCCATCCACTCTGCCAAACAGTTTCACTGCGCTCCCAATGAGTCTAAACCCCCAAAGCATGTTGCTATCATCATGGACGGCAACGGCCGGTGGGCCAGCGAACGGGGCATGCATCGAAGCGAAGGTCACAGTGCGGGTGTAAAGAACGTTCGCAGGGTTACTAACAGCTTTGTACGACATGGAGTCAAGTACCTGACCCTTTTTGCCTTCTCGACAGAGAATTGGGGACGTCCTGGGGAAGAAGTCGACTTTCTAATCAATCTCATGGGCGAAGCCATACGCCAGGAAACCCAACCCCTACACGAGCAGGGTGTGCGCATTCGCCACATCGGTCGGATCAATCGACTCCCAGTTTGGCTTCAGGACGCGATTCGTGAAAGTGAAGAACTTACAAAAGATAACGAATTGGTCACCTTGAATCTGGCGTACGACTACGGGGGCCGGGCGGAGATTATCGATGCTGTCAAGGCAATGATCTCCGAGGGTATGCGACCTGACGATGTCACTGAGGACACACTGCAGCATCATCTCTACACGGCTGGACTGCCTGACCCTGATCTGATAATCCGCACAGCAGGGGAGATGCGTATCAGTAATTTCTTGATTTGGCAGTCGGCTTACGCAGAATATTACGTAACTGCTACTCATTGGCCGGACTTCGATGAGAGTGAGATAGCCAAAGCACTAGTAGTCTATGGTGAGCGTCACCGACGCTACGGTAGGCTGGATCCGGCCGAGATCACGTAGGGCTCTCGCACCACTCCCACCCTATCTGCAACTGGAGCTTTCATGATCCTGCGCATAACCAGTGCGGCAGTCGGGATACCTGTACTGGTGATGTTTGTCTGGATCGGACTGCCGGCCTTCTCTGTCCTGATGGCCTCCTTGGCCGCGATTGGTGCGTGGGAATTGTGTCGGATGGCGGAGGGTAGAGGATATAGTCCTGACATTCCTGTGGCCATTATCTGGTCGGTCGCCCTTGTGACTACAGGCCACTTTCTTGCGGTCGAAATGGTGCCCCGGGACCTTGGACGCACGCTTGTCGCTATTTTAGCCACAGTCGTCCTTTTCTGGCAGGTCCGGCGTTCGCGTGCCACAGGTGGTATGGCGCGCTGGAGGTTCACCGCGTCGGCTGCTCTTTATCCCGGAGCGCTACTGGCCTTTGCCCCCCTACTAAGAGGACTTGCTCAGGGCCGCGAGTGGGTCCTTTTTCTTGTGCTGGACACATTTGCGACAGACACAGCCGCTTTCACCATGGGTAAACTTGCTGGTAAGACACCGCTGGCGCCCTCCATAAGCCCTGGCAAGACTCGCGAGGGAGCGATTGCTGGGGTCGTCGCTGCGGGGCTCTCTGCCCCAGTACTCGCCCTTTCATTGAATCTGTCTACGTCGGTGACTTCTGCACTGGTGCTCGGACTTCTATTGGGGGTCACTGGACAGCTCGGTGACCTGTCCGAATCCCGCCTCAAGAGGTGGGCCGGAGTGAAGGATTCGGGGACCCTTATACCAGGCCATGGAGGTGTGCTTGACCGCCTCGATTCAATTGTCTTCAATCTTGTACTGGTGTATTATTTTGTACTAGGGGTAGTGCAATGAAGGGCCTTGCCATCCTCGGATCCACAGGCTCCGTCGGAACCCAGACCCTCGACGTGGTACGCCAGTATCCGGGCGCATTCCGTGTCGTTGGTCTGGCTGCCCGAAAGAGCCTCGACGTTCTGGAGGAGCAGGCCAGAGAGTTCCACCCCATTCTCATAAGTTGCGATGGTACTCAGGTTGAGAAGGCTGCGATTTTTTCCGAGGGGTGCCGTGAGAGCAGTTTGGACGAGATGGTACGCCATCCCGACGTGGACCTGGTTGTCACCGCCACAGTAGGGGACGTAGCCTTGAGTCCGACCATCGCTGCAATTGAGGTTGGTAATGATGTTGCTCTCGCTAACAAGGAATCTATGGTCATAGCAGGTCAGTTTCTCACAACCATGGCAAAAAAACACGGGGTAGGACTGTTGCCTCTCGACAGCGAGCCTAATGCGATTTGGCAATGTCTACGTGGTGAAAATAGGGCGCTATCGCGGCTTATCATTACCGCTTCCGGGGGCCCCTTTCGCAATCTGTCGGAGACAAAAATGGCTGGAGTGACTCCTGAACAAGCCCTGAAACATCCAACCTGGAAGATGGGCCCCAAGATTACTGTCGACTCTGCAACGCTGATGAACAAGGCTTTCGAGGTTATCGAAGCACACTACCTGTTCGGGGTACCTTGGGAGCAAATTGAGGTCGTTATCCACCCTCAGAGTATCATCCACTCAATGGTCGAGTTCGTGGATGGCTCTGTAAAGGCCCAGATGAGCCTGCCCGACATGCGGCTGCCTATCCAATACGCACTTTTTTACCCCGAACGTATCTTGAACGATGCCGTAGTCAGATTCGATCCGGTGGACACAGGCACGTTGACCTTTGAGGAATTGGTTCCTGAGCGGTACCCCTGCTTTTCCCTGGCTCTAGATGTGGTCAAAAAGGGCGGGACGTGGCCGGCGGCCCTATGCGGTGCAGACGATGTAGCTGTCGAAGCATTTTTGGATGGCCGGATTAGTTTTGTAGAGATATCAACAGTCATTGGCGAGGCACTGGATGGCCACCAATCTGTGCCAGACCCAACTCCTGCAGATTCCCTGGCCGCGTCTGCATGGGGTCGTGCCCGGGTCGCTGCCCTAGTTGGAGGCTAGTTGGTGCCATCACTTCCACCGTGGTTGTTGATTTTTCCGATTCTTGTAGCTCTCGTGCTCTTCCACGAACTAGGCCACTTCGCCACCGCTAAACTGTTTGGCATCAAGGTGTTGGAGTTCGGCGTCGGGTTTCCACCTAAACTAATTGGTATCCCAGTTCGGGGCACCATATATTCCATCAACCTCATTCCCCTAGGTGGCTTCGTACGCATGTTGGGCGAGGAGGACCCTACTGACCCCGAGAGTTTTGCCCGCCAGAGCGTCAGCAAGCGCATGATCGTTCTGGCTGCCGGCTCGGTGATGAACCTGATCCTACCGGTGATTATCTTCACCATCCTATTCATGCTCCCTCATGAGACACTACTTGGCGGATCGGTCATAATCACGTCGGTGGCACCAAGTTCCCCAGCCCAGGAGGCTGGCCTAAGGGCAGGAGACATGATACTGAGCGTAGATGGAGAGGTCGTAACTTCCCCCTCGGCGCTAATCGCCCTTGCCAAGGACAAACTTGGGGAACCGATAGTCCTAAATATTCGGAAGTCGGGGGGTGTTGCCGGACTTAGCTCCTCCCCTGAGTTCATCACATTCGAGACTACCAGCGTCATTCCCAGGGCCGAGCCACCCAGGCTGAAGGTCGTTGAGGAGGTCAACGACCCACAGACCCAGGTCTCTGTTGCCGATGCTAGAAGATATAACCCCGATCTTGAGGTCGGTGATACCATGACCCAAGGTGCCATCGGTATCATGATTGGTCTCACAAACGCCAAAGTCGGAATGACCACCGAGCCCTTATGGGAGGCCGTGGGCAGCTCGGTGCAAACGATCTGGGCCGTTTTGTCGTTCACCTGGTCTGGCATTGCCAATGGCATCAGTACCGGGACCAATCCTGGGATCGCGGGTCCGGTAGGTATCGCCCAGGCAACCGGAGAGATCGTCGAGGAGGGAGGCTTCTCGCAAGTCTACCAGATGGCCGCCATCCTGAGTATTAGTCTGGGCGTTCTGAATATGCTCCCGATTCCTGCTCTCGACGGTGGGCGCTTCATGTTCGTCGTGATAGAGTGGGTTCGTGGGGGAAAACGCGTGTCTCCCAAGAAGGAAGGTCTGGTCCACCTTGTAGGTTTCGCGGTTCTGATAAGCCTCATTCTAGTGATAACCTTCTTCGACGTCATCAAGGTTGCAAGTGGTGAGACCTTCTTGAGATAAATTACAGCGGCGTTGTGGGGCCATGCGAGCCTAAATTAGACTGGGCTCACTAGTCTTGGATCGCTTCGCTATTTGATGAGGACCTAATGGGGGCGCTTAGTAGGCTCCAGGTCTAGAGCTTGGTTCGGTGAGGTATGCGGGTGGCCCGGCCCCTCTGGGAGGCTGTGACGAGCGCCCACATATTACTATTTGCCCCTGTCTATAGGGGCAAAGGTATGATATTGCATAGACGTTTTTGCATAACTTGCTAAACTGTTTTTGAACCAGTCGGGGGCGTCACTTGAAAAAACGACGAATATCCAAACAGATTAGTGTCGGCGGCGTCATGGTAGGCGGCGACGCCCCGATCACGGTCCAGTCCATGACCAAGACTGACACTCGCGACATAGCTACCACTGTAGAGCAGATCAAGGGTCTGGAAGAAGCAGGTTGCGAGCTCATCCGGTGTGCCGTGCCTGACATGGAAGCGGCGAAGGCTCTCTCAGATATCAAGGCACAGATATCCATTCCTCTAATCGCCGATATCCACTTCCATTACCAGCTAGCACTGGAGGCACTGAAGAGTGGCGTAGACTGCCTTCGCCTCAACCCAGGTAATATCCGTGACCGGTCCAAGGTCGAAACCATCGTTCATGAGGCCAGGGCTCGTCAAGTTCCTATCAGGATAGGGGTCAACTTCGGTAGCCTGCCTCCCGTCGGTCGTATAGGGATGACTGGTGGCATGTCTAGGCACAAGGACGGTGTGAACATGCTCCCAAAGGCCGGAGAGGCTTTAGGAGGGAACAAGTATACGGTAGTGGATCACATGGTCGACACTGGTCTATGGGAAATAGGCATCCTAGAAGACCTCGACTTCGACCTAATTAAAATATCTCTCAAGGCCTTCGACATAGATACAACGGTTGAGGCCTATAAACGGATGGCGAGGTTGGTCCCATATCCCCTGCATCTTGGAATCACCGAGGCTGGTACCGCCAAGTCGGGCAGCATCCGCAGTGCCATTGGGTTGGGGGTACTGTTGTACGACGGAATCGGTGACACCATTCGTGTATCTCTAAGCGACGACCCTCGCAAGGAGATTTACACTGGATTTGAGATACTGAAGTCGCTTGGCCTACGAAAGGCGGGCGCAGTACTAATCGCCTGCCCAAGCTGTGGCCGTGCCGATGTGGACGTACACAAGCTCTCTAACACAGTCGACGAGTTGCTCAAGAAAGTTAAATCGCCGATCAAAGTCGCTGTTATGGGGTGTGAGGTCAATGGCCCCGGCGAGGCGAAGGATGCCGATATCGGTATCGCCGCCGGGGCCGGACGGGCCATTATCTTTCGTCGCGGCTGCAAGACACGTATCGTTGACGAGGCGGACATGCTCTCAGCACTAATGGATGAGGTTTCCAAGGTCGAGGCAGAGGTATCGGTCTCCCCCTAGGAGCCGCAGTTGGTTCCACGGGTGTGCAAAACGCGGCGCCGTTCTCTCACTTGTACTGAATTTGCAAATTGCCGAAGGTCCTTGGGTATGGCAATGCCTTTCAAATACTAGTATCCCTGCCTACTCACTAGGAAGGGGATCGCCAAATATACGATAATGTCCTCTTATCAGTCTACTAGAGCAAAATGGAGGTAACCTCCTAGATGCGTCAGTCCAAGTTATTTGGTCAGACCCTTCGCGATGATCCCGCCGAGGCCGACTTGGCCAGCCACAAGTTCATGCTTCGTGCTGGGATGATTCACCAAGTTGCCGCAGGCGTCTATAGTTACCTGCCCCTCGCCTGGCGCTCCCTTCGAAAGATTGAGCAGATCATTCGTGAGGAGATGGACGCCGCTGATGGTCAGGAGCTGCGCATGGCAGTGTTGCAGCCTCGTAGTCTTTGGTATGAGTCGGGCCGCGACGATGAATATGGCCCGGATATGTTCCGTCTTCAGGATCGTCGTGATAGGGGACTCGTTCTTGCTCCTACCCACGAAGAGTTGCTCACTATGATGGTCAAGGCCAATATCCATAGTTACCGCGACCTCCCCGTGACCCTATACCAGATCCAGACCAAGTTCCGTGATGAGGCCAGACCTCGGGGGGGGCTCCTGAGGGTCCGAGAATTCGACATGAAGGATGCCTACAGCTTCGATTCGGATGAGAAAGGACTTGACAACAGTTACCAGGCGATGGTGGGTGCTTACAAGAATATTTTTGCCCGATGTGGTCTCGACGTCATTATGGTCGATGCGGATAGTGGGGCCATCGGAGGGAAGGATTCCCAGGAGTTCATCTTGCTGGCCGACGCCGGCGAGGACAACATAGTTATGTGCGAGGCCTGTGGCTATGCTGCTAACACCGAAAAGGCCGTTTTCACTCATGCCAAACTTGATGGCGGGCCACCTCAGGACTTGGAAGAAGTGCACACCCCGGGCGTCAAGACCATAGAAGAATTGGCCGGTTTCCTAGATATCACCATGGCCAATACCTTGAAAGTCGTCTTCTATCACGTTGCTGGCGAGGTGATCCTGGCGACTATACGTGGTGATCTTGAAGTCAACGAGACCAAGTTGCGTAACGAGCTTGGGGGCGCGGAGATAAGACTGGCGACTCTGAACGAGGTTCGACAAGCAGGACTGGTCGCTGGATCGGCATCGCCAGTAGGCCTGAAAAACATCAAGATTGTCGGGGACTACTCTGTAGAGGTAGGCTCTAATTTCGCCGTTGGGGCTAACAAGGAGGACTATCATTTTCACAACGCCAACTATCCGCGCGATTTCAAGATGGACGTGGTAGCAGACATAGCTCTTGCCCAGGACGGGTACCAGTGCTACAACTGTGACTCTGTTCTCACTATTAGCAAAGGCATAGAGGTTGGCCACGTCTTCAAGTTGGGGACTCGATACAGTGATTCCTTGGGAGCGCTGTTCACCGACGACAAGGGAGGTCAGCAGCCCATTATCATGGGGTGCTACGGCATCGGAGTCGGCCGACTGTTAGCCGCAGCGGTCGAACAGTACCACGATGGAAATGGGATTACTCTACCCGTCTCACTTGCCCCATACGATGTTTCTTTGGTCGTTCTCAATACCGACAAAGAGGATGTTGCTAAAGCGGGCGATGATCTTTACGAAAAACTACAGCACGCGGGCCTCGCGGTACTCTATGACGACCGTTTTGAGTCAGCTGGTGTCAAATTCAAGGACTCTGATTTACTAGGCCTTCCGGTACGCGTCGTTGTTAGCCAGCGAAATCTGCGCGAGGGGATCGTTGAGATAAAGGCTCGTTCCGAGCAGGATCGTCACGCAGTGCCTCAGGACGATGTTGTTGAGCACGTCAAGGGTCTTCTTCACTTTGCCAATCCTCACTAGAGGCCATCTCGGGTGTCGCAATCGGGGTAATGAGGTCATCTGACGAGGTGGCAACCCCTAGATTAGATCGAAAGTATCTTTACCTGAGTCGCTCACAAGGGCATCGGTCTTGTGTATATGCACCATGCACTACCGAACGGCGCTTTAACACCAATAACGCCACCACAGGAATGATGATAATTACTATTTTCAGAGTGACTGGCAGGGATATCTCGTCGTGAGGCGGTGTGGAAAACCCACATCGTCGGGAGGATCAGGGAAGACTAGAGGGCGTCTTGCGCCACAGCTCTTCCAGCTTGTTTTCAGGCTGCCAGCCCAGCACCCGCTTGGCCTTCTCATTTGAGAACTTATCGTGGGGTAGGTCCGTGGATACGAAGAAGACCTCCAGAGTCAGGAAGTCTCCATGGTGTCATGTGCGAGCTGTGATTACACAGAGGGATGTCGAATGAACGTCGATGGAACTACCGGTCACATTCCCGACATATTGTTGAACTAGGACAACCTAGGTTCACGGCTGTGATTAGTCGTGGAACCGCACTGGTGGACTCTTCACCATGAAGATGCATGCAAGCAGTTGATTGGGCATTCAGGTTAGAAGGTAAGTGAAACTTTCAGTGCACCGTCTTCTCGCGAGTTCGCGATGTCGAAGGCGTCCTGAATTCTAAATATCGGGTAATCGTGGGTTATGAAGGGCGACACGTCGATTTCGCCTCTTGATATATAGTCGAGCGCCAACTTGAAATCGGGCAGTCCGGACTCCTCCTGGGCGCCACGGACCGCATGTATTGTGAGGCGCCCTTGGAACATGGCATTCCAGTCGAATGCAACATGCTCCGTTGTAGTGGGAAGCCCAAATACGACGACCTGCCCCAATGGCCGGGCCAAGTGTATACTTTGGTTCAGCGTCTCAGCGTCGCCCACTGCCTCTATCACCACGTCGGCTCCCTTTCCACCTGTCAGATCCATTATGGCATTGGTTGCCGCAGTGCCTGTTAGGTCAATCGCCTCATCCACACCCATCGCAATGGCCGCGGCTCGTCGTTCGGCTACTGGCTCGACGACGATGATCCGCTCGGCACCCAATCTGCGCAGGACGAAATCGTGGAACAGGCCTGCAGAGCCCTGCCCGAGCACTACCGCAGTCTTGCCGACAAGCGAGGGCAACTTGCGCGAGGCGAATATCACGGTGCCTAGCTGTTGGGCCATCAGCAGATGGGACAGCGGCGATCCTTTAGGCAGATGTAGCAGGCTCTCCGGATCGATCAATTGGTACTCCGAGAATGTGTGGGCTTCTACTGGATACGGGACCGTGAGTACCATTTCTCCTGGTCGAAAAATGGTGCCGCCGCCGTCCAAGACTTCGCCCACACCCTCGTGTCCAGGATGGCCATTTGCCATAGGAAATTTTTCCACATTCCACCCCATGTAAACGAGGTGCAGGTCGCTGCCGCAAATGGACGCCTTGATCGTACGTACTAGTACTTTGCCTAATCGCGGTTCAAGTGCCGGCACCTCCTCGCAGCGCAACTGCCCAAGGTCTACAGCGACACCGGTTCTCATGGTAAGCAACACTTCCTCCACCGTTGTGGGCTTTCGCCGCAGTTTGACTCTGCGCTCGTTTCATGTCAAGTGTGGCGCTGTTTACGTTGACTGCAAACAGCCCTCCCTCTACACTGAGTTTGCGTTTCGAGGATGCCAGTCCCTTCTCGCTCCCTATTTGCAGAGGAGACGCCATGAAGATCATCGATGTTACGACTACGACCCTTCGCTACCCTCATGTGCCTTTAGTGCAGGATGCGACACTAGTTCCGCCTAGTAATGGTACAGAGGGCCAGAAGCGCCTCTTTGTGCATATCAAGACCAACGAGGATGTAGAGGGGATTGGAGTGGGTCAAGCCTCGCCTGGAGTGGAGCAACTTATTGAGACGGTGCTCAAGGACATCCTCTTTGGCCAGGACCCATTTGACATAGAGCGATTGTGGAACGAGATGTTCTGGCGGCTCCGCACCTTTGGCAACAAAGGGATCGCGTCCCAGGCCCTGTCAGCGGTAGACATTGGCCTGTGGGACCTTAAGGCTAAGAAGTTGAGTCTACCGCTTTACAGACTATTGGGAACTTTCACCGATTCAGTACCAGTTTACGGGAGTGGCGGTTGGACCAATCTCTCCGAGGCGGAGTTGGTTGCCGAAATGTCCGAGTACGTTGAGCAGGGTATTCGTGGGGTGAAGATGAAGGTGGCGAAGGACTATGGTCGGTCAGAGGCGGAGGATATTGCTAGGGTGGCCGCAGTTCGTAAGGCTATCGGCGATGATGTCGCGCTCTACATCGATGGCAACTACGGATACTACCCTAAGCAAGCCATCTACATGGCAAGGGAATTCGAGCAGGCCCAGGTCGGCTGGTTTGAGGAGCCCGTGCTAGTGGACGATTCCCAAGGTCTCGCTGAGGTACGTAGGGCCATAGACATCCCTGTCGCGGCTGGCGAGCTTGAGTCCTATAAGTACCGATTCCGGGAGTTGATTGCGGGTGGCGCAGTGGATATCGCACAGCCCGATGTAGCACGTGTTGGTGGGGTTACCGAGTGGTTGAAGGTGGCACATCTCGCCCACTCTTTCAACCTACTAGTGGCGCCTCACTCGTGTCAGTTGGTGCACCTACACTTGGCATGCGCCACGCCCAACCTTAAGGCCCTCGAGTACCTGGGTGCAGATGCGGCCTGTGACCTGGCTTGGTACACCGAGGTTCCACCGCTTAAGGACGGCATGTGGTCCCCCTTCCCCGATAGACCGGGCCTTGGACTGGAGCTCGACCCTCACGCAGTGGAACAGTGGGCGGTATGATGTCTGTCCGTGGCCGATGATTGGACAGGGCCCCTAGGCAAGGTCGCGTAGAATCCCAGACTACAATCAATAGATTGTGGATTAAGTTGGCAAGTAAAAGAGAAGGCAGAGCCTATGATATATCAGCGCGGTCATCGTCCGTGGATGCCGCTCTTGTAGGAGGATTTGTAGTGGACTACGTGATAGGTGTTCTACCCCCCCCTTGCTTGCAGATCAGGGCGCGGAAGTACAGGCTTTAGGGCCCGTGGTGGTCTTGTCTGATCCAAATACCTCGGCCTGGAAATGAACTGTGCTGTTCAAAAATGTCATGAGTCGTCACCGGCCTGTGGTATTTTGTTATTTGTCGACCTGTTCTCTGACATAGCGGAACTTGTTCCAGGATATAGTTTCGAAGACTGTTATCACGAGGGTGAGCCGAATTGAGTCGTGCTCGAACGTATGGAGACCGGGACTCTCACGAGTAGTCGCTATCATGGTTTCCGGGGGATTCGTGCGACTCTGCCACTGTAGTGCCGCACGTGTTGTTGGGGGTTGAATCTGGAACGAGCCTCGCCTATATTCGTCGAAGACTAAAATTGGAGATGCAGCAATGACAGATGTCTACTGCCATCCTGAGGCGCTGGTCACCACCGAATGGGTTGTTGAGCACGCATCGGATCCGTCGGTGACGGTGGTGGAGGTCGACACTGACTTGGAGGCCCACTACAAGACTGGGCATGTTCCTGATGCCATCGGTTGGGGTTTGCACACCGATCTGGAAGACACGGTGCGCCGCGATATCCCCAGCGTCACGGCGATCGAGTCATTGTTGGCACGTTCGGGCATTGGGAGTGATACTACCGTAGTGCTGTACGGCGATGGTAATAACAGGTCGGCCACATGGGCTTTCTGGATTCTCAAGTACTATCGTCATGCCGATGTCCGTATCATGAACGGCGGTCGTAAGAAGTGGCTCGATGAGGGACAGCCCCTTTCTATCGAGACGCCGGATCCAGAACTCGCCGTTTATAGGGCGGGCACCCCAGATAAGTCGTTGAGAGTTCATAGGGGCTACGTGGTGTCTAACCTTGATCGTGAGTCGTTCAAGCCACTGGACACACGCACCCTAGAGGAGTACAGGGGAGAGCTTGTCTCCTCACCGGGTTCTGCCCAGGCGGGTATCTATCGAAAGGGTCGTATCCCGGGCGCAATCCATGCTCCCTGGGACGACGCTGCCGCGACGGACGGCACATTCCTACCCGCAGAGGAACTGCGCCGAATGTACGAAGGCGAGGGCCTAGATCTTTCTGACGAAGTGGTGCCGTACTGCCGCTTGGGCGTCCGGGCCTCCTATTCCTGGTTTGTGCTGAAGTATCTGCTTGGATACGAGCGCGTACGAAACTACGATGGCTCCTGGACAGAATGGGGCAACTCCACCGCAGTTCCCATCGAGACCGGTAGTTCGCACGCTGGTGAAGCGGTGCCCGGTTCTGCCTGACGGACTTAGGTGCTGGGCGCTAGAAGCCCGGGATCCGTTTTATTAGTTGTGCAGAGGGGCACATCCCATTGTCGGATGTTCTAGGGTTTCCCTCACATATACGTTTTATGTGTCCTTACCAAGATGAAAAGGCCTGATGCGAGGAACGTGATGGCCGTAGTCCCGGTCCCATTGCATGATACCCGCAGCCTACTTGCGGCTCTAGAAGTTCGCGGGTACCCTGCTCTCATGGTATCGACTCCGACCGATCTCGATTTCGTTAGACCCGGTGGACCGGAACGTCTGGCCCTACTAGACGCTAATGCCATGGATCTGCGTGATCTCAAGTTATGCGTGTCCATCTGCTCTAGGCTCGATTTGCCCGCCATCGCCCTGGTGCCACCCGCTCGCCTACCCAGCTTTGATACTCAACTCGATGTAGCCGATTTCGTCCTGTTCCCGCCGAGGGTGGACGAGCTTGTGGTGAGGGTCCGGCGTGCACTTGGGACACGAAGCGCCACCGCTGACCCTGACACGATCCGCGCCGGAGACTTGGGCATCAACACGGCGACCTTTGAGGTATCCGTGGATGGTAGGCGAGTCGGTCTACGATTCAAAGAGTACGAACTACTGCTGTTGATGGCCGCCAATCCTGGTAGGGTCTACTCCCGTGAAGTGCTGCTCAATCGTATTTGGGGCTACGAGTACCTTGGAGGAACCCGGACCGTCGACGTACACATCAGGCGTCTTAGGAGCAAGATTGAGGACGCCGGCCACCGTTTCATCGAGACGGTATGGCAGGTTGGCTACCGCTTCCGAGATGTCGATCAAAAAGAAGGTATGAGTTTTTTGGAGAGCACTGACCAATGATGTCTTCCAGGCTATCTGCGTTCTCAACGATGCTCTTAGTTGATTATACCTTTGACCCAGCGCTGGAAGCGCCCATATAATTGCCGCAATCTGCGTTGCGTCGCTAAGTGGCACGTAGTGCTATGCGGAGGGCTCAATGTCTCGGGACTGGTGTGGCGTCGGCGGCGAATGCCCTGGAGTGGGTGTCTCTTTGGACGACGAGCAACTCCTGACTATCTACAAGCAAATGGTTTTGTGTCGCACTCTGGATGAACGTGTTTGGATGCTGAATCGCCAGGGCAAGGCCGCCATCGTTGCATCGGCACAAGGCCATGAGGCGGCGCAAATGGGTAGCGTCTTAGCCCTACGCAAGGGTACCGATCTCTTTTATCTCTACTATCGCGATCTGGCCGTACTTATCGCTTTGGGCATGACGCCTGCTGAGATCATGCTCGGGTTTGTGGCCAAAGAGGGCGAGCCCCTCAGTGGGGCGCGGCAGTTTCCAGTTCATGGTGCGCACGCCAAGTTGGGCATCGTCAACTTATCCAACGTCGTGGGCACACAAATACCACAGGCTGTCGGCGCCGCCCTCGCCTCGAAGATGCGAGGCGAGGACGTGGTCACAATATGCTATTTCGGCGACGGCGCTGCCAGTGTCGGGGACTGCCACGAGGGTATGAACTTCGCGGCGATCCACCGGCTGCCGATAATATTTCTTTGCGAGAACAATGGGTACGCGATATCCGTGCCTTTATCCCGACAGATGGCGGTGGATAGTGTGGCAAGCCGTGCCGAGGGTTATGGTATGCCGGGGGTGATGGTGGATGGCACAGACGTAGTAGCTGTTTATGAGGCGACCATGGAAGCCGCGGCCAGGGCTCGCTCCGGACAAGGGCCGACTCTTGTGGAGACCATGGTGGATCGCTACCTGCCCCATACCAGTGACGACGATGACAGAAAGTACCGACCACGCGAGGAGCTAGAGGAGGCCCGTAGGCGAGACCCGGTGAAAATCCTAGGGGGAAAGCTCTCGTCTATCGGCGTTCTAGATACAACTACTGACGAGTACCTCAAGTCTGATAGTAGAAGGATGGTCGACGAGGCTACCGAACTGACTGAGCAGGCCTCGTATCCAGGTACGGACGGCTTTTTTGACCACGTGTATGCTGGAGGCCCGTCATCGGTGTAATGACGGTTCTAGAGGCTGTGAGGGAGGCGATGCGTGAGGAGATGCAGCGCGATCCATCGGTCTTCATCCTGGGTGAGGATATCGCGGCTCGCGGCGGAGTCTTCCTGGCCACCGATGGTTTCCTGGAGGAGTTCGGTGAGAAGCGAGTCATCGATACACCGCTGGCCGAGTCTGCCATAGCGGGTATCGCTCTTGGCGCCGCCATACACGGGATGCGGCCCATCGCAGAGATCGAGTTCGCCGATTTCATCTGGCCAACCTTTAATCAGATCGTGGGCGAGGCGGCCAGGCTTCGTTACGGCACATCCGGCATCCTAGGGGCGCCGATGGTGCTTAGGGCGCCATACGGTGGAGGTGTGCGTGGTGGCCTGTTCCACTCTCAGAGCCCGGAGGCCTACTTCGCCCACACTCCCGGCATCAAGGTAGTTACTCCGGCAACCCCCTACGACGTGAAAGGGCTTCTCAAGAGCGCTATCAGGGACGACGACCCGATAGTCTTCTTGGAGCATAAGCGCACGTATCGTCTAGTCCGGGGCGAGGTCCCCGATGGTGAGTACACGATTCCTATCGGGAAGGCTGACATCAAGATGGAGGGCGATGACCTCAGTGTAATCACCTATGGCCTTACCCTTCACCTGTGCCTCGAAGCCGCCCGCAACATGGAGGACGAGGGTCTCAGTGTGGAGATATTGGACCTGCGGACAATGTTGCCCTTGGACGAGGAGGCCATCCTGGCGACCGCCCGCAAGACTGGCAAGGTACTTATAGTCCATGAAGACACTCTAGTAGGCGGTATCGGCGGCGAGGTGGCTGCGATCATCGCGGAGCAGGCGTTCGACCATCTGGACGGGCCTATCATGCGTCTGGGAGGTCCGCAGGTACCTGCGATGCCCTTCAGTCCGCCCCTGGAGGCGATGTACATGCCCGATGCCGACAAGATATCAAACGCGATGCGAAAACTAGCCCACTACTAATCGTTGAATATGTGGATAATGCATAGGGCCGAAGCCCCTCTGTCGCCAGCCTGAGGGCGTCCCTCAGATACTATCAAGATAACTTATTTTCTTGTCACCAAGAGACGAGGACAGTGCAAATATGAAAATTGAGCTTCCACATGTCGGCGAGTCCGTAACCGAGGCCATTATAGGCCAGTGGCTCAAGCAGGCCGGCGACAGCGTCCAAAAGTACGACGCCCTGGTCGAGGTTGTTACCGACAAGGTCGCTATGGAAGTCCCGGCCCCCGCGACCGGGACATTGTCTAGAATCCTCGTCGAGGAGGGTGAAACCGTTTCTATGGGTGCGGTGATTGCCGAGATGGCTGTCGAGGGCGAGGATCCGGACAAGGCGGTGAAATTTGAGACGGAGAGCCAGTACTCCCAGCCTACTGCCATAGACCGCACCGGGGTGCTGCTCAAGGACGTGGCGCCGGTGGGCCCAACGGGTTCAGGCGGGCCGGCACCTGAAATGACGGAGCAAACCAGGATATATTCCCCTGCAGTGCTCCGGTTGGCCCAGGCCCACAATATCGACCTCTTTACCATAACTGGCAGTGGGACCGGCGGACGCGTCACCCGCAAGGATGTTCAGTCCCACATCGACGGGCGTGACCAGACATGCGTCCCGCAATCCCTCTCGGCGTCGGTTGGTTACGAGGAGCGCGTACCCCTAGCGCCGGTGCGCAGGATGATCGCTGAAAACATGAAAAAAAGCGCCTCAACGATACCCGAGGCCTGGATGCTAGTTGAGGTGGATGTGTCCAGTCTCGTCCGACTTCGTGAAGAACAGAAACTGGAGTTCCAGCAGCGCGAAGGCGTAAAGTTGACGCTGCTACCCTTCGTAATCAAGGCAGTGGCGGAAGCCCTTATAGTTCACCCTATGGTGAACTCAAACTGGGGGGGCGATTCTATCGTGCTGAAGCGCAACATTAACATCGGTGTTGCCATAGCCGCACCTCAGGGTCTCGTCGTCCCGGTGATACACGACGCCGATACCCTGGAAGTGACTGCACTGGCCAGGGCCGTGAGTGATCTTGCTGTCAAGGCGCATGGTGGCCAACTGCGTGTGGAAGACGTGCAGGGAGGGACCTTTACCCTAAATAATACTGGCGCCCTGGGATCGGTTGCAGGTAAGGCGATCATCAATCACCCCCAGGTTGCCATACTGAACACCGAAGCAGTGGTAAAGCGCCCGGTGGTCGTTGACGACGCTGTTGTCATTCGCTCCATCATGAACCTGTGCATCACTTTTGACCACCGAGTCCTCGACGGCGCGGAGATTGGCGCCTTCGTAGCAAGCATCAAACAGAGTCTGGAAGGAGACAGGGGCTGAAGGTTAGGGTCTTGGGGGTAGTACGGAGAAAGGAGCCGCGTGGAAATTGACCGATGGTTCTAGTCGGTCGGTCGATGATCACGATCTTTGTGATCGTGGTTACTAGGTCACGTGGTCGTGAATCTGCCGACTCCAAATTAGTGCTGCAGATCGACTCTGTGAAACAGACCCTGTCCGTGAGAGTGTGCAGATCCCAGCATATCTTAACGAACCTACTTTGAGTGGACGCGGTGACACAATTGGTGGAGGGTCGATACCAATCTATGTGAAATGTCCCTTTCGAGGGCTATAGGCGCATGGTAGAGTCGAACCCATAGGAGTGCAATGGCCACCTGACCCACTCTCGGCGTGATATGAACAACCACATCGACACGATATCGCAGAGCGTTACATTTGCTCAGGCGCGACCCTGGACTTCGCGCTAATGTACATCCCCAACGAGAACGTCTATCAGGAGATCGTGCTATAAAATAGTGAGTGGGAAGATTTGGTTATCTACTCTTGGAGCCGCCACATAATCGAGACATCGTCGAATAGTCTATACATGTACCTGCAAGTCCTCTTCCTCCGGCTGCGTGGCCTACAGGTGGAGCAGAATGCCAGGGACATGCAGGAGTCTTTCCTGTGCATAGAGGTCGAATTGGAGTATTTTGCAGAATATTATCGTCTCATCGGCACGCACCTGAGTAGTGCCAAGGTCAAGTATGACGCGGGGCTTTCCACGTTGAGTTCCATGCAACGTTGTCTTTGGTGGCGTAGTTCTCCGGTCAGCCTCGTGGATGCCCTGGAAGATGGTGAGCACCCCTGGGAGTATGGCAGCTCGTACCGAGGTCTAGGCAGGCCTAGTTATCATGCCCTCGACTAGCGCTACTACGGTCCGGCCAATCGGAGATGGCCTGAAAACCTCCTATCTGGGTCGTATAGGCTACACCTCTGCCCTTTCACTGCAACGCGAGGCGCATGCCCGCGTTCTAGCTGGTGAGATATCTTCGACTTTTCTAATGCTGGAGCATCCCCACATTTACACTCTTGGTAGACGTGGCAATGACGCCGACATCCTGATTGGCCCCGAGAGACTGGCCGCACTTGGTATTGATGTCGAGCATGTGGATCGTGGAGGCGAAGTTACCTACCACGGCCCTGGCCAGTTGATCGGTTACCCTGTGATAAACCTCAAGGAGTGGGGGGGTGGCCCACTCAAGTACGTCAGAGCCTTGGAGAGAATGTTGATCGCGACACTAGGGGAACTGGGCATCAGCGCTCAGAGCGAGGACCGGCCCACCGGTGTGTGGATCGGTAATGCTAAGGTCGCGGCCATCGGTGTGCGTGTCAGTAAAAACGTCACAACCCACGGATTTGCTCTCAATGTCCATCCAGATCTGTCCTACTTTGACCATATCGTGCCGTGCGGAGACACCGATGCCGGGGTTACGTCGGTGGTTGCCCAGGGCAAAATAGACGTCGACGTTGCATCGGTCGTGCCTATAGTGGCTCGCCATTTCAAAGAGGTCTTCGGCTGGTCAATCGAGTGGGTAATGGCGGAGGAGATGGAGCAACGACTGGCAGTCTCCACTGTGGGAGATGTATTGTGAACGTACGACGGGCCTTGTTCCGCATGTTGCTTGGGCGTCGGCTTCCGCGTAGTTCAGGCACAGTGCAGACTCCGGGAATTTCACACCCGGTTACGATTGGACGCGATCGTTACGGCATCCCCTATATTGAGGCCAGGAGCGACGAGGATCTATGGTACGGGGTTGGCTTTTGCCAGGGGCAGGACAGAGCGTTCCAAATCGAGAGTTTGACGCGTGTTGCCCGGGGTACGCTGAGCGAACTGGTGGGAGTCTCAGGGTTGCCTGTGGACCGATTGTCCCGTCAGGTCGGTTTTTCACGTGGCACGGTGGAGCAGCTCGATGTGATCTCCCCCTACATTCGACAAGTGTTAGACGGCTTCGCCCGCGGTGTGACCGATGGTATGACATTGGGTACACGACGGCAAGCCCATGAGTTCGTGCTGCTGCGCGGCGGGCCTACGCCATATACAGCCGCGGACGTGCTGGCGGTAGGAAGATTGCAGGCCTTCGTGCTGGCCTCAAACTGGGACATTGAACTAGCCCGCTACAATATTCTCCAGATGGATGGTCCCCAAGCACTGGCAGACCTGGACCCGACCTACCCTGAGTGGTATCCACTGAGTGCTTCCCCCGGGGAATCGCAGGGACTGGTGGCTGACCGACTGGCCTCGGACATCGCCGCGCTGCGCGATGTTATCGGGTACTTCGGCGGCTCAAACAACTGGGCCGTCGCGCCGTCGTTGACTCCGACCGGGCGGCCGCTTTTGGCCAACGACCCTCACTTGAGACCTTCCCTGCCCCCGCACTGGTACCTAACCCATGTCCGTACCCCTGATTGGGCCGCTGCTGGGGCTACTTTCGTGGGTATGCCGGCGATCCCGGTCGGCCACAATGGACATGCCGCCTGGGGTGTGACCGCCGGTATGGTAGACAACACCGACCTGTTCCTGGAGGAGGTCGGTGTGGACGGACGGAGCGTCAAAGAGGGGGACCGTTTTGTGGAGTGCGAGGTTCGTGATGAGATTATCCATATTAAAGGAGCGGACGATGTGACTGAGCGGGTCGTAATCACCTCCCGTGGGCCTCTCGTCGGCTCACTGGTAGGAGAGGCTACCGCAATGTCTCTTAGAGCGACCTGGCTGGACCTACGGCCGATTGAGGGCCTGTTTACCGTCCATTTTGCCAAAAGCTTCGATGACCTCAGGGAAGCGTGTCGCCAGTGGCCAGCCTGCTCTTTGAATGTAGTTTATGCTGACACATCAGGGACCATCGGACGACAGCTAATAGGAGATGTACCCCAGCGACGTTACGGCTGGGGTACTCTACCTCGTCCTGGCTGGATGGAGGACACCGGATGGGAAGGAGATCCCCTGCCGTTCGACCAACTGCCATTTGCCGTAGATCCATCTGAGGGTTTCCTCGCAACTGCAAACAACAGCCCTGTGAATGGGGGAGACGGACCGTTTCTAGGGATTGACTGGCTAGACGGATACAGGGCCACCCGCATCTTAGAATTACTTGACGCAGGTCAGGGACGGGAGTTGGACTCGGCTCTCGCATTGCAGATGGATAATCAGAGTATTCCATGGCGCGAGATGTGCGAAGTTGTTCTATCAGTGTCACCCGCTGAAGAGGCCGGGCGTCGCGCGCTGGATCTGCTCGGTAACTGGGACGGAGATCTTGGGCCCGACTCCGTAGCAGCGTCCTTGTTCCAGTACTTCCTCTCGGCAATGTATTGTCAAGTCGTGCAGGCGAGGGCGCCCCGCTCGTGGAAGTGGGCCCTTGGTAAGGGTGACAACCCCATACGGCCCCACACACTTTTAGTGATGCGGCGCACAGGTCACCTTGTAAGGCTACTGAGGGATCAACCGGACGGGTGGTTTGCCAATGGTTGGGAGCGCACCATAGAAGATGCCCTCTCGGAGGCGATGACCAAGTTCACGCAAAATAGGAGTTTGGCCTGGGGGCGTATCCGGCCGTTGACGTTGAGAAATCCTGTGGGGGACAAGCAAAAGTTCTTCGCTCCCATTTTCAACCGTGGTCCTATTCCCTGGGGAGGTGACGCAAATACGGTTTCGCAAGCGGCGGCTTTCACCGAAGAGCCTACGGCAAATCCCATGGTGATTGCGTCCTTGCGCATGGTAATAGACGTAGGGAAATGGGAGGAGAGTCGCTTCATACTGCCGGGCGGCCAGTCGGGCAATCCACTGTCGCCTCACTACGACGATATGCTGCCACTGTGGCGAAAGGGCGAGGGGGTGCCTATTGCTTGGTCGCCGGACCGTGTGGAGACTGCCACTAGGAAGACACTGTCACTCACGCCCCTGCCAGGCTGACTTGGACCGCTTACTAGAGATCCAGTGCGTCCTGCATGCAGATCGTCTCGATACCAACGACGTATTCGACGAGGGATGAAGGCAGGTGCTGGGTTAGCTCTCCACTTTTCCTCATACTTATAGTGGTTAGTGAGATGAATGGCCGAGATGCAGTCTTTGGCCTTCCATGGCTCACGTTGGTATTTCATGATCTTGGTACTCAATTCAAACGTCTACACACTTGAATTGAGACTTCGTAGTCGTTCGAATACTTAGCATTGCCTAGGTCGACTACGGACGAATAAATTATTGTAGTACTGCAGAGGTTATTGACACCTGAAAATCCGATCTGGCTCAGATCCGACGAAAATTCTCATTTGTAAGACGATGTCGCCGACAGTGACTTGATTGCTGGTTGGGAGATGGACAATACCACTTCGTTGGTTCTTACGGCGGCACATATCACTCTTTCGGACTATCTCTTAAGGCGGATCTGTAGGTATATTTATATTCGGGCATCGTCCTGCTAGGGAGTCTTGCACCTTACCAGCGGAGTCAGAATCTGTCCATCGGGGAGCGCTATAGCAGAATTACGTTACTACCGTGTTACCATTGATTGTGGACCTGCAAGAGGAGCGCGATGAAGACCAAAAAATTCCTTTCGATCGCAGATCTCAGCCCAGAAGAGATCGAGATGTCGATCCAGAGTGCCATTCGTATGAAGGACGACGAGTCTCCAAAGTCACTAGACGGTATGATTGTTGCCCTGTTGTTCGAAAAACCCTCGCTGCGAACGCGGATCAGCTTCGAAATTGCCATACGTCAGCTTGGGGGCGATTGTATCAGCCTAGGGGCGGCAGAGGTTGGGCTCGGCGTCAGGGAACCCGTGGCCGACGTTGCCCGGGTCCTCGATCGGTGGGTGGACGTTATCGTTGCGAGAGTGTTCTCCCACGGCAGCCTCCTCAAACTTGCAGAATACTCCAACGTACCTGTAGTCAACGCACTGTCGGACTTGGAGCATCCATGTCAGGCGATGGCAGACCTTCTAACGATTCACGAGCATCGGGGTGGGCTGCGCGGGCAGAGGGTCGCCTATATAGGTGACGGCAACAACACCGCTTCCAGTCTTGCGATCGCCTGCGCCTCGGTTGGGACAGACTTTATTATCGCTGCCCCCCGCGACTATAGAATCCCCACGCCTGTATGGGAAGAAGCGAACCGGCGGGCGTCTGATAATGAGTCTAAAATTGAATGGATAGAACAACCCCAACAGGCGGCTCGAGGCTCGGACGTCGTATACACTGATACTTGGGTGAGTATGGGGCAGGGCAACGAGTCGGAGATCAGATTGCAAGCATTCAAAGGGTATCAGGTTAATGAGGGGTTGATGAGCTATGCAAAGCCCGACGCCCTATTTATGCATGACATGCCTGCTTATGAGGGCAAGGAGATCGCGCCCGGCATGCTTGATCACCCGCGGTCGGTTGTTTTTGATCAGGCGGAAAACAGGCTCCATGCCCAGAAGGCCATCTTGGTAGATCTGGTCTCCTAGGTGCTATGAAATGACTATAACAGCGTCTCCTACGAAACCACTGGTAGCCATCGTAGGCCGCCCCAACACCGGAAAATCCACCTTGTTCAACCGGTTGGCGGGGCAGCGAACGGCCATAGTGTCCGATATTCCGGGTACCACACGGGACCGTGTCACGACCGAGGCTAAGTGGGCCGACAGGATGTTCATCCTCGTCGACACTGGCGGTCTTGACCAAGAAGCAGGATTTGACATATGGGACTCCGTCAAGGGACAGATAGACATCGCAATCTTGGAGGCGGATGTCATCGTAATGATGGTGGACAGCTCTATTGGGGTCACTCCCGCCGACGAGGATGTCGCCCACATCCTACGACAAAAAGACACGCCAGTGGTTATGGCTGCCAATAAGTCGGACAACGAAGGCCGGGTGGCGGACTCGGTAGAATTCTACAACCTTGGCTTCGGGGACCCGGTTCCCATCAGCGCATACCACAACACTGGCATCGACGATCTCATGGCAAGGGTGCTGTCGTATTTTAGCCCTCAGGAGCCATCATTTACATCCGATGCCGACCTGAAACTTGCGATTGTGGGGCGGCCCAACGTGGGCAAATCACAACTCCTCAACGCGATCTCCGGGGAGGAACGAGCTATTGTCAGTGATATGCCGGGCACCACACGGGACTCTCTTGACTCCGTTGTCGATTACGATGATGGCTCCATTCTTCTGATAGACACCGCGGGAATACGGCGACGTGGCAGGATTGACCCCGGTATTGAACGCTATAGTGCAATGAGATCACTGAAAGCCATTGATCGTGCCGACGTGGTCCTGCTTCTGTTGGACGCTACAGAGTTGGACACCGCTCAAGACAGTCACATTGCCAGCTATGTCCTCGACGCATACAGGGGGATCGTGGTGGCTGTCAACAAGTGGGATGTGGCGCCGGGCTTGGGTCTCAACAAGGCAAAGGCCACTGATAAGATAAGGACGCGCTTTAAGTTCGCTCGGTACATACCCATCTGCTTCATTTCGGCTCTGCGGGGGAGGGGTATCTCGGACCTATTGGACACCGCGCGCAAGGTGTATGGCGAGTGGAGCACCGAGTTGCCGCGGTATGACCTAAGGCGTACTGTATTGAATGCCGTTGCTTCCAATCCGCCGACCCCATTTGGTCGACGAACTCTAAAGGTATACGGTGTTACACAGGACAAAACTTCGCCACCCAGCTTCACTTTCTATGTCAATAGTTCCGAAATGGTACACTTCTCGTACCGTCGCTATCTTGAGAACGAATTGCGCAAGGTATACGGGTTTGAAGGCAGCCCCCTGAGAATGCGGTTCAAAGGAAGAGGGGAACAGTGATCGACTACGCGATCCTAGTCCCTGTCGGCTACCTACTTGGCTCAGTGCCATTCGGCATTATCGTCGGGCGTGCAGTTGGTGGCGTGGACGTGCGCCAATACGGTAGTGGCAGCACCGGTATGACCAACGTGCTTAGGACCGTCGGCCGCCGTGCCGCGGCCATAGTCATGATCCTCGACATGAGCAAGTCCGTCGTGGCCGTCCTGATGGCCCGGCTCCTCTCAGACTCTGCCGGCGTCGAGGTGGTTACCGCTCTCGCAGTCATTGCCGGTCACATCTGGCCGGTCTTCGCTGGCTTCAGCGGGGGCAAAGGTATCTCTGTGGGCTGGAGTGCCCTAATCGTTCTCTCGCCCATTTCCGGCTTAGTCGCGGGCTTAGTGGGAATACCGATCATCGTAATCTCACGGTACGTGTCTCTCGGTTCGATCCTTGCCACAATCTCTGGCTGTGTCGTGTTGTTGGTCATGTCTCTTACCCCCGATGCATCGATTGCCTACGTTTGGTACGCGAATATCGGAGGCTCCGCAATCGTTATACTGCATAGAGGGAATATTTCACGATTGTTCAGGGGCGAGGAGCGTAAGCTTGGTCAGCAGAGCGTTAAGATCATTGTAAACCGGGAACCCCATCGACAAAGAGGTTTTTGGTGGCCAGGATAGGCGTAGTCGGGACCACCAGTTGGGGCACTACCCTGGCCATACTCGGTGCTCGTGCCGGGCAACAGGTACACCTATGGGCACGTACCGAGGAGGAAGCCGAGCGGATTCGATTAGACGGGCAAAATTGCAGCTTCCTCCCGGGAATTCTCTTCCCCGACAGCATCATTGTTAGCTCATCTGCTGACGAGGCTTTTGGTGCCGCAGACATGGTCCTTATAGCAGTTCCGTCTCGGACTCTGCGTAACAATATCAGGGCTATCGCTGATCAGATTGCCCAATCTGCTGTGGTGGTCAGTGCGACTAAGGGCCTTGAGTTGGGTACCGGTAATAGAATGAGTGAGATATTGGTCGAGGAGTTGCCAAAGCACCTTGGCGACAATATCTGTTGCCTGTCGGGTCCTAATCTGGCAGCCGAAATTTGTCAGGGCAAGCCGTCGTCCGCGGTTGTGGCATCGCCCAACCAAGCGGTCACTGAGCGGGCACAATCCCTCATCAGCTCATCTGGGTTCCGGGTATACACCAATGGCGATATTATTGGAGTGGAGTTGGCTGGTTCTCTCAAAAACATCATCGCTTTGGGAGCGGGGGTCTGTGACGCTCTAGAGATGGGTGACAATACCAAGGCCGCGTTCATGACCAGGGGACTCGCGGAGATTGTCAGACTTGGAGTGGCTGCGGGTGCTGAGGCGATGACTTTCGCCGGACTTGCAGGGGTAGGCGACTTGATAGCGACCTGCTCCAGTTCCCTCAGTAGGAACCACCAGGTGGGAGAACGCCTTGCCAACGGCGAGACATTGGAACAGATTCGTACATCGATGACTCAGGTCGCCGAGGGAGTGGATACAACTGCGGCGGCAGCCAGCCTTGCGGATGTCCTCGGCGTCGACATGCCCATAACACAGGCTACTTACGACGTTCTGTTCAATGGAGTAAGCGTTAGAGACGCTATTGCTGGTCTTCTGGGGCGTGGCCCCGCGCCCGAGTGGACTGGGATTTGGCCATAAACGGCTATCAAGAATGGTGTGAAGGGGCATAGCTCCCCGCACATGAATCGTTCCTGTCTCAAACTAGCGGAGGGATGGAGGTATTGGTGAGAAGGAGTTTTCTTTATCTTAAGTGCCAGGCAATTAGGTCTCTAGCTCGTCCAGTTCGTACATGACGGCTGCGGACACAACCACAGACGCCGTTTCAGCGCGCAAGATGCGGGGTCCAAGAGTCGCAGGGAGGATGCCTTGAGCCCGAGCAAAATCAACTTCATCGCACGTTAATCCGCCCTCCGGCCCGATAAATATCCCGATACGACTCGGTCCCATTCCCCTTTCTCGTAGTTGCCCCAGGACCTGTTTGAGACTATGGTGAGACTCCACCTCCCATGGGATCACACCGGAGCCCACGTGATTTTCGCAGGCGTCTTTAAAGCCGATTGCGACGTCTACACGAGGTACACGCCCTCTTCTGGACTGCTCCGCTGCCTCCCTGACAATGAGACGCCAACGCTCATAGCGGCCATCCCCCCATTTCCGTGCATTCGGTATGGATCGCTCGCAGATCACGGGTACAAAGGCCGACACCCCCAGCTCGGTGCACTTCTGGAGGACGTACTCGAATTTGTCGCCCTTGATAATCGCTTGGTATAGTGTGATCTCAACGTTGGGTTCCCCTGCACACATTTCGAAGTCTATCACCTCGCCGCCGATTTGCGTCACCGAAACGTAGTCCAGCACCACACGGTATTCCATCCCGGTGTCATCGAGCACTATCACAGTGTCTTTTGGGCGGCCCCGTAGAACCTGCGCTATTTGTGCGGCGATCCCACCTGTTAGTGATACGCGGCTGCCCGATATTGAGTTGGCGGATACGAAAAATCGGTGCATGTGGCCCTCCGGGGGCACAAGCGAGTGCTGTACAAGATGTTCTTAACCGCTACCAGGGCGACCCAGTCGCCATCTACCATAGTTCGTTCGATCGTCGCGCCCGCTGACTCGAGCGACTGACTGACGGACGTTTGATTGTTGGCGAGGATACCCGACGCGATAAGTCGACTGCCGGGACGCAGTGTCTCCATAATGCCGTCTGCTAGCCCTGAGACGACCGTGGCGGACACGTTGGCGACGACCAGTTCGAACTCTTCGGACGGTATCAGCATGTCCGCAAGAATCCCATGGTAGACGGTGACTACTTTGTCCATACCGTTATAGGCGATGTTTGTCACGGCGGAGCGGACTGCTACCTCGTCCACATCCACACCGATTACCGATGCAACTCCCAATTTGGCTGCGACGATGGACAGTATTCCTGACCCACACCCGATATCCAGCACCTTCATTCTGGGCTCGCAGAACTCCTCGAGGAGCACCATGCACATGCGCGTGGTGGGATGGTGCCCAGTGCCGAAGGCCATGCCTGGGTCTAACCAGATCACGACGTCAGATGCAGACGGCACGTACTCACGCCAGGTTGGAACGACCACTATACACTTGCCAACATGGAGTACATGGAAGTGGCGTTTCCATGCCTGTTCCCAGTCCTCCTCCACGATACGTTCGTGCAATGGAGAGATGGGCCATAAGTGGGATACTAGGGCCACACCTACTTCGATGCCGCCTCGGCGCGAACGGGTCGTGGAGTCCATGGGCAGATAGGTTGTTATTCTCAAGTGGTTGGGAGGAGACGGCGGGACTTTGTCTTCGTCAGGATTGAGTCCGCCGGACTCCTCTATGGCCACGCCACCGTGACCATATCTACTGAAGATATGCGAAAGAGGTTCGACAAACTCCGGGGGGGAGTCGACACTAATCTCAAGCCATTTCAAAAGTTACTCTGCGCCACCGGTTGAGTCCTTAAATCTGTTGAACCAGCCCTTGTTGTCCTCTTCCTGAGACGTGCTCTCGCCGAAGGTATCCGAAAGCTCCTTGAGGAGATGACGCTGATGTGCGCTGAGACGTCTGGGAGTCTGGACCACCATGGTTATCAGATGATCCCCTCTCTGATTTTCTCTACCGAGGTGGGGAACACCGTCACCCTTGAGCCTAATTACATCGCCAGTCTGGGTCCCAGGAGGTACCTCGACATCAGCCTCACCGTCTAGCGTTTGCACTTTTAGGGAGGTGCCGAGAGCGGCGTTGGCGACGTTGATTATCTGAGGATGTGCGATGTCGTACCCATCTCTCCTGAATAGCTTATGTGGCTTAATCCTGACAGATACATAAAGATCCCCCGGCGGTCCACCGTTGGTGCCAGGCTCGCCTTCGCTTGTGAGCCTAATCTGGGTACCGGACTCGATCCCGGCCGGAACCGACACCGCCAGCTTTCGTTTACGAGCTTCAGTACCACGGCCTTTGCACCGTGTACAAGGGTCGCTGATGACCTTGCCCTCTCCCCGGCACTTGCCGCATGCCGACACCTGAACGAACTGACCAAAGATGCTCTGGGATCCGCGGCGTATCTCTCCTGAGCCGTCGCAGTTCGGGCAGGCAACGGCCTGGGAGCCGGGTTCGCTGCAGTCCCCCAGACACTTACTACAGATTTCGGTTCGCCGGACTTCTTGCTCTCGTTCGGTGCCAAATACCGCCTCCTCGAACTCCACTGTCACGGAGTATTGGAGGTCTCCTCCTCGCCGCACATTGTTGGCTTTTGAACGAGATCGGGTGTTCGTCCCGCCACCAAAGAACGCGTCGAAGATGTCGCCGAAGCCGCCGAAGTTGTCGAAGCCGTCGAATCCTTGGGCACCATTTTGGTACACTCCGGCGTGGCCGAAGCGATCGTAGTTAGCGCGCTTCTCAGAGTCTGTCAGGATTTGGTAGGCCTCGTTGACCTCTTTGAACTTTTCAACGGCGTCCTCGGATTTGTTTCGATCAGGGTGAAATTCGAGGGCGAGTTTTCTAAACGCCTTCTTGATCTGCTCATCAGAGGCGCCCCGAGAGATACCCAATATCTCGTAGTAATCTCGCTTTTGTGTAGTCATCCACTCCTCATTTTTCGAGTGTTAAGTCCAAATTATAGGTTCTTTGATATAGGCCTACAAGGGTCTTTTGTACAATCTAGTCGCGCGGTCAGGGGTGTTGGATGCTCTGCCAGTGGGTGAGTATTGAGAGGTAAGGCCCCGGTGTAGTGGTCCCAAAGGGGATCCTAATAACTAATATATCAATACCATAATCGAAAACTGATTACTACGCGCCGTGAACCCGTTCCACCATCTCGCTCATTACGAGGCCCAGTAGCTCCACACCAGCAATGGCTCTTGAGTATTCCATCCGCATTGGGCCCACAGCTCCCACGGTTCCTATGACCTCACCGGGGATGCCGTAGCGCCCTATCACTACGCTCAGAGGCCACATGAAATCTCCCTGGTTCTCCTGGCCTATAACTACGCGCACAATGCCCGTCTCAGGGGCTTCTTGGAGTATTGCCTGGGCGAGAGTCCCGTCTTCGGCGGCCTCGATGACCGGCTGCATTGTCTTCATCCCGGCGATTTCCGGTTGGGCCAGAAGTAGCCTGAGCCCGTCCACGTAGTGATCGTTCACAGACGCCGAGTCTTCTTCCTTGAGCATTAGGACTGTAGATGCAACAATCTCTTCCTCAAGAGGAGAGAGTTCCATTTCCCTGGTCTCGATCTGTTGCCGAGTCAATCCTCCAAGCATTTCACTAATCTTGTTGGCCGCAATATCAAGTCCTGGCGACTCGAGGGGAGTCTTTAATCGCATCAACTGGCGTCTGACCTGTGTCGGCCCAAATACCACTATCACAAGCGCGAGAAGGTCTTGCAAAGATACGAGTTGGACCCGGTTGACGCGCGCTTCTCGGGTCTTTGGAGAGGTAGCTATGGCCAAGTTTTCGACTAATCCTGACAACACCGCTGCGGCTACACTGGTCCACTCTTCGACATCCCGCTCTACCTCGATCAGTCGACTTCGGACCGATGCCATGACGGATGGCGGGATCGTGTCAGCCTGTGGCGACGCTATGGTTTCTACGTAGATACGGTATCCTTTGCCAAGAGGGACACTCCCGGCTGACTTGTGAGGACGAGTCAGGTACCCGCCCTGTTCCAGCGCGGCCACCTCGTTTCTGACCGTTGCAGAGCTAACGCCCACATCATGGTTTCGCACAATGGATTCGGAGGCGATGGGCGACCCTGACCTGATGTAGTCATCTACGATCAAATTCAGGATGTCGGTCTCTCTGGTTGTTAGCATTGGCATACCTCAGCAGTTTGCACCGGGGCGAGCCCATCCACTCACACGAATCTAGCATTGGGTTTGTACCGTGTCAAGATAGCGAAGACTTATTCTGGATGGTCCTACGTGGGAAGAGTGGAAGTGCTCAAAAATGATCAAAGGGTGTGGAGGGGGTGTAGTCTCTCTGCTGGAGTATCATTGTTCGCTCTCAGATACTCATGGCCACGCTTTTCTATAACGGCGAAGAGGCCTGAGAACTGCCCAGATTGATAGCTAAGAGTGATCATTTTAAATTGACACTTGAACAGCATCCATGCTAGGATTTAGCTACTGTCGATCATAAATACGCATATGATGCATCGATGGGGAGTAGTAGCGGGGAGCGCGTGATAGAGAGCCGGGGATGGTGGAATTCCGGCACGTTAGCACACTGCGAACTCGCCCCGGAGCACCCGTCTTGAAAGGGAATTAAAAGGGATATGATACTGCGGGACAGATATGCCTGGAGGGCACGTCCTACGGTGTTGGTATCGCTCTTGCACTTCACCTAGGGATGGGCGACTGGCCCTGTTACGGCCTTCAAGTGGCCACGTCCAGCGGTCGTGGCAATTAGGGTGGTACCACGAGACCCGACGTCCCGTCCCTTTCCAGGGAGGGACGTTTTGTTTGTTACCCTATTGTGAGTAGAGGACATGGAGATCAAAGAAATGAAAAAGACTGGCTCTCAGATGGTTTGCGAAAGCCTGATCCGGGAGGGAGTAGACGTTATCTTTGGACTTCCCGGGGGAGCAATTCTCCCGTTATACCAGACGCTGCCGGAGTACCCGGGGTTGCGCCACATCTTGGTTCGCCATGAGCAAGGAGGGGCCCATGCGGCTGACGGTTACGCGCGCGTAACGGGCAAGCCGGGTGTTGCATGGGCAACATCCGGCCCCGGCGCCACCAATCTCGTAACAGGGATAGCCACAGCACAGATGGACTCGGTGCCGATGGTAGTGATTACAGGCCAGGTGGCCAGGGCATCCATTGGCAGCGATGCCTTCCAAGAGACCGATACCACGGGTATTACCTTGCCCATCACCAAACACAATTATCTGGTAATGGATGCTGCCGATATTCCACGGGTTATCAAAGAGGCGTTTCACATTGCTAGCACGGGTAGGCCCGGTCCAGTCCTGATAGATATCCCAAAGGACGTGCTCACGGAGGAAGCGAATTTCATCTATCCGGACTCGATTGATTTGCCCGGCTATAAACCGAACATGGAAGGGCATCCTGCGCAGATCAAGCGTGCTGCCAGGCTCATCGCCCAGTCGAACAGGCCTGTGATCCTTGCTGGGCACGGTGTAATTTTCTCAAATGCGTTTGACGAACTAAAGGAATTGGCAGAGAAGGCACAACTGCCTGTGATCACTACGCTTTTGGGTATTAGCTCGTTCCCGGAAGACCACGTTTTATGCGTGGGCATGCCTGGAATGCACGGTATGGCCTATGCTAGTCTGGCCTTGGAAGAGGCTGACCTAATCATCGGACTGGGTATGCGCTTCGATGACCGGATAACTGGCAAGCCCAGCGCCTTCGCGATCAACTCAAGGAAGATCCACGTCGATATCGACCCGTCCGAGATTGGCAAGAACATCAAGGTAGACGTGCCTATAGTGGGTGACCTGAAATGGGTCCTAACAAAGCTCAACAAATTGATCGAGGCGACTACCCATGGGGCCTGGCTTCAGCGAGTCGATGAACTGAAACGTGACCATCCGTCAATGTCTATTCGCGATACTGACAAGTTGATCCCACAGTTCATCATTAACCAGATATCCGCGGCCACGGACGGAAAGGCAATAGTGGTCACTGGGGTTGGCCAGCACCAGATGTGGGCGGCGCAACATTATACGTTCACTGAGCCGCGCAGTCTGGTAACATCCGGCGGGTCGGGCGCGATGGGTTACGAGGTGCCGGGTGCAATGGGCGCGCAACTCGGAGAGCCGGACAAGGTAGTGTGGTCGGTCGCCGGGGACGGTGGATTCCAAATGACTATGGGTGAACTGGCTACCCTAGTGGAGAACAACATTCCGGTTAAGTTCGCGATTATCAACAATGGATTTCTAGGCATGGTTAGGCAGTGGCAGGAGTTTTTCTATGATAAGAGCTATGTCGCGACACACTATATGCACAATCCTGACTTCGTGAAACTGGCGGACGCGTTTGGGATGTTCGGCATCCGTGTAACGGAAAAGTCCCAGGTCAGGTCTGCAATTGAACAGGCGATGGAGTACGACGGCCCTGCGCTCATTGACTTTGTTGTCGAAGAAGAGGAGAACGTCTATCCGATGATTCCTGCTGGGCATACGATCCACGAGATGATCGAGGAGCCCGTGATCAAGGAGGTCCAGCTATGATCACTAACGGAGACTCTCCAAGGCACACTATCTCGGCGCTGGTCCAGGACAAGCCTGGTGTGCTGAATCGCGTTTCTAGCATGTTTCGCCGCCGCGGTTTCAACATTTCCAGCCTCGCTGTGGGGCAGAGCGAGGAGCCAGATCTGTCCCGGATGACCTTCGTTGTCGAAGGCGATGATTTGGTGGTGGAGAAGGTCACCAAACACCTCCATAAGCTCATAGACGTAATCAAGGTCTCAGATATCTCTGACCAGAACATTATTTCTCGCGAATTGGCCCTTATTCGGGTTAAGGCAAATGTCCAAACTCGCAGTGAGATAATGCAGATTGTCGCTATATTTAGAGCTAACATCGTCGATGTTGCCACTGACTCATTGATCGTCGAGGTGGCGGGCAACGAGGAGAAGGTTAATTCGCTCCACGAACTACTAAAGAGCTTCGGAGTAGTTGAGGTCATGAGGACGGGCACTATAGCCCTGAATCGCGGGGTGGGCAGTAAGCCGACCCGCTCGAGGAACAGGCTCATTGACTGGGGTGAGGCCTCGTCGGTCTGATAACGTAAACGCAATACTGTTATTCGTAGAAATTTTCTATTGGAGAAAAGAACGAAAATGGCAAAGATGTATTATGAAACCGACGCCGACATGACCGTGTTCGATGACAAGACCGTCGGCATTATCGGATATGGCAGTCAAGGTCATGCCCACGCGCTTAATCTGCATGAGAGTGGCGTCAATGTGATGGTGGGATTGTACGAAGGGAGCAAGAGTAAGGAGAAAGCCGAGGCCGCCGGTCTGATTGTGAGGTCGGTATCGGAGGTTGCGGACAACTCGGATGTCGTTATGATGCTCATTCCGGACCACTCGATGTCGGAGGTGTACAAGGAGTCCGTCCAACCGCATATGGTCTCAGGCAAGACGCTCATGTTCGCCCACGGTTTCAATATCCACTACAAAACCATCGTGCCTCCAAACACCGTAGATGTATCGATGGTGGCACCCAAGGCTCCTGGCCATAGGATGAGGGAGGTCTTCACCAAGGGCTCCGGAGTCCCCGGCCTGCTGGCTATCGACCAGGATGTCTCAGGCGACGCTCGCGCGATCGGATTGGCCTACGCAAGAGGCGTCGGCTGTACCCGCGCCGGGGTGCTCGACACCACATTCAAGGAAGAGACCGAGACTGACCTGTTCGGCGAGCAGACTGTACTTTGCGGAGGAGTAACCTCCCTCATCAAGACTGCCTTCGAGGTGATGGTCGAGGCGGGCTACCAGCCCGAGTCAGCTTACTTTGAATGCATGCACGAGTTAAAGCTGATCGTGGACCTACTGTATCAGGGTGGCATGGAGTACATGCGTTACTCAGTCAGCGACACTGCCGAATATGGCGACTACAGCCGCGGGCCACGAGTTATCGACGCTCACGTAAAGGAGAACATGCAGAAGATTTTGGCTGAGGTACAGGGCGGCACCTTCGCTCGCGAGTGGATCGCCGAGAACGACGAGGGGCGGCCCCGCTTCGACCGCATGCGGATTGACAACACCGAACATCCCATCACGGCGGTGGGCGCTGATCTCCGTGGTATGATGTCCTTCCTCAAGGACTCCAATTAAGAGTTCACCTATACCATATTCCTTTCCCCGCAAGGAAAGAAGGTAAAGGGGACAAGTAGGAGTAGTGATGAACAGTAGTGAGGTACCTCACGTAGTTCGCCAAAGGATGCGAGTCTTGGCAGGGCTCGTTCCGGCGGACTACGTTGTCCTTCGATAGCCCTTAACCGTTCTTGTAGGCACGTACACGACAGAGGGTTTCGGAAGGGGATTACCATGAATGACGAGAAAGTACTGATATTCGATACTACGCTGAGAGACGGCGAGCAGTCGGCAGGCATTGGCCTAACTACCTCGGAGAAGCTTGACATAGCCCGACAGCTGGACCGCCTAGGGGTCGACATTATAGAGGCCGGTTTCGCCGCCAGCTCCCCTGGCGATCTTGAGGCCGTCAAGGCAATCGCGAAGGAAGTTCGTAGGCCTATAATTGCTTCTCTAGCGCGGTGCCACCCCGGTGACGTCGACGCTGCCTGGGAGGGTGTGAAGGACGCCGAACGGCCACGTATCCACGTTTTTATCTCCAGTTCAGATGTCCAGATCATGCATCAGCTTCGGAAGAACCCGGAGGAGGTTATGGACATGGCGGTGGCCTCTGTAGAGAGGGCGAAGGGGTATTGTGAGGATGTCGAGTTCTCGCCCATGGATGCGACCCGCACGGACCCCGAGTACCTGTACAAACTGATCGAGGCGGCCATAGACGCTGGTGCGAACACCGTGAATATACCTGATACCGTCGGATACGCGCTCCCATCCGAATTTGCCCAGCGTATTCAGGACGTGCGTGACAACGTCCCCAATATCGATCGCGCCGTGATCAGCGTTCATTGTCACAATGACCTGGGAAACGCTGCCGCTAACAGCGTTGCGGCTGTCCATGTGGGCGCGCGCCAAGTCGAGGGCTGCATAAATGGCCTTGGAGAGCGGGCGGGCAACGCTTCTCTTGAAGAAGTGATAATGGCCATTGAGACCCGTAAGGACCTGCTGGGCACTTCGACCAATGTTGACACCACGCAGATTTATCGCACGTCTCGCATGGTCAGTGACATCACCGGATTCACGGTCCAGCCCAATAAGGCTATTGTAGGCGCAAACGCCTTTCGTCACGCGTCGGGCATCCACCAGGATGGTATACTCAAGGAGCGCAAGACTTTTGAGATCATGGCTCCGGAGTCCGTGGGGTGGTCCAGTGGTTCGCTGGTTCTAGGCAAACTGAGCGGTCGAGCTGGTCTCCGGTCGCGTCTGGAGGATCTAGGGTTCAGCCTGGACCAGGATCAACTCGACACCGCGTTCACGGCATTTAAGGACCTAGCCGACCGCAAGCGCGAGGTCACGGACACCGACCTGGAGTCGCTGATGTCCAGTCAGCGCCGCACGAAGTTGGAGCCGTCTATTTACGCCCTCGAGCACGTCCAGGTTTCAAGTGGAAACCACGGCATACCGACTGCCACGGTTAGTCTGGTTGGTCCCGATGGTGAGTCCAAGACGGACGCGGCCACCGGCACGGGGCCGGTCGACGCCGTTTACCAGGCAATCAACCGCATCGTTCAGGTCCCTAATCGTCTCACAGAGTTCCGCGTGGATGCCGTGACGGAGGGCATCGATTCCCTTGGAGATGTGACCATTCGCATCGAGAAGGACGGCCAGTCCTACGTGGGGAGGGGCTCCGATACCGACATTATTGTCGCAAGTGCGAGGGCATACATGAATGCCCTAAATCGACTGTTGGCCATAGAAAAGACCCAGACCTCAGTGGCTAGTTCGGCCGCAAGTTAGGCTATAGTGCGAACCCGAAGAATAGCGGTGGTTCCTGTGGGCGAGCACGCCGTGCGACCGGACCCCGCGGACGTAACAGTCGCCCATTAAATTAACCAATTAATCGTACGCAATCGCGAGACTAGACGAAATATGCTACCCAAAACTATGTTCGACAAGATCTGGGAATCTCGTGTGGTGCACGAGGCCTCCGGGGAGCCCTCGCTGCTTTACGTGGACTTGCACTTGGTCCATGAGGTCACATCGCCCCAGGCTTTCGATGGCTTGCGCATGGCTGGTCGGAAGGTGAGACGTACTGATCTGACGATCGCTACCACTGATCATAATACCCCGACCTGGGACCTGTCACTTCCCATAACCGATGATATTGCCCGGCAACAACTAGATGCCCTCGACAAGAACTGCGCCGAGTTTGGCATCACACTATACGACAGGTTCAGCCCCTTGCAGGGAATCGTGCACATAATCGCTCCCGAGCAGGGTAGGACACAGCCCGGCATGGTCATCGTCTGCGGTGATAGCCACACTGCGACCCACGGAGCCTTCGGGGCTTTCGCTCTGGGCATTGGCACATCGGAGGTTGAGCATGTCCTGGCCACCCAAACCCTGCGTCAGGCAAAGCCCAAGACTATGGAGGTTCGCGTCGACGGGTCGGTGTCATTCGGCGTCACGGCAAAGGACATCATCCTACACATCATTGGCGAGATCGGTGTAGGAGGCGCCGCCGGTCACGTCATAGAATACACCGGATCGGCCATCCGGTCCCTGTCTATGGAGGGCCGGATGACCGTGTGCAACATGTCTATCGAGGCCGGGGGCAGGGCTGGTATGGTGGCGCCTGACGAGACGACATTCGAGTACCTGGATGGCCGAGAGCACGTCCCGCAGGGAGAAGGATTTGAGGCCGCCATATGCGATTGGCGCGAGTTGGCCACGGATGATGGCGCGCAATTCGATAAGATGGTGGTCATCGATGCTGCAACGATCGAGCCGATGGTCTCGTGGGGGACTAACCCCAGCATGGTTGCGCCAGTCACATCTCACGTACCCGACCCAGCGTCGTCCGACTCCGATGGCGACCGCAGAGCCGTGGAGCGGGCGCTGGAGTACATGGGACTCGAAGCGAACATGCCTATCGAGGAGATCGAGATCGACCGCGTATTCCTTGGGTCATGTACCAATGCGCGTATAGAAGATCTGCGGAGTGCTGCAGATGTGATAAAAGGGCGGCGGACCAGCGAGAGAGTCCAGGCGATGGTAGTGCCGGGATCCGCGGCTATCAAGCGTCAGGCTGAAGAGGAGGGTCTGGACCGTATCTTCAAGGAGGCCGGCTTCGATTGGAGAGTCGCTGGCTGCTCGATGTGCCTGGGCATGAACCCCGACATCCTTCAGCCAGGCGAGCGCTGTGCGTCCACATCGAACCGAAACTTCGAGGGTAGGCAGGGCAAAGGAGGCCGCACACACCTTGTGAGCCCCCAAATGGCCGCTGCCGCTGCCATCACAGGGCACTTCGTAGACATTCGTACCTGGGGCTAAGGATCGAGGCGTTAACGACGGATCAATCGGGGTCGTACAAGATTAGCACATGAACGATCTGTCTGAAATATTTCTCGCTGATTGCGACGTTGAATCCCTTGGAATCTTCGGCATGTATGTCCTTGGGGAGCAGGCAAATGAGAGCCGCTTGGACTTGTTGGTGTATTTTAATCGGTTAGTCGGTACGTTAGACTTCGTCGGACTTTAATAACAACTATCGTATACTTGTGGCAGGAAGATGGCGTCAGGTAACAAGCGCTGGACCTCAGCGCTGGTGATCAATTACTCGCCAAGTTCATTCGCGTATTAATCGGACAGGGCCATCTGTCGGTAATAGTGTATCGCACAAATGGTAGAGGCAAATAATGCAACCATTCGAAACACACACCGGTGTCGTAGTTCCCCTTGACAGGGTGGACATCGACACCGACCAGATCATCCCGAAGCAGTTCCTTAAGCGTATCGAGCGGACCGGCTTTGGCCAGTTCCTCTTCTTCGATTGGCGCTTCCAGGATGATGGCACACCCGACCCCGAATTTGCGCTGAATCGCTCTGAGTACGAAGACGCGTCGATCCTAATTGCAGGCCGTAACTTCGGCACCGGTTCCTCCAGGGAGCATGCTCCCTGGGCACTACTGGACTATGGGTTTAGGTGCATTATAGCACCGAGTTTCGCGGACATATTCTATAACAACTGCTTTCAAAACGGCGTTCTGCCAGTCGTGCTGCCCCAAGAGACGATCGATAGAATAATTGCCGCAGCTGCCGGACAGTCCGGCTACTCGCTGACCGTGGACCTCAAAGCGCAGCGGATCTGGGACTCCGATGAGGAAGTGGTCATCGGGTTCGAAATAGATCCGTTCCGCCGTGAATCTCTACTCAAGGGCCTGGACGATATTGGCCTCACGTTGCAGGTTGAACATAAGATCGAGGCTTTTGAACAAAGTCTGCCCGGGAAGTGTCAGTCGTAGTTTCCCTGAGAGGTGGCGGTAGGAAGAAGGAGCGATAGTTGTGTACACTTTGTGGCGATTGGCCTAGCCTTGCCGCCCTTCTGGCGGTGTGTTGGCCTAGCGGCCGGGGTGGTATCTAGTTCTATACCGTTTGTGACTTGACCAAA
>CAYLLU010000008.1:0-38048 GCA_964384845.1 uncultured Dehalococcoidia bacterium
ACAGGGCCGACCTTATCTACGCGCATTTCTGGGCGACTAGTCCTGTTCTTCTCCGTCTGGGAGCGGATCTGGCGTCACGGCCTTTGTCTTGCCTCGGCGACTCGCAATCCGCTTCATCCCAGTGACCACTAGGCCTTGGAGGGAGTTCACCTCCCTGGTAATGGCAATTCTAAAGTGAGAGCTGTACTCTCCCATTTTGCGGAATTTCTTGTACCGCTCCGATACTAGCCTGTGCTTGCTCTTGGACTGAAGGTCTGCTAGTTCTCGGAGCAGTGTGCTTCGAAGCTGACGCGCTGCTTCATCGTGGTTCGTGTGCGCTCCCCCGGTCGGCTCGTGGACCACCTGATCCACGATTCCCAGTTCAATGCAGTCTCGCGCCGTCAGTTTCAGCGATTCCGCCGCTTCGTCGGCCCTGGTCTTATCTTGGTACATCAGTCCCGCCGCCGCCTCAGGCGAGATAATGGAGAAGATCGCATTTTCCATCATCAACACTCTACTCCCGACCGCAAGAGCGAGGGCACCTTCACTTCCACCCTCTCCGATGATCACCGCAATCGAAGGGGTCTGGAGCACGCCCATCTCAGCCATGGTACCTGCGAGAGCGTTTCCGAGCCCGCGCTCTTCTGCTTCCAGGGACGTAAAGGGACCAGGCGTGTCGATGAGCGTTATTAGGGGCAGCCCAAACTTTGCGGCCAGTGTGATTGTCCTATGGGCCTTACGGAAGCCCTCTGGTGAGGTCCGCCCCCCGTTGCGAGGCACCTTGTCGCCGGAGCGACCCCTCTCTTGGCCGATCACGACCACCGTCTGCCCGCCCAGGTGGCCGATTCCACAGACCACTGCTCCGTCGTCACCGTAGGAGCGATCACCATGTAGCTCGATGAAAGAGTCCACGATACGGTCGATGTAGTCTAGAGAAGTTGGACGTGATTTGTGGCGGGCAAGTTGGACTGACCTCCATGCCTCGTTACTTGGGGCCTCCCTCTCAGGCATCTGAGTGCCGCGGTTTCCCAGCTTCGCCGTCAACTTATACTGTATTCCCAGCAGATCAAGTAATGTTGCCAGTTTCTCCCTGAGTTGTTCACGGTGGATCACCGCGTCTACCATGCCGTGTTTTAGATGTGACTCTCCCGTGTGAGAGCCCCCTGGGAGTGGCGTGTCACTCGATTCCTTGATGACACTCATTGGCGCTAGGCCGACGATTGCGCCGGGTTCCGAGAGAATAAGGTCGGCCATGTTTGCGAAGCTCGCATATGCTTGACCGGTGGCCGGATTTGCGAGCACCGATATGAATGGCAGTCCCTTGGAGTGGAGCAGGCTGGCGGCGATGCTGGTCTTGGCCATCTGCATTAGAGACAGCACACCCTCTTGTACCCGTGCGCCTCCGCTTGTGACAATTGTGACTACTGGGATTTTGCGTTTGACCGCGTGCTCCATTGCCAGCGCTACTTTTTCACCAACGACACAGCCCATGCTGCCGCCCATGAATCCGAAATCGAGTACCACTAGCACCAAGGGATTTCCGCCGATGGTGCCGGTGCCTGTGACGACTGCCTCTGTCAGCCCGGTGCGCCGCCGGTCCCGAAAAAGTCTCTGTTTATACGAGACACGAGAAGAGAAAGATAGGGGATCGATGGAGGTTACGTTACGATTTGTCTCGCGAAACGTTCCTGGGTCCACCAGTGAGTCGATCCGCTCTCTGGCCGTCATGGAGTAGTGGAATTGGCAGACAGGACACACCCGGTTCTTGTCGAAGAATCTTGAGTCTACTAGACTTCCATGGCAAACCAGGCACGTCTCTCTTCTGGCCAGTCCCTCATCTACGGGCTGGGTCTTTCGAACGACAAAGCCGAGACTCTTGGCGAGGTTGCGAACCACCTTGTAGTCCGTTCCTCGCGCCACTTCACCTGTCTGTTGACGAGATGACAACGGCGCGATAACTCAGGTCAGTATCTGGAGGCTCAGCCGCATGCTCGAGAGGTTCCCGGGCGAATGGGCCGGCTACACATCCCCGATTATAACATCCCGTGATTTGGAGCCATCGGGGGGGCCTATAATGCCCTCGTCCTCGAGTTGGTCCATTATGCGGGCGGCCCGAGGATAGCCAATTCGCAGTCGCCTTTGAAGCAATGACGTGGATAGCTTGTTATGGTGTCGTGCCATCTCTATTGCCTGGTTCAGCATCGCATCCTTCGCTGTGAGGCTGCCTCCGGGGTCATCGCTGGACACATCCTCTCCGACCGAGTCCCCGTCACCAACAGAGTGGAGAGACACATCCGGAAGAGGCGGCCACTTGGTGTCCTTCCAGTATTTGACCAGGTCCTCGATCTCTCCGTCGGAGATAAATACGCCCTGCACTCGCTCTGGTCTCGACGCGTCGACCGCTTGGTACAACATGTCGCCGCGACCCAGGAGCTTCTCCGCACCTACAGTGTCTAGGATTGTGCGGGAGTCGATCTGAGAGGTCACGCCGAAGCTGATTCTGCTGGGGAAGTTTGCTTTGATAAGGCCTGTCACCACGTCTACTGAGGGCCGCTGGGTCGCCACTATCAGGTGGATCCCGGTCGCTCGGCCAAGCTGTGCCAGCCTACACAAGGTCTGTTCCACCTCGAAGGACGCTGTCATCATCAGGTCCGCTAGTTCGTCTACCGCCACTACCAGATACGGCATCTTATCCGACATCTTGCGGTTGAAGGAATCGATGTTCCGGACACCCTCTTCCTCCATTCTCCGGTACCGGTTCAACATCTCCTGAATGAGACCTTTGAGTAGCCCAACAACCTGGTCCGTCTCGACCACCACTGGGGTGAGCAGGTGCGGGATACCGTTGTAAGGAGTTAGCTCGACCCGTTTCGGATCAATGAGGAGTAGCCTCAACTCTGAGGGAGTCCTTTCCAAAGCTAGCCCCGACACGATAGTGTTGATACATACGCTCTTACCACTTCCAGTTGCCCCGGCAACCAATAGGTGCGGCATGTTCGCCAGATCGATTACGACATCCTCTCCACCACTGCCTTTGCCGAGGGCGATTGGAAGTTTTGCCTTTTCTCGCATATTCTGGAACTGTTCGCTCTCCATGACGCCCCTGAGTGTGACCAGCGACGGTGTTGGATTTGGCACCTCGATTCCTACCAGTGCTTCCCCCATGACGGGCGTCTCGATCCGAATTGACATCGTTTTGAGAGCGAGACTCAGATCCTTCTCCCTCGAGATGATGCTGTCGACTTTGACCCTAGTTTTGGTCTCTGCCTTTGCTGTCATCGCTTTGCCAGAATCGTCCAACTTCGGTTTTCCAGTATCATCGGTGATCTTTACCTGTTTGTAGCGCCTGACCCAGCCGGGGATAAGGCCATACATCGTAACGGTGGGACCGGGCTGTATCTGTCCTATCTCGACTTCGACACCGTACTCGCCAAGAGTGCGCTTGATGGTCTCTCCCGTGTCGGCCATCTCATCCTTGGCGATGCCGCCGAGGGGAGCATTTTTCAGGAGATCTCGAGGAGGTAGTGCCCACGATCCGGACATACTGTCGGTGATGGGCTCTTTGACTTCACGATCTGCAGCCTCTTCGTTTCCGAACGGTTGTGCCGATGGTGGCTGGGATGGGGTGATTACATCGCCAGACGAGCCCCAGTACCTGTTGTATTTGCCGACTTCCGCAGGCGGCTCAGAGACTTGTACCTTCTCCGGCGATTTATTGATGGAATCCGGTGAATATGAGAACTCTGGAGTCTCCGGAAGATGCCCCATTCCCGTAGTAGCCTCCGAAGTGCGCCCAATGAATCCGGAACGCGGTGCCTGGGGTATTGCATGAGGAATATCGGGCTCTAGAAGGGGTGGTTCCAATACTCGACGCTGGATCACCTCGGTCAATATTTGCGGCGGCTCACGCCTGTTTTCAGACTCGATTTCTGCAAACCTCGTATTTGCGTTTATCTTATACATGCCTCTCAGATTCGACACGCTACTGCTTATGCCAATTGCAATTGAAAAATAGACGAGGGTCACCATACGCCATAGACCAACCCCGACAAAAATTGCCAGCGAGGGAACAGCTATGCCCAGCCCCGCAAGTCCGAGGATCGATAGTCGGAGCCAGACCCCAAGATCTCCACCTCCAGTGTTTGAGCCTGCTATGGCTGTTCCCACATCTCCCCCCAAGAAGACCACACCATTCATTGTGAACCAACTCATGGTTCCCATGGGTACATTCCATTGCGCCAGTACTCCAAGGCCGAACGCAACTAGTATCAGTGATGCGAACCACAGATTTGGGTGCGAAAACCAGGAGCGCCGCATTACGATGGAGAATAAGAACGTCGCTAGCCAGATGGAGATAAGCACGATGCCAGCGGACACTGCAGTGAGCAATGTTTCCAGGGTACTTGTGTAGGCTGCCGCGATCTGCTCACGGTATAAGTACCCAGCCGTGGAGGCCATTAGTAGGGCGGCTGCTATCACGCCGCGGCCAAACCATGATCCGAATATTGTGATAAGGGTGTTTAGCCCAGTACTCTTGATGATTGTTACCCCGTCGAGGAAAATTTTGGGGCACAGCCAGGTTGGGCAATCTGAAGTGAGAGAGAGGGCGGCGCGCCCTACACTTCTTGGATGTGCGTCAACACCTTCGGATGCCGTCTGGTCTCGTTGTACAGGAAATTGGACACCGAGTTCGACACCAGCGACTTTAACTCACACAACTCTAGGTGGTGGTCACTCTGTTCTTCTAGGGCAATCTGGGTCTTTTCTGCGGTTCTTTCCAGTAGATCTTCAGATTCATACATTTCTACGAAGCCCGAAGACAGCAGGCTCAGTCTACCAACGATCTTGCCCGACGTGGAGTCTACTGGCACCACGACGGTGACGACCCCTTCCCTTGCAAGCCGACTACGCTCCGTGAGTACCTTGCCATCATCCCCCCACATGCGAAGTCCGTTCACATAGACATGCCCGGCGGGAATCCTGTTTACGATGGTTCCGCCATTTGCTGTTAGCTCAAGTACATCGCCGTCCTGTAGCACGATAGCATCCTTGCCAGCCACCCCCATTGATCGGGCGATATCGGCATGAGCCACCAGATGTCTGTATTCGCCATGTACTGGCACGAAATATCTTGGATTAACCATCGCCAGCATCATCTTCAACTCCTCGCGACTGGCATGGCCGTGGACATGGACTAGGGCGATCTTGCTATACAGTACCCGTGCTTTTTGGCGATATAGATTGTCGATGGTTCTGGATACAAGGGTCTCGTTTCCTGGTATGGGCGAGGCTGAGATGAGCACGGTGTCTCCAGGAACTATCTCAACGTCCTGATGATCTCCGTTGGCGATCCGGACCAGGGCAGACGTGGGTTCTCCCTGTGCCCCAGTCGCCAGAATGACGACCTCATTGAGCGGAAGATTTCGTGCCTCACTTAGAGGAATGATGGTGCCTGCCGGTGCCTCCAAGTACCCCATTTTAGTGGCCATCCTAACATTGTTGATCATGCTCCGGCCGATCACCGAGATCTTGCGATTACACTTGACCGCTGCGTCGATTACCTGTTGCATTCGGGAAATCAGTGAAGCAAATGTCGCCACCACTACCCGTCCCTCCGCATCGACGATGATGCGCTCCAGGGCCTTCCCAACGATCTGTTCTGATTCGGTGTACCCTTCCGACTCGGCGTAGGTGGAGTCGGAAAGTAGTAGTAGCACTCCACCGGCCGTAAGTCTTGTTAGTGCCGCAAAGTCTGTAGGCTTGCCGTCCGCTGGGGTGTGGTCGATCTTGAAATCGCCGGTATGGACCACTGTCCCCAGCGGTGTTTGAAGGGCTATCCCCATAGCATCAGGGATGGAGTGGCAGACCCTGAAAAACTCCACCTTGAACGCCCCGATCTTGAAGGAAATATGAGGCTCGACGACGTTGAGACGGGCGTCTTTGAGTATGCCGAACTCTTTGAGTTTCACACTGATCAAACCGTGGGTGAGCCGCGATGCATACACTGGTACGTCCAACTCGGATAATACGTAAGGAAGGGCGCCGATATGGTCTTCGTGTCCATGGGTGATCAGGATCGCACGTACACGCGATATGTTCTCTTTGAGATAGGTGATGTCTGGAATAACGAAGTCTATCCCGGGCATCTTCTCACTGGGGAATAGTACCCCGGCGTCGATCACGACGATATCGTCGCCATACTCTAGGGCCAACATGTTCTTGCCGATCTCTCCAAGACCGCCAAGGGGTATTACACGAAGTGCTGTCTCTGTCATTTATTTAAAAGTTCCTCATATAAGTGAGGTGGGTACGTGGTAAAAGAATCACAGGTCAAAAAAACTGAGTTGCTTGGCTGGGGCCTCATCGGTCACCTCAGGGGCATCTTCTCGTTTCTCAAGTAACTTGAGGAGCTTTTGGAAGTCGCTCTCAATCACCGGACGTAGTCTCGGGTTGTGCAGTGCAGCGGCCGGATGATACATCGGATAGACTGTCAATCCATTCCAGCTCCTGGGCTTGCCACGAGCCTGGCCGATTGACTCGCCCGGGAAGAACCGGTTGAAGGAGTACTTGCCCAGCATGACCACCACTCTGGGCGCGATCGCATTGATCTGCGCGTCTAAATAGGGTTTGCAGGTCTCTATCTCGCCCGGAAGCGGATCTCTGTTACTGGGCGGACGACACTTGACCACATTAGTTATATATACATCTTCGCGCCTAAGCGCGATTGAGGCGAGCATCGAGTCGAGTAATTTCCCCGATGGGCCCACGAACGGCCTACCGTCGCGGTCCTCATTGTACCCCGGGCCCTCACCGATGAACATGATATCGGCGGTGGGTGAACCCTCCCCCGGGACGGCGTTGATGCGCTTCTCGGAAAGGGTGCATTTGCGGCAATCGTGGATCTGCCGTACCAACTCATCCAACTCGGACATAGGACCTCGGCCGAAGGGGGAAGTACACCAATCCTAGCAGGACGTCATGGTAGCGTCAATGTTTTTTCATAGCGTGTGATGTACCCATCTCTAGGCCTAGGTAGAGCCGTGGATATCGTGATTACGGACTACGTCATTTTGGCAGAGTAGCCACTACGTTCCCATGGTAGATCAACCGGCCCTGCATAACTGCCCCGTCATTTATCTCAATCCGCAACTGTGGAGTTCTCGCGGCTTCTGACGCAACTAGTTCTAGTACCAAGCCTTTTACCGGCTCCAAGCTGATCCCCGCACGTATGTTGATAGCGGCTGACATGGTGGCGTAGTCGCCCCCGTTGGCATTGCGGGGATTGCCGAGAAGGTCGATACGCGCGGGCACTGTTAGGACGCAACGGCGGAATTTCAGGAACTCCACTCCAGGTTTGAGGATGCCGTTAATACTAGTCCATTGTCAGGTACGATACTTGCAACAAGAAAGGCCCCGGAATTCCGGGGCCTTTCTTGTTGCTTAGGGTAGACGTCTATCAGTCTTCGACGCCGTGATCTTTGAGATAGTCGATGGCATTCTGCACGCTAGTGATGCCTTCGGCATCCTCATCCGAGATTTCGATGGTGTTGCTGTCCGTGCTGAATTCCTCCTCGAAAGCCATGATCAACTCGACGAGATCTAGAGAGTCTGCGTTCAGGTCATCAACGAACGATGCGCTCGAAACGACATCGTTCTCGTCTACGCTCAACTTATCAACCACGATCATTTGAACTCGTTCCATTATCGTTGCCATATTCGTACCTCCGTATTCCGGCACAGTTTGTTCCGTTCTTTCTGGGACGGGAAGAGAGGCTTTTACACTAGCTCCTCATTTCTTGTGGAAACCCGGGATTCCATCATAGCGCCAAGAACTCCATTGACGAACTTTGGGGTGCTTTCGGAACCATACACTTTCCCTAGCTCAACGGCCTCATTAATTGCCACCTTGTGTGGGATCTCTTTGTTTTCGAGGATTTCAAAGATCGCGACCCTCAAAATATTTCTGTCGACCACGGCCATTTGCGATACAGGCCAAAAAGGTGCGTACGTCCCTATTATCGCATCTATACGATCTCGGTTTGCAAGTACCCCGGAAATTGTCTGTCGAACAAAGGCCTCGGCTGGCTGTGAGACGGCGTGCTCGACAAGTCTACTGCTGATTGCACGGTCAGGGTCATGTCTGGACCTGTCACTTTCATACAGCACCTGAAGCGCAATGGCCCTTGCCATGTGTCTTGGCCTCGGATGTGCTGCATAGACCGGATTGGAATTATTCACGATTTGCCCGTTCATGGACGTGGCTCGTCAGTTCTGCCGCAGATTGAGGATCGTTTCGACGTTGCCAACGCTGACGGCGCTAGCGGTGCGGTCGATGCGTTTGACCATGCCAGCCAAGGTTCGGCCCGGGCCTATCTCCACGAACTGCGAGATACCTTGCTGCAACATATACTCCATCGAACGCTTCCATTGTACGCAGCTAATGATCTGGCCAATAATCTCTCGCTTGACTTCGGAGCCCTTCTTCAGAGGCTTCCCGGTGCAGTTCGCTACTATTGGCACTGTCGGGTCTTTAAATGTGAGACTGTTGACCGCATCGATTAGGCCCGCCCTGGCCGGTTCCATTAGGGCAGAATGGAAAGCGCCACTGACTCGAAGTGGAATGATCTTCTTTGCGCCTCGGGCCAACGCGAGATCCAGAGCCTGGGCTATGGCCATCACGTCCCCGCTAATCACGATCTGCTCGGAGGTGTTAATGTTCGAGACGTATGTGCCGGTCTCCCGGCTTATCTCTTCAATGGTCATTTCGTCCAGGCCGAGTACAGCCGCCATATTGCCTGGCCGTTGCTCGCAGGCTTCTTGCATTAGATTCCCGCGTTCTTGCACCAGCCTGGCGGTGTCTCCGACATCGAGTACTCCTGCCACGGCCAGCGCCGTAAATTCGCCCAGGCTGTGTCCTGCTATGAACGCCGGGGTGGGCATCCTATCCGAGCCGAGTTGCTCTTCCATCACCTTGACGCAGGCTAAACTCACCGCCATTATGGCCGGCTGGGCGTTTACTGTATCTCGAAGCTTGTCGTCTGGGCCGGAGAACACCAGTTTGGAAAGGGGGCGGCCTAGCGCCTTGTCAATCTCGTGAAACACGGATCTGGCACCGGCTGAGCGATCATACAACTCGCTACCCATTCCAACGCTTTGCGCACCCTGACCCGGGAACAGGTAACCAACCCGCGCTTCCTCAGAGGTCGATGCGAAACTGAAGTTCATGACAAGTTCTTTGCCTCGCTATTCGGACTCGGTGGAGGTTGTTGTAATGACCTGTCTGCCGTTGTAATACCCACATGAGAGGCACACCTGGTGGGGTAGTCGCGCACTATGGCACTGTGGACATTCGGCTAGGGTGATGGGGCTCAGCCCGTGATGAGACGCTTTCTTACCCTTACGGCCTCTAGAATGTTTTTTCTTAGGAAGTGGTGGCATCTAATTCACTCCGAAACTTGGTTCATCGTATACTGCTATTTGAAGTAACTTTGCCCAGCTACTATTGCGCTGGTCATGGTCGCAAACACACTCCGCATCATTCAGATCCACTCCACATTGAGAACATATGCCCTGGCAGTCCTCTCGACAGATCGGTTTGATCGGGATAGCAAGGTACAGATACTGCTCCAAGGTCTCGGTCAAGTCCAATATACTCTTGTCATCTATCACAGGAATCTCAGTGGAGAAAGCTGAGGCTCCATCACTGAGATAGAACGCCTCTTCTTCGAACGCTAGACCGATTTGTTGGCTGAATTCCTTGAGACAACGGCTGCAGGTGCATTTTGCCTCCGAACTCACCTCGGCGCTGACCCATACGCCCTTGTCAGTGCGCATCAGTTTGATCGAGCCGGCAACCTGGCCCTCTCCAGATTCAAGGTCTTCGTCAGCCGCGTACTCTCGACGCGAACCGCTCGCCTCTTTCAGTAGTTGGGATACATTGATCTTCATCCCGACATCATCCTACGATGGTGTGCCGATCCCAACCTACTCGCAACGGCGCATTCTAGTCTTAGCGGGGTTATTGTGTCAAGTTTCACACAGTTCACTTAGTTGTTCTCTTTTCTTTTTACTGCGGTGCAGCGCTAGTTATGTGCGGTGGTAAGTACTAAGCTGATAAGTCAGATGTGTGCCCTCTTCCTAGGCAGGATGACGTGTCAGACCGAGTGTTCAGCGTATTTTAGTAGTAGCATACGACTGTACGCCTGATCCACGCAGCCTATCAACCCAGCGATTTCAGCAGGTCGGTCAGCGCTATCTCTCCGAGCGATCCCAGGCGAATATCTGCGTGGCCTACTGCCATGTTCTTGGTCATCGAGTTCGGTACTACCACACAGGACATTCTAGCCTGTTTGGCTGCTGTGACACCATTGGATGAGTCTTCAATTACTACACATCGCTCCGGCGCCACACCTAGGGCTGCGGCTGTGGATAGGAACAACTCTGGGTCCGGCTTAACCTTCGTCACGTCATCTCGACACCTGACTGCATTTATGTAGCACATCAGACCGCGCTTCGTTAGGTGGCCTTCAACCCACTCCCTACTAGAGCTGGACGCCACGCCTAGTTTTAGACCCATTCCCTCTGCTTCCGTCATGTAGTCAACGATTCCTGGCATCACTGGTGACGACTCTATGATGGACAGGTAGCGCTTTCGACGTCGATCTCCGACGAGATCGCGATCGATCCGGCGTCCAGTCAACTCCTCAAGGTGTCCGTAGATATCCAAAATACCTGCGCGGCCGCCTATGAAACCGGCCCACAATGATCGGTCAAGCTCGACTCCGTGGGAAGCATACTCGTCTCGCCATGTCTCGAAATCCGGTGTCTCCGTCTCGAGGATTACCCCGTCGAAATCAAAAATCATAGCTTGAACTATAGTCATCTGTATTCGACTGGCATAATCGACCCTCTCTTTAGCTCCATATAGAGAAATATGTGACTTATGCACTTGAACTGTGGGGGCTAATTCAAGTCATCCGAGCCACTTGAAGTTAGCCTCTCAGATCACTCCCATTCGCCGTCATTTCTTTGTAGCTACCGCGCCCTCGATAAAATCGACGATATCAGTTGTCGGTGTGCCCGGACCGAACACAGCCCTCACACCCATGTCCAGCAGTGCCACACGATCCTGGTCGGGTATGATGCCGCCAGCGACGACCACGATGTCGGCCATATCTCTCAACTCCAGGCCCGTGAATACCTGACGGAACAGTTCAAGATGTGCACCGGATAGGACAGATAGCCCTATCACGTCCACGTCCTCCTGGAGGGCCGCTTCGGCAATCATCTCGGGGGTTTGACGGATTCCCGTGTACACCACCTCCATCCCGGCATCTCTCAGGGCGCGGACGATGATCTTAGCGCCACGGTCATGGCCGTCGAGTCCGGGCTTCGCTACTAGCACCCGTATGATCCGACTATCACTCACAAATTGTCTCCCATAATCAAAAGGATGTACCTCTCTGACACTCCCAGTCTCTGAACAACATAAATCTTCTCTTTACGTCTTTACGGCCTTACAGCCAAGATCTTCGTGATAAAATCCTGTTTAGCGCCGTGCCGACTCACTGTCTACCAGTTCTACCAGCACCCCACCTGTGGACCTCGGGTGCAGGAACGCTATCATTCCGGATAGACCCTTGCGCGGCTCTTGATCTATAAGGCCGATGTCTTCCTTATCCAGTGCGTCCAGCGTGACTTGCAAGTTGTCCACCTCGAAACAGACGTGGTGCAGTCCCTCGCCGCGCTTGGCGATGAAACGGGCCACACCACCCTTGGCGTTCGTCGGTTGGATGAACTCAAGCTGCGTTCCGCCCACCCTAATCAATGCTGCGCGTACACCCTGATCCTCTAAATCCTCAACCACAACCTCTGGCAGACCAAATACCCTGTTGTAGAATGCCAGGCTCTCGTCGATATCGCGTACGGCTATCGCAACGTGGTTGATATGGCGTGTTGTGCACGGTGACCCCTCGGGCGTGATCATGGGTGGTACTGTTCGTTGAGAAGATTGCGAGAAATAATCATGCGTTGCACCTCCGAGGTCCCTTCATATATCTCTGTTACCTTGGCGTCTCGATATAGCCTCTCCACTGCAGAGGGAGCGAAATAGCCCGTGCCTCCGTGAATCTGCATCGCGCGGTTCGCCGACTCCACGGCCACGCGGGACGCGAACAACTTGGCCATCGATGCCGCGGTCACGAAGGGCTTGCCTAGGTCTCTGAGCGTCGCTGCGTGCAGAACCAGTAGCCTGGCTGCCTCGATATCAGTGGCCATGTCCGCGATGGACCATTGTATGTGTTGGAAGTCTGAAAGATGCTTCCCAAAGACCTCGCGATGCCCTGCATATTGCACAGCGGCCTCGTAGGCCGCCTGCGCTAGACCGACACACTGGGCTGCGATCCCAATACGGCTAGAGTTTAGGATGTGCATGGCCTCCCCAAACCCCTTTCCTTTGCTCCCAAGAAGTGCATCTTCAGGGAGGACACACTCCTCAAAAACCAATTCTGCGGTGGACGTGGCACGCATCCCCATTTTCCCGTGCTGCGGATTGATGGTGAACCCCTTGGTGTCCCGCTCCACCACCAATGCTGAAATTCCCCTAGCGTGCAGATCGTGGTCATGAGTGGCCAGGACCACGAACACGTTAGCCTCCAGGGCATTCGTGGTAAATAGCTTACTACCGTTCAGAATGTAGCCGTTCTCATCCACGGCGACCGTTGTGCGCATAGCCGCAGCATCGCTCCCTGATCCTTGCTCCGTTAGTGCGAAAGCACCTATTGCCTCCGCGGTAGTAAGGGTCGGGATCCACCGCCGTTTTTGAGTGTCGGTGCCATAGTTTGCGATGAACTGGGTGCACAGGGATAGGTGGGCGACGAATATGAGGCTTGTGGATCCGCAGCCCCGTGCTATCTCCTCGGCGACGAGCACTAGCTGGCGTGTGGTCCCGCCACTTCCACCGTACTCCTCGTCCACAGTGAGGCCGAAAATGCCTAGATCCGCCAGTCCTCTTACGTTGTTCCAAGGGAATTCGCCCTTGTCGTCATAGTGTGCTGCATTGGGGGCTAGGATCTGGTCTGCGAATTCGCGTACCGTTGCCCTGAGCATCGCTTCTTCTTCGGATAGGACTGATTGAATCATTAGTGCCTCAAGAACAAAACCAACAAAGGGGTGCTTCCCTTCTGCATTTCCTTCATCTACATTCCGGCGGTGTCTTGTTGTTCTCCGAATATAACTCGGAATATGCCGGCGATCTCCCCCACAGTGGCATATGCCTCGACGCATTCCAGGATGGCCGGTATAGTGTTTCCGGAGCCCGAAGCCACCTTCTTGAGCCTATCCAGTGTCGCCTGTGTTGCCAAGTTGTCTCTATCCCGCCGGACTCTTTTTACGCGTTCGACCTGCTTGGCAGTCTCCTTGGGGTCGATGGTTTGCAACTTGCCGATGGGCGGTTCATCTGTGCGGTACCTGTTTACCCCTACCACAATGCGATCTCCCGACTCTACCTGGCACTGGTGTTTGAAGGCACTCTCGTGGATCTCCTTTGTCTGGTAGCCGGATTCTAGGGCGGCAACTGCTCCACCCATACGGTCTACCTCCCTGATATACTCGAACGCAGCGGCTTCAAGTCGGTCCGTCAGGTTCTCGACGTAGTAAGAACCCGCTAGAGGGTCGACCGTCTCTGTGACGCCGCTCTCGTGCGCCAGAATCTGCTGTGTGCGCAATGAGATTTGTACCGACTGTGTCGTGGGTAGTGACAGGGCCTCATCACGGGAGTTGACGTGCAGCGACTGTGTTCCTCCTAGAACCGCCGACAGTGCTTGGATAGTAGTACGGACTACATTGTTGTCCGGCTGTTGCGCCGTCAACGCGACCCCGGCGGTCTGGGTGTGAAACCGCAGCATCCAGGAGCGTGGATTCTTTGCACCGAACCGATCTCGCATTATAGATGCCCACATCCGCCTAGCCGCGCGAAACTTGGCGGTTTCCTCGAACAGGTTATTCTGGGCTACGAAGAAGAAGGACAACCGATTGGCGAATTCGTCCACGTCCAGACCCGCACTAACGGCGGCCTCCACATATGCAATGGCGTTCGAAAATGTGAAGGCTAGTTCCTGGACTGCGGTCGCACCGGCCTCGCGCATGTGGTAGCCGCTTATGCTAATCGTGTTCCACCGGGGAACGTGCTCGTGGCAATAGTGGAACACGTCGGTGACCAATCGCATTGACGGGCCAGGTGGGTAGATGTGCGTCCCTCTAGCGATATACTCTTTCAGGATATCATTCTGAATGGTCCCATTCAGTGACTTCGGTTCGACACCCTGTTTCTTCGCCACGGCAATATAGAGTGCCAGTAATATGGACGCAGTTGAGTTGATGGTCATGGATGTGCTGACTTTATCCAGTGGAATACCGTCAAACAGGGTTTCCATGTCCAGCAGGCTGCTGATCGGCACCCCAGCTCTGCCGACTTCGCCTATAGCAAGTGGATGGTCGGAGTCGTAGCCGGTCTGGGTAGGTAGGTCAAAGGCGACGCTCAGCCCGGTCTGTCCCTCAGCGAGCAGGTAACGATATCGTCTATTGGACTCGTCGGGTGAGGCGTATCCAGAGTATTGGCGCATCGTCCAGAGCCGACCACGGTACATGTTGGGCTGTACGCCCCGGGTGTAGGGGTATTCACCGGGGTAGCCTGTGCGGTCCTCGTAGTCGAAGTCCGTCATGTTGTCGGGGCCGTATGTGGTGTCGATCTCGAGCCCGGAGTCTGACTCAAACGAATCTCGTCGCTCCCCAAAGCGCTTCTTCACCGGTCCTAGAGTGTTCTTTGACCACTCGTCCTTGTTGGAACTGCTCATTGGCGACTTGCCTCAGCTATTCGTGATGGTAACATCGATCCCAAATTTCTTGCCCAGATCCGTCAGATATCTATCGACACCCGAGTTATACCCGACGATATATTTATTCAGAAATCTGAACAACGATCTAGTTATCTCGCCAGTCTCGGTGATCGTGATGGTCGTCACTTCGCCGAACTCGGCAATTTCCAGTGTCCAACTGCAGTTGTAGTTGAGATCATCATCGGAGATGCGCCTTACTAGGCGGCGATGTGGAGTGGATTCGACGGTTTCCAGCGTCATAGTCTGTCCGTGATTGTCCGTCTCGATCCAGACGTCACGCGTGCCACGGGGTGGTAGTCGCTCAACTGACCGCAGGTCGGGCCGCCACTCGGGCTGGCCTGAGAAATCGGACACGATCATCCATATCTCCGCGGGGGAGCGGTTGAATTGGCTCGCCCTGGTTACAGAGTGGATTACTGGCAGTCTCTTGCCCAGGGTTTGCACCAAGAACCCGAGTCCAGCCATTAGCGCAACGCCAAAAACAATCCATACCAAGTTACACCCTCCATATGAAGTGCAAATGTTGATCTGAAGTCCACCGATTATATCGCAGTCTGGGCGTATGTTGTGTTGCAACGACCAGCCGAGTTGTTATGAGAGTCAACATGAGTGCATATTTGACACCCTCACAGACCACCAATAGAATGAACGCCAGTTCTAGACATCGTTCGATAGCAGTGCACCAGGAGCGAACTTGGAAGAGCGCATCGTCTCTGGCACACAGCAAGAAAACGACTACTCAGACGACACTAGTCTTCGCCCTCGCCGGTTGACCGACTACATTGGACAAGAGCGGCTTAAGTCCAATCTGGATATATCAATTGCGGCGGCGCGGCTTCGCGCGGAGCCGCTTGATCACACTCTGCTCCACGGTCCACCAGGTCTCGGTAAGACTACACTGGCGAATATTATCGCAAACGAGATGGACGCCAAGATCAAGGTGACCTCGGGTCCAGCCATTGAGCGTCCGGCGGACATGGTGTCGATGCTGACGCGATTGGAGCTTGGTGAGGTCTTATTTATCGACGAGATTCACAGGCTTCCACGCGTGGTGGAGGAAGTCCTCTATGGCGCGATGGAGGACTTTGTCGTCTCATGGGTCATAGACAAGGGACTTAAAGCACGGAGCATGAATCTGAGTATCAAACGCTTCACTTTGGTGGGCGCTACTACCAGGTATGGAATGGTCTCGTCGCCTATGCGGGATCGTTTCGGTTCCGTTCTCCGGCTTGATTATTATAACGAGGACGCGATGCGAAACATTGTGGAGCGCTCGGCACGAATCCTTGCGGTCAGCGGCGACCCTGATGGGGTGTCCGAGATCGCACGGCGTTCCCGAGGGACGCCCAGAGTGGGCAACAGGTTACTTAGGCGTGTGCGTGATTACGCCCAGGTTAAGGCCAATGGCGTCGTCTCTGGTGCTGTCGCTCGCGACGCTCTGGAGAGGCTAGAGGTAGACGGACTGGGTCTGGACGACACAGATCATTTGGTACTGCGATCCATCATCGAGAAGTTTGAAGGTGGCCCGGTGGGCATTGATACTCTTGCAGCCGCCATCAGCGAAGAACCCGACACCATCATGGACGTGTACGAGCCGTTCCTTCTGCAGATGGGTTTTGTGGATCGCACACGCCGGGGCCGCGTCGCTACTCGCCGTGCCTACGAGCATCTGGGATTCCCCTACCCTGAAGAGGCACGCCGCCAAGCGTCGTTGTTCTAACGGACACGATGCAATCGGTATGGTAGGTGATTACGCCAGCACACTGGCTCGCAGATCTCATCATACGTAAGAACCCCCAAGAAACATCAAGATCAGTGGTCACACCCTATAATCCTCAATTTGAAATAAAACGCCTCCTCACCGTCCGTATCCGTTCAGGGGCAGATTGAGTAGTAATTCTGTAGGAATATATCCTAGTCGACTACAAGTACACTTCGTCCTGTCTAGAGGGCCAACATTGTTATTGTACAAGTGCCTCGGAGGTGTTGCGCACTGATTCCACAGTCCAGCAAATCTGGTGTAATGAGTAGTTGGTAACGTCACCTGGGAGGCTTTCTAGGCACACAGCAGGGACGAACGGTCGCCCCTGATGATCTCCAGCAAGGCATAGGTTCTGTCAGGAAAGAGAGACCGTCTATATTTCGAGGTAATCGAGACAACCGTCAGGATCGTCGGTCTGATAGTATGAGTTCTCCGAAGCTTCATATCCAGGGATTCGCTAACAAAGGCATAATGCCACCGTCGATTGAGAGAGTATGATACTCAGCGGCCTCGTGTTCGTCCACGCTGTTAACCGGCTCACGGGAGTGGTACGCGTGTCCATGAGTAGCCCAATGTCGTACTTTACAAACAAAGTGACGAATGTATTCCGCTCATGGTGGCTCTCCTTAATGATGCAGGTGGTCTAAATACGAATCCCCAGCCATAGTACTTAGCGACTGGAATAGCGCCACTGTGTGTCAGGGTCCTGATACAATCGAACCCGACTGATTCATTCAAAGGAGCAACCTGAATGGTGGTGGACGAGAATGCCAACAGCCATCTCCGTCTCCACGAAGCGTTCTGGGAAGAGATTGCTGGTAGTTCTACGGAACTTGAGGATAACTTACAAGGATCCAGTCACCTCGCATTACGTTTCGTTGGCCAGTATCTGCCTATCTTGCTCCGAACCAAAAATCACGAGGAGCGTGAGCGGGTGTGGTTTTCTTTCTGGAGCTACTTGGTGGCCCGTGAGACCGACAGGAAACCCTTCGGCCTGTCTCAGGGCGCAGCGGACGAGATCATTGTGCAGTTCAAGGCCGCTCTTGTCGAATAACAACGCTGACGTGACCATGGCCTGCGTCTCGAGTCAAGTATTTCTCTTAATAGCGCCACACATTTTCATGGAGCATACTACATGGAGAGAATGACCGGTGGTCAGGCATTAGTGCAGTCGCTTTATAGAGAGGGCGTTCGCACGGTGTTTGGACTTCCTGGCCTTCAGCTTTATCATGCCATGGACGCCTTTCACTCCGAGCCTCGTATTCGTTTCATCACCCCCCGACACGAGCAGGCTGCTGCTTATATGGCATATGGGTACTCTGCTGCTGGTGGTGACATAGGCACTGCACTGGTTGTCCCTGGTCCCGGACTCCTGAACGCCGCTGCCGCCGTCGGGACTGCCTATTCGGCCTCGGTTCCGATGCTGTTGATATCTGGTCAGATCGAACGGGACTTCATCGGTAAGGATGAGGGGCGTTTGCACGAGATGGTCGATCAGTTAGACGTCATCAAGACTGTGACGAAATGGGCTCACCGTATCCTAGATCCGTCCGAGATTCCTGCCGCGGTCCGCGAGGCGTTTTTTCAAATGCAGTCAGGTCGTACCCTGCCAGTGGAGATCGAAATACCTCCCGAGACGCTCGAGGAGGAGGCGGAAATAGACTTGCTTGAGCCAGTCAGCCACTTACAAGTAAGCCCGAATGAAACCGCGGTGGCCGCCGGCGCAGCTGAGTTGGTCGGTGCCAAAGAACCGCTGATATGGGCTGGGGAAGGTAGCCTATCCAGTGGGTGCGGAGCGGCGATGATCCGACTTGCCGAGTATCTACAGGCCCCGGTAGTCTGTGCAAGGGAGGCCAAAGGTGCGGTCTCTGATCGGCACTATCTTGCCATGGGAGTGCCGAACTGGCTTAGCGACCCTCTAGATGATCTTATCGACCGGGCCGACGTAGTTCTTGCCGTAGGGGCAAGCTTAGCTCGTTCTCAGATCCGTTCGATGCAGAGAGTGGTACTCATTGATGTGGATGTCTGTCAGTCCGACGATAGAATTAGTGCCGAGATCATCGGGGATGTGGGAATAGGCCTCGAAGCTCTCGATCTTGCTGTGAGACAGTCTACTCCGCCTAGGCCTAGCCGTAGTGACAGTCTGGAGGCGCTCAGGTCGGCCAGGTACGATCCTAGTACGCAACTCGAGCCTCAAGGCTCATTTGTCCGGGCGATTCGCTCGGCCATGCCCGACGATGGAATCTTGGTAGAGGGAGTCACACAACTCGGCTACTACTCCCGACCCTTTTACCGAGTATATGAATCTGGCACCTACATCTCCTCTTCATACTTTGGGAATCTCGGCTATGCATACCCAACGGCCCTAGGTGCGAAGGTGGCTAGGCCCGACAAGGCAGTAGTAGCGATCTCAGGAGATGGGGGGTTCCTGTTCAACTCCCAAGAACTGGCCACGGCGGTGAAATACGGCATCAATGCCGTGGTGGTAGTCTTCAATGACAACGCCTTTGGAAACGTATATCGCGATCAGGCTCTGAAGTTCGAGGGCAGGACCATAGGGTCTGACTTGTACAATCCCGACTTCATGAAGCTAGCAGAGGCCTATGGAGCCAGAGGTATCTTAGCTAGAGGGCCGGAGGCACTGGAAAAGGCGTTGCGAGAAGCCCTGGGGATCGCAGCGCCCACCTTAATCGAGGTTCCAGTGGGGATGATGCCCATCCCATTTTGATCTTGTGGCGCTGCTAGCTTAGTGAGAGCGGATGGGGTATGAGCGGTATGTTTGGCCTGTCCAGCACAAAAAACGCAACTCGATTCCGGTTCTTGATCCTCGTATCGAGTACTCTACTAGTGCCCGTTTTCCGGGATGGTATTCTGTAGGGCTGCGAAATTCATCGCATAAAGCTGTGCGTAGAGCCCATCTATTTCCATCAAATGATCGTGGGTCCCGATCTCTTCGATACGCCCCTGGTTTAGTACCACAATCTGGTCGGCACCGCGAATGGTGGACAGTCGATGCGCGATTACGATGGCGGTCCGCCCGCGAAGCAGTCTGTTCAATGCTTGCTGGATGAGTATCTCGGTGTAGGAGTCGATATTCGCTGTGGCTTCGTCGAGGACAAGTATTCGTGGATCGGCCACAATTGCCCTGGCGAAGGAGACGAGCTGTCGTTGCCCGACGCTTAGGTTGACGCCTCGCTCTTGTATTAAGGTTTCATATTTATCCGGGAGACGCGATATGAACTCGTGAGCGCCCACGGACGTGGCTGCCTCAATCATCTGAGCGTCAGTAGTAGAGGGATGGCCATACTTGATATTCTCGTTGATTGTGCCCGTGAACAGAAACGGTTCTTGGAGTACCATACTCATTTGGTTCGCCAGTGACTTACGCTGGGCGTCTCGAATATCGTGGCCGTCTACAAGGATGGCACCTCGGCCTAGGTCGATATCATAGAAGCGTGCTATCAGCGAAACGAGGGTGGTTTTGCCTGCACCAGTGGGGCCGACAACGGCCACTGTCTGGCCGGGCTCGATATGAAGGCTAACGTCAGATAGCACATCTTGTCCAGGCAAGTAACTGTACGAGACGTGCTTTAGTTCGATGTCACCGCTGAGCCTTGGCAATTCGATGGCATTCTCAGCGTCTACCAAGGTCGGCTCATTGTCCAGTAACTCAAAGATTCTTACACCAGAGGCCATCGCCCGCTGGAGCTGGGTATACTGCATTGTCAGGCTCCGGATGGGGTCGAAGAATCGCTGGATGTACATCACGAAGGCAACTAGAGCTCCGATCTCCAGCGCGTCGGCTCCTACGGCCCGAGCTCCAAAAAATATCACTAGAGCTATCGAGATCGCGGTCAACAGGTCTACAACTGGAAGCACTCCGGCTGAGAGGCGGGTGGCTTGCAGGTTCGAGTCGAGGTTCTCACCGTTCATCTCATCAAACTGACTTAAATTCTGCCCCTGCCTGTTGACACTCTGTACTACCCTCACGCCCGCGATGTTCTCGTTGAGTGCGCCGTTGACGATGGATGCGGCTCGTCTGACCCTTAGGAAGGCTTCCCTCGCCAGAGGCTGCCAGATCGCCATGAATATTAAAAGGACTGGAAGAGTTACCATGGAGATCAGTCCGAGTTTCAGGCTCAGGAACATTACTACCGCGGTGATCGCCGCCAGGCTCAATAGCTCGCCCACTGTCACGACAGCCACCCCAAGGAATTCCTGGAGTTGGTAGACATCTCCAAGGACTCTGGACATCAGTCGTCCGACCTCGTTCTTGTCGTAGAAAGACACAGACTGACGCTGAAGGTGTGAGAACAAATCGCCCCGCAGCCGGTACAGGACACCCTGACCTACTTTGGCGATCGCCAGTTCCTGGGTAAAGCTTGTGCCCCAGTTGAGTATGGCGTTTCCCATGAAAATGGTAATCAATAGCGTGAGTCCACCAAAGTCGTTGGAATGGACGTATTCATCGATACCCAACTTGATTAGCCACGGTACTGCCACTTGAGATGCGGTAAAGATTAACATTGCGACAACAGCAACCCCTACCAGAGCACTGTACGGTCGGACATAAGGAATCATCCTAAGAACTACTCGGTAGTTGAAGGCAGCGCCAAAGACATCCTCTTCTATGCGTTCGCGACTACCTTGCGCAGTTTTGGATGTGCCGAGCGTGGCCATCAGATGTTCCTTACGTTCTGGCTTAACGAGTCTGGCAGACTGAACTCCATCATCACCTCTTCCTGGGGACGAAGTTGCAGGTCGTATATCCTGCGATATATCCCTCCGCGATTCAGAAGGGTGGCGTGGGTACCGCGTTCGGTGACGCAGCCCTCATCCAGTACCAGGATCTCGTTGGCCTTGTATAGTGTGCTGAGTCGGTGGGCGATGACGAAGGTAGTCCGTCCCTTCATAACTGCCTCCATTGCTTTGCGGATCTTCTCCTCCGTGCTGGCGTCCACACTGGCGGTCGCGTCGTCTAGAATTAGTACTGGTGGGTCGAGGAGCACGGCCCTTGCGATGGACATCCGCTGCCTCTGGCCGCCCGATAATGTCGCGCCACGTTCGCCTACCTTGGTATCATAGCCGTCCTCGAGGTCCTCGATGAAATCGTGGAGTTGGGCAATTTTGGCCGCGGCTACGATCTCATCCATCGTAGCATCCGGCCGGCCGTAGGCGATGTTCTCACTGAGTGTGGCGGTGAACAGGAATACATCCTGCTGCACAATGCCAATGTTCCGCCGGAGAGACTTGAGAGTTGACTTCCTAATGTCCAATCCGTCGATGGTGATGCGTCCGTCCGAAGGATCGTAAAAACGTGGTAGAAGATGGACCAGTGAACTCTTGCCGCTGCCCGGCGCTCCGAGTAGCGCCACAAGGTTGCCAGGTTGGGTGTCGATCTCGACATTCTTAACCACCAGAGGACCGTCATCGTAGCGGAAGCTGATATTTTCAAACCGGACGTGCCCCCGGATTCTCTTCATGTCGACGGCTCGAGGAGACTCCTGTACGTCCGAGGGATAGTCCATGATCTCGAACAGCCGTTGACCTGCGGCGAACGCTCTCGCAAAGTTGTTGATCAGCATTCCTGCGTGTCTTATCGGTAACGCCAGGAGTTGCAAATAGAAAAGGAATTGAGCTAACTCGCCTGGAGTGAGGGTCCCTTCGATAACTCGCTGTCCGCCATACCAGAGGACAAGCCCTATCGTTATCAAATAGAAAAAACCCATGAAGGATACGGTCATCGCCTGGAGCCGGGCCGCCTTTACCATGTCAACCCATACGGCTGAACTCTTCTCGTCGTACTTGGCTTTTTCCTGGTCCTCCGCTGCGAATGCCCTCACTACTCGGACACCGGTCATGTTCTCCTGGAGTACGGTGCTCAGATCAGCCATGCCCTCCTGGGCGCTTAGCCAGATTTGCCGGAGTTGGAGTCGTAGTACAGAAGAGACTATGACGGTAAGGGGCATGAACCCCAGGCTCACAAGGCCCAGCCGCCAATCACTCAATAACAGTATGATGGCGGTCGCGAGAAACAGCACTAGAAAGTAGGGTGTCCGTATGATCCCGCCTGACACGAACATCCGGATGGACTCTACGTCGGTGATGGCCCTTGACATCAGGTTCCCTGTGTGGTTCTTGTCGTGGAAGTTAAAACTCAGATTTTGGACGTGATCGTAATAGCGATTGCGCAGATCGTAGACCACATGCTGAGCGAGGCCCTCTCCCATATATGTCTGGATGAAGGTGAGTAAGCCCCTGATAGCGCTGGCCACCAGGATTGCGACCCCGATGCGGATCATCGACTCATCAGATGCGCTGCCGTTGTCGAATATCGAGGCGACCTCGTCTATGGCGGTTCCAAATAACCAGGGGAGTGTTAGGTATGCGGCAGTGGCTCCCACCATACTGGTGAGGGCCCCGGCAAGTCGCCACTTGTGGCGGAAGACTATCGAAAGGATTCTGGTGAGAATATTCATTCATCTCTGACGACCGCCCCCAAGGGCCAAACCCGACACTAAGTCGCCATGTGATGATTAAGTATACTCGTGTCCAGTCGATTTTCAATAACTATATGGGTGTATTGATTGTCTTTTTCTCAAACAAATATTAATAACAGGAGCAAACCAGAACTCCAACATTCAATGGATAGCCCGTTGTGATGATCTTTTACAATCTCCGCCGAAGTCCTGTGTATTTTCTGCGCATCTTGACTGTCCGTGAACGGTATGTGTCACCGGAAACCTATCGTTGAACGTATAAGACGCTAAGCAAGTGCTCGGCCTTTTAACGCTCTGGGTTGCTCCCTGGCCTTTGGCGACTAAATCGACGGGGGGGCTCAGTGCGGTAGAAGGGTATCCAACTAGGTGATCCTCCAGACTCCAAGAAGGCGATAAACGTCTGATAGAGCAGCTTGTTACGGTGCATCAGGCCTAGGATCATAAGCCTTTCTTCAGGTGACGCCGAGACAAGATGGATCGCGAGAACACTGTGCGTGGTTACCAATGTCTTTTCTAGACTGGCTCTGAATGCATCGAGTTCTACCCGGTTTGTGGAGTTAATCTCTTGGGACTGTATCTCGATGACGTTCATGGAGTTCCTCATACCAACTAGTTCGACCGACTGGACAAGATTTCGATTGACCCGGGTGAAGTGATTCTGCGCCTCAACGTGCTTGCCTCTGTCCAAGAGTATTTCAAGCTCACTGCCCCGCTTCTGGGCAAGCCGGGCGTGGTCCTTGGCCCTGGCCATCGCGGATTTGGGTACCATCATCATCAGGCTCTCCTTACTGGTTTTAATCCAGTACAAGGAATCCCCAGGAATGCTGTTCGAAGAAGCTGCGTTAGCCCCGAAGGCCATACCGGTGGCGACGACTAGCAGCACAATTGCTCCGGTGACGACTGGCCGCGAGATAGGTGATTGCCAGATGAATCGGGGGAAGCGCTGTACTCGTTTGTGGGTACTACGCCGTGCCACTACTTCATTGAGCTTCTGAAGGCCCCGTTTTCGGGCCATGGTGTCCGGACTTACATCAGAGACGGCCATCAGAGTCGTCGCAACCACCTCCAAAAGTGGCGCGAGTTGGTCGCTGATTTCCGGATAGCTGGCCAGGCAGGTCTCGAGACTTTCACCACGAGCCATTCTCTCTGCGCAGGCATTTACGACATCGTCCAATCTTTCGTGCCTTGCCATTACTCAGGACTCCAATTCGGCACTATGCGGTCCTGTGGGCCATCCGTTCGCGGATTTAGTAGTATTCTCAGTTTCTTGATAGCGGCGTGTTGAAGGGCTTTGATCGCGTTCTCCCTCTTTCCGACAGCCTCCGCGGTCTCCCTAACGGATAGACCCGCTGCGAAGCGTAGAGACATGACCTCTTTCTGAAGATCAGTCAGGTCCTCCATTGCCAAATATACCTGCCCCACCGAAAGCTTTATGTCCAGATCGGCCTCAAGTTCGTAGGACGAAGCACTTGCGAGTTCGCCTGTCTCTTTTAAGGGCGTGTTTTTCTGACGCGAGCGTTTTCGGAAGTGGTCAATGATCAGATTGTGGGCGATCCTGAACAGCCAAGAGGAGAAGGGATGGCCCTTCCATCTGAACGAATTGATTGATTCTAACATCCTGAGAAAAACGTCCGTGGTAATGTCTTCGGCGTCGTTGGAGTTACCAGTCTTGAAATAGACGTACCGGTAGATCTTGTCGTGGAAACGTTCGTATAATCCAGCAAAAGAGGCAGCGTCGCCATTTTGGGCACGTTGTACTAGGGTTTCTACGGGATCGTCTCCGGGTGCATTGGGCATGGTCAATGGTTTTCTCGAAGGAGAGGTCAGGACGATGGCAATCGAGGTTAGAGCCTCCATGATACACTATACAACGGATTCGTAGCCAGTTTGGATAGTGCCTGATTACCTCCTCCGCGACCGGGCAACGGGAGTTCAAAACAGCGATGTCGGCGGCCCCTCAGCGTATCGTACCGAAGACCATGCCATTCGATCTTCGCCCCATGAATCGGGACGACATAGTCCAAGTGGAAGAGGTTGAGCGAGAGGCTTTTCCCAAGCTCTTTCCCCCCACCACGTTTCGACGAGAGCTGGCCAAATGCAACGTAAGCTATCTTGTTGCGCAGGACACTGTCCCTTGTGTCGCCATGGACGATGTCTCGCGCGGAGGTTTGTTTAGGAATCTACTGGCCGGGACAAAAAATGTCTCCTTGAATGCGGAGACATGCGGGCGGATCGCCGGATTCATAGGTATCTGGTATATGGCCGGCGAGGCTCACGTGATCTCCCTCGGCGTCAGGACGATTGACCGCTCCCAAGGTATTGGGGAACTCCTTCTTATCGGGGCCCTAGAACGGGCCATGTCACATGCTGCAAGTGTGATGACTCTTGAGGTCCGTGCATCCAACTGTGTTGCGATCAACTTGTATCGCAAGTATGGGTTTGAGGAACGAGGAGTTCGTAAGGCCTATTATGCCAACAATCGCGAAGATGCACTGATCATGACCACCAAACCGATTCTTCATCCTGAGTATCGAGACTTCTTCGTCGCTCTTGAACGGGAATATACCGCGCGCTGGGGAGCTACACAGCGCGATTTGGGGTAGGATAGTCCACTTTCTGTTGCTTCATTGCTAGGAACGAACGGGATGCTTACCTTTATCTATCTTACGTCGTAGCCTACTCGCGATGCTCACCATTTGGGCACTTTCGATGATCTCCTTTGTCATAATCTAGTTGTCTCCCGGAGACTTCGTAGATCAGTATATTCTGGAGCTATTGGCCGGAGGAGTCCTCCTCCGGCCAATATTCAGGATACGATGGAAATAACCTTGCGCCACCAGTATGGCCTAGGTAGACTACTCCCTGTCTAGTACTTCAAGTGGATCTGGAAGATGTCCCACAGCGACTTAGGAACCTCCCTAGAGTTTGGGAAGTCTGCCACCGATTTTGTCAGAGAACGGCTGTTAATGACCGTCATTCTTGCGGGGTCAACGACCCTATTTTCGTGGGGATTATCGATTCCCATCGGCATTTACTCGGCTTTGCGTCAGCATAGCATCTAGGATTATATTTTCACATTTATCGAATTCCTGGGCCTAGCTGTACCCGAATTCCTTCTGGCACTGTAGCTACTTTGGATCACCTTCACCTACGTCCCCAGTATCAGCGTTGGTGGTCTATTCTCTCCGGAGTACATCGAGGCACCATGGAACTATGGGCGTGTGATAGACCTGGTCAAACACCTGTGGATTGCGACATTCGTGGTGGGTACAGCAGGGATGGCAGCCCTAATCCGTGTGATTCGGGCTAATTTGCTGGACGAGTTGAATAAGCCATACGTAGTTACTGTCGGGGCCAAGGGCTGTCGGAGTGGAAGCTGGTGTTGAAATACCCAGTGCGGTTGGCGTTGAATCCACTTGTTAGCACACTTGGCTATCTACTGCCGGTGCTCATGTCGGGCAGTGTAATCGTTTCGGTAGTGTTGAGCTTACCAACAGAGGATCCGCTACTACTACGTGCATTGCTGGCTGAGGATTTGTTCGTATCGGCCGCGATAGTGATGTTGCTCGGAACCCTCACTGTAATCGGGACGCTAATTTCCGACATACTTCTGGGGATACTGGATCCACGTATCAGGGTGAACTAGTGCAGAGAACCGAGGCTGGGCAGCTGATACAGTTGATCACACACAAAGACACATCATGTTGCTCCGTCCAACATGGTGTAGGTAACGTTTAACCGATAGTACGAACTGCGACGACTCCCGCGAGCAGAAGTGTCAACACTACTATCGCCCACCACGGCATACTTAGCCGGGCAGATGTGGCGTGTCTGGAATGCCGTCGTCGTCGTCGGTTCATTGAATCTTAGTCGATTCGTGGATCTTCGGACTGGCGTGTTGGATGTTGGAGCTTGTGGGGTGGGGCAGGCGACTGCTGAGCGCTATGCGCGGTCGTCCGCGGGAACATCCCTACTAGAGACCGGATACAGGGGCCATAGCCACTCGATGCCTTCATTTTTTGGAGTCTTTAAAGGAACGCGGTTCTTGAGGACATGGCCTACGTATTCAATGGCATCCTCCGAGCAGACATCGCAGTAGTCGTACGACTCCATAAGTCGGTGGGCGACGGCGGCCCGCCTTTGCGCCCACTCGACCCGTTGTCTGGCGAAACGCGGCTGGGTCAAGCCTTTCTCCAGCTTTCGTCTGGGGGTCAGTAGCCGTGATTGAATGGCTGCCCGCAGGCGTGGCTCGGAGGTGTACTCAAAGAGCCATCCCCGGTTTCGCCACGCCGTCACGAAATTGTGGATCTCGTTACGGAACTCAATTTTGCTGCGCTCCGTGATCCCGATGACGCGCTCGATCTCTCGCATGTCGCGTTCGTTCTCGGCATGGGCCTTGTTGGCTCGTCCATCCCCGTCCCGCTGTTCTTCTTGCTCGGCGATGAATGTGGCCAAGTTGGCAAGATAGGTACCTAGCAGATCCTTAGCCTTCTCCTCGAATGACTCCTCGTACGCCTTCTGGACATCCATGATGACCAGATCGTTGTACTCTTTGACCGTGTCAGCGACTAGCCCAACCCTTCGGATAGCCGCTTCTTGGTCTACGCTCACGTTCTCTTCCAACCCTTCCCACATACTGTTGAGGGCCGCTAGGGGAGAGACACAACTCACATCCTGGCTGGCTACCACCCCGAGCCGGTTCATGACGTGCCTGGGAGAGATTCCGGTCATACCTTCGTTGATGTGGTGGCGCTGCATATCCTGAAGATCCTTCTTGTTGAATCCCGGGACCATCTGGCCATCGTAGAGACGTAGCTTTTGCAGTAGGCTCATGCCCTGTCGTTCAGGTAGTTCGAGCCGTGACAATATTGTAAACACGCTCGCTACCCTGAGGGTAAGCGGTGCTATATGGACGTCGCGCAGTTTGCTTCCCTTCAACATCTTGTCGTATATCTTTACCTCTTCGGTAACCTTGAGATTGTAGGGAACCTGGATGGCGATGATCCGGTCTCGCAGGGCCTCCGAGTGATCTTCACTTGCGAAGGTGTTGAAGTCTCCCTCGTTGGAATGACCGATGATGACTTCGTCGGCGTAGACTGAGCCGAATCGTTCCATCTTGATGACCTGCTCTTGGGCCAGGCTGAGCAGTGTGGTTAGTAGGTGTCGGTCTGCCTTGAACATCTCCACGAACTCGATTAGGCCCCGGTTGGCGACGTTAAGCTCGCCGTCCAGCCTAAACGCCTTGCCCGCGACCTCTAGCCGGTCCCCATCGAGATTGGTCGAATCGACACTTCCGACCAGCAGGGAGGAGTCGCTCGGGTTGGGGTTGTTTGCCATGAAGTATCCAATTCCGACGGCTTCCTGCTCGGAAAAGACCACCCGTCGGATGGGCACTTCAGCGACACGGCCGTTATAATCGGATTTTACTACGTAGCGGCATCGGGGGCACAGGTCGCCCTCTATGTAGAGGCCGTATTGGTCGAGCAGACTAGGCCGTAGCCTGGGAGGGATTAGGTGTAACGGCTCCTCTTGCATGGGACATCCGGTAATGGTGTACACCGCCCCGGAGGTCGTACGCGAGAATGTCTCTAGTACACGCTTGAGCAGGTCGACCACACTCGATTTCCCACTGGCCGGGGGGCCAAGCAGCAAAAGGATGCGTTTGCGGACCTCCATACGCTGCGCCGAGGCTGCAAAGTGCTGGACGATCCTGTCGAGGTGGTGTTCGAGGCCAAATATCTCTTCTTCGAACAGCCCGTACACCGGCTCTCCGGTGGGTCCTGTCTTGACCCCGCGGGACATGATGGCGTCGTAGACAAGCGAGTGTGACAACCGTGACTGAGATGGGTTCTGTGTCACCATCCTCAGGTAGTCTGCGAACGTGCCGTTCCACCGGTAGCGGCTCGACTCCCTCTCGCTTTCCGAGAGGATTGCTTCAATGGATAGCTTGCTGGTCATGTCGCCAACATCCTACCACCCTTCTATTCGACGGTTCCCGCGGACAGTCGTCTGCCCCCCACCGAGCATCAAGGAGGGCCTATTTCCTGTATCGACGCCCCTCTGCGGGGCTGAGAACATACCGACGCTCCTCCGGGGCTGAGAGCATACGTTGTGTACGTCATCAGCCCTCTCGGAAGGAGGGTCGGGGGGCCTGATCGTCTCCCCCTGCTGAGGGGATGTTAGGCTATGTCGGTTCCTATCATGACAAGTCCAATGCTTACAACCGCACTACTGCCCAGTAGCATGAACCATCCCGTCACTAGGCGGAGTACCATCCACTGGAATGCCAGATAAAAGAAAGAGATCGCAGACAAGATCATGAGTACCGCCGGCCCTGCTGCCATTGTGAGCCACACCCCGTCCTGGTAGACAGTACGAAGCTCAATCGCAAAGAATAGGAAGGCGATCATTGACACTATAGCGACGAATCCGCTGAAGAATCCGATGGCCCTATCGTCGAACTCCCACATGCCGTGGGCCGCGACACCGAAAGCGTAGGCGATCCAGGCCAGCATTAGTGCTTTCAGGATAGTCGTTTCGGTGAGTGTTTCCTCGCCCACCAGTAAGGTTGGCTCAATGGATCCACCCAGCATAAACGTTCCCAGGATCAACGCTCCCAGCCCACCGACAAGGACGCCCATCGTGCGCCCATCTGAGTACAGGCCTAGTGTGTACCACGACTGCGTAAATAGGGCTGCACCGATCAGGATGAAAAATATCCCTTCCATGGTTCCTCCTTGATTTTGCCGAGGTATCAGGCCAGTGGCGAGTGCCCCTGCACCGTGAGCCCCGACGGACACTAGTTCCATCGAACGCAGTCTAGGGTGGCACACTCCCGCGTGTTCTGTCTAGGCGTAGTCCGATACAAGATTTGGGGAATCTTGGCGCGAGTTCAGCAGGTGGACTCATTGACTGGAACAGTGCTGACCAGCCAGAATTAGCCCACGCTCTCATCCCTTAAAAATGGCGGTAGGACGCTCGATAAGTTGTTGCAGGCGTCGTAGGAATGCCGCTGCGACCGCCCCGTCAATGACTTGATGGTCGACCGTCAGACTAAGAGTGATTATTTCGCGTACAACCACTTTACTGTGCCGTGCCACCGGTTTTTGGACCGACCGCCCAGCGCCGAGTATTGCGGTCTGGCCGGCGTTTAAAATGGGAGTGAAACCGTCTATCGAGCCCAGGACACTGACTGTAAAAGTGCCTCCGACTAGATCGTCGGAGTGGAGTAAACCTGTACGAGCCTTCTTGACTAGTGCTGTGATATTCGTAGCCAATTGGACAATATCCATCGACTCGACGTCCCTGACCACCGGTACTATAAGCCCATCATCGAGGGATACGGCGACCCCAATGTTGACTTCGTCGTAGTAGTGGATATTTCCATCTACGAGAATACTGTTGAGTTTTGGGTGCCGACGGAGCGCCTCGGCACATGCCTTGATCAGGACGTGGGATAGGGAGATAGTGCCCCCAGGCCCGGCCGAATGTTGTCTACGCATCCGTTGCGCCTCGGTGACGTCCAACTCCATGAAGAACGATAGCTGGGCTGTCTCCGCGATACTTCTGCGCATGTGATCTGCGATTGTCTTTCGCATTCCCACAATGCGGGTTGTATTGGCCGGGATGCCGAGGCCGAGTGGCATGGCTGGGGTAGGTTCGCTCTCCGCCGCGCTGGAATGACCCCGAACGTCAGCTTCGATTACCCTCCCCCTGGGGCCCGTAGCCTTCACCTGAGCGATGTCGATACCCAGCTTAGTCGCCAAGCGTCGTGCGCCCGGGGTTGATGGTACAGTAGATCCAGTTATTGGCGGAGTTGTACCAGACCTCGGCGGTGCTGCGGCAGCAGATGGGGCGGGGACAGTAGTCGGGCCGGTTGATTCTGGGGGAGCTTCGCCCTCATCCAGCAGGTATCCCATTACGACGTCTATTGGGACGGTATCTCCCTCGGCAACGATGGTATGGAGCACGCCGTTGCGGGTGGCCTCCAATTCATAGTTGAGCTTCTCGGACTCGATCTCGGCGATTACCTCGCCCTGGGCGATCATGTCGCCGGAAGACTTAGTCCACTTCACGACGGTCCCTTCCGTCATGAAATCTCCAAGCCTGGGCATGATAATGTGTTCAGCCACCTATCTAATCCTCACTCTTGGTACGAAATCCCTGAACCCAGGTACAACGATGCGTTCTGTCATCAAAGAAACCATCATTCGAGTGCCTCCATGGCCGCCTCGATTACGCTATCCACTGTGGGAATAAAAAGTAACTCGAGTGGGTTGCTGTAGGGCACGGGCGTGTGTGGCGGAGTTATGCGTCTAGGTGGGGCGTCCAGGTAGTCGAAGGCCTCTTCGGCTATCAGCGCCGAAATATCGCCGGCGATGCTGCATCGGGGGTAATCCTCGTCCACAATGACCGCCCTCCGTGTCTTGCGGACCGAGTCGAGGATGGCTTTATTGTCCATCGGCGACAGGGAAAGGAGATCAACGACCTCGGGGGAGAACCCCCGGGCTTCAAGCTCTACGGCGGCTTCCAGGCAGAGGTGAGTTGTGTAGCCGATTCCTACGAGGGTAATGTCGGTCCCTGTACGAGCAATGCGTGCCTTGCCAAGGGGCAGCGTATACGCCTCTTCGGGCACGTGGCCCGCGGGCCTGAATCCCATGAGTTGCCGGTTGTTGAATACGATAACTGGGTCGTTGTCCCGGATCGCCGCGGTCATCAGCCCTTTCGCACTGTATGGGTCCGAGGGGACGACGCACTTCAAGCCCGGGAAGTGCGTGAATATCGAGTACAGGGTCTCTGAGTGCTGTGCGGCTGATCCAGTCCCAGCGCCCACAGCCGTAAAGATTGTGAGAGGCACATCAACTTTCCCGCCGAACATGTAGTGCATCTTGGCGGCGTTGTTGAAGATTTGGTCGGCACAAACACCGAAAAAGCCTGCGTACATTAATTCTACTACAGGCCGGAGTCCTGTAGCTGCCGCTCCAACACCTGCCCCGATAAAACCTGCCTCAGATATTGGAGTGTCGCGTACACGTGCCGCTCCGAATTCCGGGAAGAGACCTTTTGTCAACCTCATAGCCCCGCCCCAGGCGTCCTCCTTGCCCTCGCGACCAGGTGCTCCAGCGGCGTCCTCGCCCATCACAATTACCTTTGGGTCGCGGCGCATCTCCTGGGCGATGGCCTCGTTGATTGCCTGAATAAAGGATATCTGCCTTGTGGCTTCGGCCTGTACCATATTGGTCCTCCGGAAAAATCATCTAGTAGTAACAAGTCGATCGCGAACGTAGTGTAGAAATGAGATCTTTTTTACGGATACGAAATGTAGACTTCCGAGGTAAGCTCTTCAGGGTCTGGGTAAGGGCTGTCATTGGCGAATTTCGCAGCCTCAATAACATCGTCCGCTGCCTGTTGCTCCATGGCCTGAAGCTCAGCTGAGGTGGCAGTTTCGGACTCGACGAGATGTGTCTTTAGCGTTGCAAGGCAATCTTTGCTTTTATAGTAGTCTTCTTCTTCCTGATCGCGATAAGCACGGGGATTGTCCGCACCGAAGTGGCCCATATACCGGTAGGTCTGGGCTTCGATCAGGGTGGGGCCATCGCCAGCGCGTGCTCGCCTAACGGCTTCACCACCGATCTCATACATGTCAAGGACGGACTGGCCGTCAACTACGACGCCTGGCATATCATAGCCCGCGGCGCGGTTAGCAACGGATGCCCCTGCCACCGAGTACTCGAACGGGGTGGATTGAGCGTAACGATTATTTTCGCATACGAATAGGACGGGCAACTTCCAAATGCCTGCTAGGTTCATCGCCTCGTGCAGCGTTCCTTGGGCGGCTGCGCCGTCCCCGAAGAACACGACGCTGACTCCATCAGTGCCCTCAACCTGGGCGGTGAGCGCCGCTCCTGTGGCCACTGGAATGTTTGAGCCGACAATCCCATTGGCTCCGAGCATGCCCTTGTCGATGTCTGCGATGTGCATCGTGCCGCCCTTGCCCTTGTTAGTGCCGGTCGACTTACCTAGGAGCTCGGCCATCATCTCCTTCACGCTGACGCCCTTCGCAATGCAATGGTGGTGGGAGCGATGGGTGCCGAATATGAAGTCGTTGTCCCTAAGGTGGGCACAGACGCCCGTAGGCACCGCCTCCTGGCCGATGGCAGAGTGCATACCTCGCAGTTTTCCGGCGTCGGCCTCTCTCCTGGCCTGCTCTTCGAAGCGGCGGATGGTCACCATCGTTCGGTACATCCACAGTAACGTTTTGGTATCTGGATCAGTACTAGTGGCAGCCATCACCAACCTCCGAGGTCAGGCTTGAGATCTCGTATAAAACTAAAACGAGCGGTTGGCCTGAAGAGTGGCGGGATTATAGCATAGGGGTTCATGCCGTCGCTACAGGGTGTGCTCATTCACACAGGGTACTGCCGAAATCCCTACGGGCCTTTGAAAGATGGCCTGATCACAGGAATATTAAGAACGCTGGATAACAGTTTCCTTTGGTTTACGGTAAGCCTTGGGAACTGGTTTGACAATTTTACTCAAGTAGAGGTTAAACACCATGGAATTGGACCGCCTTCCCGAAGTCTCTATATATACACATATCCTCGCGAGCGGCGTTTCGCGTCTAAACTAAATCAAGCGCGATGTGCAATAGCGTAATGTGGGTGAGTGGTGTCGATGGTCCCATAGTTCGGCGAACGGTAACCTACAGCATATTCTTAACTGCAAGGGACGTGAGAAGGACGTGAGAATCTCTATATCACTGGGATGTGTCTATTCACGGATTTTACGAAGTATGTCATCGTCCAAGGATTTCAACTATTTCTAAGGCGTCGGCGGGCACATAGATTCGAGTAAGATGACGACAGGAGTGGTTGAAGATGTGGAGGCTATTTCTTTGTGGGTAGTATTCAGAGCCATTGTCTATGTTTATTCTTAGTAAGAAGTTTTGCCAGTTGTCGGCCAATTGTCGAAGGAACTAACAACAACAGCTTTGACGTTTGGCAGCGACTTTTCAACGCTTCCCGCGGCCACTGTTTTTCTTGATCCAGAAATAGATCACTTGACCATCTTTCTTGATGACCAAATTCTTGCCCATAAATCTTCCGGCATCACCAAGTCGCCGCCTGATGGTCCTCAGTGTCTCTCCTTCCTGTGCTTCAAGTCGACCGGCCTGTCCGCTGCCTAACCTTCCAATAAATTCGATGTACTCGCTAAGCACCTTGGCTCGAGCAGATCCAATAGTTCTAAGCTTCGCTTCCGAACTCGATACGACCTCCAATTGAGGCATGATTAAACTCCTTATTTTTAATACTCAATACAGAGTGTAACATGTAGGTAATTCTTATGACATTACAGAAATAGATTGAATGTACATTACCTTAGAGTAAACAGGTTTTATTTATGTATTAGGCATGAGGCTACTTCCGTCATGTCAAAAGAGGCATGCAGTGATGTTATTTTTGGTCGGGCCAACTCGAAAAGGAAATCGATCTGGACTACTTCTTGCCTCGATCGCACCTGAGATAGGATTGAGATGGTTTGGGATGCAATGATATCAGCGGCGTGGATCAATATGGCGGCATTGCGTTAACAGAGATGTTAGGAGGACCGAATGAATCGTGCGAACATCCTACGAAAGCTTATTGCGGCCCCGGAGATAGTAGTGCTGCCTGGTGCCCACGACGTCCTGTCGGCAAAACTGATTGAACAGGCAGGGTTTTCAGTTGTGTTTACCTCTGGCTTCGGCCTTTCCGCTTCGGCACTAGGTATGCCGGATCTAGGTCTGCTGACAATGACCGAGACCCTGGATCGTGTTAGACGAATCGTTGACGCCGTCTCGATTCCGGTAGTCGCCGATATGGACACCGGCTATGGCAACACTCTGAATGTGGTCAGGACGGTGCAAGAGTGCGTCAGACTGGGTGTTGCGGGCATCATTCTAGAGGACCAACTCTGGCCAAAAAGATGTGGGCATATGGAAGGCAAGAGAGTTATCTCGACAGAGGAACACGTGGAAAAAATCAGGGCATCGGTCTATGCAAGGGGGGACAACGACCTAGTTATAGTAGCCCGAACGGACGCCATAGCTCCTGAGGGATTCGATGAGGCAGTGCGCCGAGGCCGAGCCTATTCGGAGGCGGGCGCCGATGTGGTCTTCGTCGAGGCCCCACGAACGATAGATGAGTTGAAGGTCGTGGCCGGCTCCTTCGAAGTACCTGTGTTTGCCAACATGATCGAGGGTGGGAAGACTCCATTCCTATCCGCCTCGGAGTTAGAGCGTCTCGGATTTGACATGGTGGTTTACCCATTATCGACATTGTTCGCGTCGATCGTGGCCATGCAGGAGATGGTCAACCATCTGAAGAACACAGGGAGCACTGTGGGCTACGACAAGATTGCGTCATTCTCTGACTTCGAGAAGGTTATTGGCCTAGCTAATTATAGTAATCTGGAGTCCATGTTTGCCTCGGACCACTAGTGCTCCGCATTAGGGTGATGTACCCATGTTGCAACGTGTGCGAACATTGCGATATTCATTATTAGGGGTTTGAGACGCATTTTAGTGAAATCTTGGTTTGGAAGGCCCAAATCTCATAAGATAGAAACATCAGATTTGTGACATTCACGATTAGTGTCAGACATCCACAGTTATGAGCTCTTTACCCCAGACGATTTTGCCATCGTAGTGGCGGGCAATGTCTCTAACGGCCCTTTCTGTCTCGCCCGGTTCGTCCATGATGTCTACCTGGTGGACGAGTACTAGTCGCTTGGCACCCGCGTCTTGGGCCATTTTGGCGGCGTTGGTGCTGCCGCACATGTAATCCGCCTCTGGAGTACCCTCCTGTTCGTCTTCGACGTAGGTACATAGACAGACCATTGTGTCGACATCTTTGGCGAGATTGACGACGCTGTTACATGGCCGGGTGTCGCCGGTGACAACGACGCTACCCTCATCACTGTCAATTCTGTATGCGAGAGAATCGAGCCATGGTTCGACGTGCTCGGCGGGGGCTGAGGTTACTTCCCAATTAGTACCCGACTGCACTTTGCCCGGCCCAATGTCTTTAGCTAGTACGACGGGTGCTGGACGGGGTAGGGAGCCGCCTCGTGATGTGAAAGCATTCAGGCTCAACGGGTGGTTGATACGAGCAATCCAGTCGTGGGCGTAGGCTCCGTCGTGCTCGTCCATGATTCTGTGAGTGAGTTGCTCGGTTAGGTTAGGCCCAAACACCTGCAGATCGTTTTCGCCGCCACTGAACAGGTTCCATCTACTCAGGATGAAACAGGGATAGTCGACGTCATGGTCGAAGTGGTGGTGGGTGAAGAAAAGGTTATCGATCGAGGTAAGATCGATCCCCATCTTGACGAGCTTGTGCGTTGACGACGGCCCACAGTCGAACATCAGCTTCTCATCTCCGATATTGACGACGTAACAAGATCCGAATCTATCTGGAGTAGGAATGGGTGTTCCGGCGCCGATTATGTCGATTTTCATCTTTCCCTCTTTGTCCTTGCCATAGTCTCCATACTGCTATGAGCTTACTGGCCCAATAAAACAATCTTCCGACATTAGGCTGGGGATGACGATGGTAGGAGTGTTCCTTTTTTACGACTTATACTAGCGGTGAAATGCTGCGACTCATCAGTGGCTTTTGATACCTTGCCCACACTATGACTTGCAATCGGTTTGGCTCGATCATCCGCTCTCATCACATTTTTCCGTTCATAGTGTTGAGGTGGGGCAGGACCGACCAGACTGAAATCTACAGTATTTCTTTGGGTCGATGGCCTATTTCTCTGTGTCCACCGTGACTGCACTTGCAATCCGCCAGTTCCCTTGTTTATCGCAGGCGGCATAGTACATACGATAAGTATGGTCCCCGATGTCGATCACAGACATGTCTTCTGCGTGGACTGCATCGAGGCTGTCCGCACTATATCCTCCTCCGTCAATTGCGCACTCGCCTCGATTCCATGTTAGACCGTCAGGGGAATGGGCAACAAATATTCGTGATCGATACCCAGCGATGTCAACAGCGATCGATGCGGCGGCGAAATCTTCTCTGATGCCACTTTCTAGAGAGTTGGTATGTTGGCTCGGATGAATGGGTACGATAGTGCCGGGCGGCACGTCTTGCCAGGCTGAGAAGACCATCGTCCATTGGCCTCCATAGATTGCCGGTGGCACCACCTCAGCGGCTGTGATTCCCAAGGAGTCGTAGTCCGCCTGCTTGTCTCGCATACGATAACCTGGCTCTAGCTCGAACTGGAGGCCATCTGCCGTTATAGCACTAATAACGCCCTTGGAGAGATGTTCTCCTCTACCATCTAGATTTGAGCCGCAGCAGTACAATCGGCCGCCACCATCAGGCAGGGTGACATAACGTGGTCCTCCAACGCCGCCGGGGGTTTGTAGACGGATACCATCTTCCAACTTCCAACAAAGCATATCGGAAGAAATAGCACTGCAGATCACAGGCGGATTATTGGCCGGGCCTCGTGCTTCGAAGTACATACGCCATTGACCGTTATCACATCGTGTGACAGTGGGCGCGACTATTCGGAGAGATATATGGGGTAGGGAAAGTTGGGGTGCCAGCCGAATACCGGATTCTTTGCGAAAGACTAGTCCGTCATCAGAGACCGCGCTTAGAATGTACCCTTGACATATGGGGTAAGGTTTTCCTGGTCCGACAGCAGTGTAGAAAAGACGGTATCCGCCGACAGGATTGCGCACGATACAAGGCGCCTGCACCTTGGCGCTGTCTAGCAGGTGTGAGCCTTCCAGACGGGGTCCAGCCTCCGTACTCCATCGATGTGTAATCGATTTGGTTCGCATCAGTGTTCCTCAGTAGAAAGAGTAGAAAGAACCGGAAGAAGCAGTGACATTGTAATTCTTAGATTGATCTTTTC
>CAYLLU010000008.1:38058-39920 GCA_964384845.1 uncultured Dehalococcoidia bacterium
TCCATCGATGTGTAATCGATTTGGTTCGCATCAGTGTTCCTCAGTAGAAAGAATCGGAAGAAGCAGTGATATTGTAATTCTTAGATTGATCTTTTCACCTCTCTTTTGTAGCTGATGCCCAAGAGTGAGTTCTGTACGAATGTGAAGTAAACGGTAATCTGCAGTTGATTATTCCGATCTTTCCTCGCCAGTTGCCTAAGTGGTTGTCTTGACTTGATGGCATGGACTCAATGGCACATGAGCTTTCATACCTTACTCCGGCTGTGCATGCCGCCGACACGATCAGTTGCTAGGTAAAATTAGGGTCTTGCCAAAGTAGAGACATAGTGCCCGTACTACCGATTGCTCAGTTCCCAGCGAGGCATTACGTCGGAATTGACGTAGGAATGAGGCCAGTGGCCTTTGGAAAAAGAGATGGCACTTTCAACTGATAGTCGCCATTGTTTTAACAGTGTCAGGTCGGAGTGTCCTGCCGTGTGGGGTGTAATGACGACGTTGTCCATCTTCAACAAGGGATTGTGTGGCGAAGGGGGCTCCTTTTCGAAGACATCCAGTCCCGCACCAGCTATCCAGCCTTCTTGGAGCGCTCGAATCAGCATGGATTCTTGAACTACCGGTCCTCTAGACGTGTTGATCAGCAGCGCCTGGGGCTTCATTAGGCGTAGTTCGCGCTCCCCGATCAGGCCATGGGTACTGGCAGTCAGGGGGCAGTGTAGCGAGACGAAGTCTGATCTAACCAGTAATTCGTCTAGACTGGCGGCCTGTACCCCTTTTGCAGACATGGTGTCGGTGGTGACGTAGGGATCGTGACAAAGTACGGTCATGTCGAATCCGCTTATCTTTTGGGCGACGAGTTGAGCTACATGACCAAAGCCGACAAGTCCAAGTGTCTGGCCAAATACGTGGTGGTTGGGTAATGGCTCACGTTGCCATATACCCTGCTTCAAGGCACGGTCTTTTGGTGGGATGGCGCGTACTAACGCTAATAGAAGTGCGATGGCGTGCTCTGAGACTTCGTCGTCGTGGGCGCCTGGTGTGTTTGTCACTACGATGCCCTGGCGAGTCGCAGCTTCCACGTCTACATTGTCGGTGCCACTGCCCGTGCGTACAATGCCGCCGCACCTCTCAAGGACTGATATCGTCTCGGCGTTGACAATCTCGCTGCCACCGAAGACCCATACTATGTCGGCATCACCCGCCACCCTGGCAATGTCTTCTTTGGTTGTGCACTCTTCATAGACAAAATGCATGAATTCTGCCCGGAATGCGTCAGTGACCCAGTCGGGGATTCCTCCGTCACTTGCTTGTGGATCGAGCGCCACCAAAGCAACTTTGAAATTAGACTTGTCGTTGATACCCATCAATTTGTCTCCTTGTAGCTATATCGAGTCGTGGGGTTTACGTGTAGGGAGCGTTCACCGATCCGGCGGACTGTCGCTACTTGCCTGCGTTACCATACGGATTGTAGCCGATGCACTGGGATATTGTCTCTATACCAGTTGGATCGCAACATGTTGTGCGAGACACTTTAGATCATGGCAAACTCGACCGACGCCTGTGCTTAGATGGTACGGTCGAATAGGTGGGCAGAGTTGTTGTAGTTCAGGTAGAGTGAACACTTTGTTGCCACATGACCTAGGGCTATAGCTGTCGTGGATTTCTCTTATGCCTAGAGTGATAAACTACAGTCCGAATGTACGACCTCATTATCCGCGAATACATGTTCTAATTTACGATAGAGCCGTATTATCCATCGCGTTGATATATGGGTTGCCTAGGGGAGACTCCTCGTTCGAGTTTGACAGTGCTTGTATTGAGGGGCAGGTCGACTAGGACGCCTCCATGTAGATGCGACTCGATAA
>CAYLLU010000009.1:0-37925 GCA_964384845.1 uncultured Dehalococcoidia bacterium
AAACGTGCCTCAACGGACATTCTGTAGAACTGATCAGCGTATTGACCTGACGAGGTAACCTGGAAATGAAGTTCGACCATCCGAATAGACGCCTCCTCTGCCAAACCAATACATGTAGCGTAGAACTGATTATCGGCAAGGATGTCACTGCGGGCCCTGTAGTACGTTAGTGTTTGCTCTTCCAGCACCCGCTGGTAATCCGACATTATCGTGCGGCCAGCAACCGTATCCTGCTCCCTCCATGACATATTAGAGTCCAGAATGTGCGTTGTGGTCCTGCCCTCGAAAAAGGGCCTGCCTGCGGCATCCAATTTTGCGTCGACTTTCGGCAGTTTCCCGATGCCTGAGTGGGCAAGGATCCAATCCTCCAGCGACAAGACGAAACCAGCCGCGCCAGACGATCCTTGACAGCCAGCCCTGCCACGCAGCAGGGCGTCTACCCGTCGGGAGTCGTTCATCTCGGTTCCGCTAACGCGTAGACCGCAGCCAAACTCAATGCTGGAAGGTGGATCAGGAGAGGGGCTGCCCACCGTGTGTGAAACCACAATACTCGTGCCGTCTTGGGAAACCTGAAGTTCGTCTACGTCCGCAAGTATCGCTTTCAAGGTATTCTCATCTTTCCTAGTCTCACAATCCACCCTCACTTCGCCCGTGCCGTCGTTCAAAATCTCCGATATAACCTCCGCCCCGCGGGCTGCGATAGCGTTGTCCAGATCCATGTCCAGCGGAATATCGGTCCCACGTCCGGCCATGTTTGTTGCGACAGTGACCGCGCCAAGACGGCCGGCGGACTTTACTATTTCCGCCTCCTTGGCATTTTGCACTGCGTTAAGTACTTGATGGGTAATGCCGTATTGTGAAAGTTGCTGGCTTATTTCCTCGGACTGTTCGACCGTCGTGGTGCCGATCAGTACGGGTCTGCCCATTCGATTCCAACGACCTACCTCGTCGACAACGGAACTCAGCTTGTCTCGTAGAGTGATGTAGACCCTAGTTGGTTGGTCGACGCGTTTGGAGGCTCGCCTTGGGGGTACCGCTGAGACAGATAGCCCAAGTTCGTGTCGCAGTTCGTCCTGTGCGTCGACAGCTGTTCCACTCATGCCGGCAATGCTCTGGTACTGCTTTATAAACCCCTGTATCGATATCTGTGCAAGTACTGCGGAGTCTTGCCGTACGTGTACTCCTTCTTTTGCCTCGATGGCTGACTGAAGGCCGTGCTGGTATCGACTGTCAGGACGGGCACGCCCCGTAAGTCCGTCGACCAATACGACTGTGTCTTCCGTGATCACATAGTCGTCATCTTTGCGAAGCAGTAGATGTGCAGTTAGTGCCTGGTGTACTTGATTCATCTGACTCTGCCGTCGTGACAGGCGTCTGAGCGTCGCAGCGATAGACACCCGTCGTTCTTCCAGTGTCGTATTTTGGTCGGATTGGATCTCGGAAATCTTTGTCTCAATCGCACTGATTTCAAACAAAGGACCGACACGGTTTTCAACGAACTGGTGGCCAAGATCGGTTAGTGTCACCAGGCCATGTTCTAGATCCACATGATAATAGAGGCCTTCGAGAACTGGCGTTTCAGAAGTATTCTTGGACGAGGACGCTACGAGGGCAGCCGACCGTATCCTTGAACGCAAACGCCCGTCACCTATGAGGTGGTGTGCAAGTATCTCGGAGTGCGGATTGGCTAGGGTCAGTCGCACCAGGAGTGATTGGTGGCGTTTGGAGTAGCGTTCAGTTTTCCGTAATTCCACCTCTATGCTCTCGACCACTTCGTTCTGTGTGTCTACTATGTCGCCAACAACCTTGTCTGCCCGGTGGACCGAGCCCTTGTTCGCTGTGGAACTACCGGAAATGATCAGAGGGGTTTGTGACTCGTCCACCAGGACCTGGTCCACCTCGTCGACAATAGCTACTTCCAGGCTGCCTTGGACCATATCTGCAGCCGAGAATTTCATATTGTCGCGCAAATAGTCAAAACCCAACTCCCGGACAGTGGAGTAGACCACGTCTGCCCTATAGGCATCCCTTCTCTCCTCGTCCTCCATCGTACTGAGCACGGCTCGAACCGTCAGTCCTAGAGACTCGTATACTGGTGCAAGCCACTCTGCATCCCTGAGGGCTAGGTAATCGTTGGCGGTGATGATATGTACTTTACGACCCTGTGTTATGTGTAGTACGGCTGGGAAAGCCGCGGCTATAGTCTTGCCTTCACCCGCTTCCATCTCTACAACGCGTCCGTGATATAGGAGTTCGCCAGCTTTGAGCTGCTCGTCCGTAGCTCTCATCCACAGCGACCTTTCGGAGTCCTGGGATGCCACTGCTTCGTAGAACCGAGCTGGCAGGTGAATGTTCGTCGTGTACTCTGTACGCCCCTTCTCCGCAACATAGACCATACCCCGCACGATCTCGTTATCTAGGCTACTCAAATCAGACTTGTCCGCAGCGTCTTGGATGACGTTAGCAAATTCGGGGGAGTCGAGGTAGGAGTAGTCAGTGTCGTAGGTGGGATTCGACCGGTACGAACCGCGAGTGACGATTGAGCGAGAGATATCGTGTAGAGGGTGGGTATTGTCTTGGGAGAATAATCTCCATGTTCCGAGACGACGCGAGACAGTCTCGTGCACTATGCCAAATACCCAGGGCAGCACATCGTCCTGAGCATATGCGAGTGCATTCTTTAGTTCGCGGTCGGAGTATCGGCCGAATCCTAGATTATGTATTTTGTTGGCAAGGCGGGAGGTGTCTCGAGGTGCCCACAACTTTGAAAGGTCCGAAATTTCGGGCCTGAGTCTGTCCGGCCAGCCTCTAGATAGGAGACTTGGCAATGCTGCGAACCTCTCCAAACCAGATACTTATGTGCGAACTCGGTTCGGAACCTTGGATGTTTCTGGCAGACTCAAGAACATTTTTTAGGTCAACTCTCCCTGAGTTTGACCGAATAGGTATTCTCGGTATCACTCAGTGCAGTGTGCTTAGCACTAATTACCAGTATAGAGTCCACCTGTACCCCGATCGCTTAAAATTGCTCTGACCCGTTTAGCGGGACTAGTAGTTTTCGATAATAGGAGCATGATTCATAAGTTTGTTGAAGACTTGTCATTGTGGGGCAATTGTACTACGTGATGGTATTCTTCATTGGCATTTTCTGGGACGATCCGATAGACGACTTCGTATATTTCACGCACGATTTCTTCAATAATTTCCACCCCAGGTCGTTTAGCGATCGGTACTACGACAAGGTCCAACGGCCTGGAAGTGAGTCCTTGCGTACATGGCACATGGTAGTCGTAAGGCAAAACCCATGCATCCCACTTTCGACGATAATAATGCCACAACACGCCGCCGCGCTCCAACTCTGATACGATGAAATCCAGCGGTCGTCCATCTTCATGCTTGAGACCATACAACACCTTAGATCGCAGTGCTGTGTAAAGACCTCTGTGACGTGCGTCCTTGCGGACCGCGGAGTAGAGTAGCATCGCTGCGTTCAGCCTGTTGAGGCGTGCGCCGACCACCAAACCCAGGATCCCGCGGTTGTCTGAGGCGCAAAGCATTCTGGTTCTGATATGGCCTAACTCCGACGAAGCTAGTGTTTCCATAAATGACTGCAGGTTCTCCACATTAGTGGGCCCAAGAGTTTCCTGTAGGAGGGTGTGGGCCTGGGCGGCGGCTTCGCCACCCGTCACCCATTTGACAGAGAGTCCGGTATTTTGCAAAACCATCACTGTGTCCTCAGATCAATGATCCGGCGGTTTTTACGTATACTTCGAAAGTAGGCTACGTTGACGAAAACGAGTTCCAATTCCACGAATTTTCCGGCAAATAGATACGCGATGTCAGGCTCTTTACCGGTCAATGAGCGTCTGATGCTAGTCTCTTCGGGTACCAGGCTATCTGGTAACACAAGGGTTATTTTTTCCCTGCAGTCGTTGCTAAGTAATACCTCGATTGGACCAATAGGATCCCGGTCTCGATAAACAGCGTGATGGATACTATCGTAGGATACCTTGATCCCGAGCAGGGAAACACTGCCGTCGTTCCTCTCAAGGACATCCACCCTAGGGTTACTAAGGCCGCAGGAACAATCGTCGGGTCGCATTTTGACGAGGTCACCTATACTGTATCGTATTAGTGGAAGGCCCTCCTGACGTAATGTTGTTACCAGCAACTGTCCGTACGTGTCATCCACCTCCTTGGTCGAGACTTCGAAATAATTCTGGTCGGTGAATAGGTGTATGCCTTTGTGGGCCTGGCACTCAATTCCGAGGGCAGAGGTCTCGGATGCGCCATAGTAGCCGAAGATCTCAAGGTCCAGGTTTTCTGTAAGTACCGTGCGTATCTGGTCCCGAATTTGTTCTCCAACATATATAATCGAACGCAGTTTTGCATGAGGATGTTTTCTAAGACCAGAGACGAGTGCATTAAGACACCGTTCCAACACCGAGGGCACCGTGATAATGGCCGTAGGATCCAGTGCAAGTAGGTCGTCAATGGTGGCGGCTGGTTCCGGACCCGTTGACAAAGCGTAGGTCTCAAAAACCCCTAGCTCTTCGAGCGCTCGAGTGAAGGACACCATCAGCGTCAGCGGGCCGGTATCGAGGCACGCGACCCGGTCGTGGACGCCCAAACCGCAAACTCTAAAGAGCTGACCCAGGAATTTCGACTCTGATATCTCGTCGCTATAGGTAATGGCCCGTCTTTTGCGGTGTCCCGTCGTTCCCGATGAAGCCTCTAGATCCACTATCTCGTTGGCAATAGTGAAAGCCTCATTGGCCAGCTTGTAGAAATCATTTCCTTCAAGAATGGGCAAGGATTCGATTAGTTTCACAGGATCATGCGTTTTGAGATCGTCGGCTGAAATCCGAGCTTTTGCCATGGAGTCGCGATATACATCGAATCGTGAGTGAGCGTAAATCAAGGAGCGACGCAGTGCAATCCGGGCGCCTGCAGATGGCTCACCGAACGTCTTTATCATGAGCGCACGCCCCATCATAAATCGTTATATTCGACCTCAATTTAGCAGCGAGTCAGCCTCTCTTCAAGACAAGAAATCGAGCAACACATCCCAGGTCTGCCGTGCCCTTGCGACATAGACTAGACTGTCCCCCTTCGCCAGGTTGAATCCATCAAAGCTTACCCTCGCACTACTATCTCTAATGAACCCGACCAAGTTGATGCGGTGGTCCAGGAGCCGTTTGGCCACGTCTGTATAAGATGTGGCTTCTGGAGGCGCCATGTCCACCAAAGTGATAGAGAGTGTACCTGCGATCTGGTTGCTTGTGATGGTCTGAGTCACCAGGGACACTCCGGGGTCTTGGACCTCCTGAACCAGTAAATTGTTGGCGATCTGCTGCGTGTATACCAATTTAACGCGGTCTGATACGTTAAAAAGCGCGGCATGTTTGAAGTCGAGACACTCCACAACGATGTCTATTTCCGGGTTCATATTGTTCATCACAAAGGCGATCGAGGCCACAAGGCTGTCGCTCCTCGGATCCTCGTGGCTTGGGCTGAGGACGATCACCTGCCTGGCTCGGCCGATGTTGGCACGGTGATGGGTTTCTTCTTCCAAAGGGTTACCACGGATGAACGAGACACCTTCGATATTGAACGGCATTTCCATCAGCATGTCCGATACGATGACGATTTCAACGTCATTATGATGCTGATCATCCAAGTATTCTTTGATTACCTGGCGTACACGTACCTCGCTCGGGAAGTTTATGATGATCAGATGGCCTCTGAGCCCCGATTTTCCCATACCAGTGCGCTCCTTTTGTCGGTGGTCAGCGATCCAGTCCACCGCCATACCTATAGCAGTCGTGAACGTAGCTAGGCCCACTAGGACTATGAAAAACGCCGTCCCAATCCGTGCGCCCAAACTCGTCGATGATATATCGCCGTACCCAATGGTAGTTATCGAGACCAAGCTAAACCATAAGCCGTCCCAAATTGTGATGTCTGGGCGATCGACGCGGTCGAAAAAGTAGAAAGACAATGTGTTTCCAGCGATACTGAAGGCGATGATAGTGATCAGGACCGCGGCACCAATATCCTTGCGCCGCCTCATTTTCCGGATTATTCGTGCTAGTGAGTAGAACATCTAAGGTATTGCCTTAGCCCGATCGTTGTTTGGCGCGCTTTACCAGGATTGTGTCGAACGGCTCTACTTGATCCTCGGTTTCGATTCTTAACAGCGGTTGGACCAGGTTGTGCAGTGCCGTCACGACCAGTCGCCCCGAATTCGATCTCTCGTACAAGTAGATGTCATTATAGAGTATCCACTGCTGTCCATCAGTAGAATGGCCCAGAAATCCAAGCTCGTCGATGTGGAACATATCGAGTTGACCTTCGTCCATGAGGCGTATGCCATCTTCGAAAGTGATACAGACTCTTGTCTGGTATGGAAGATCCGAACTTTCCAGCCAGTCACTCAACACCACCAACAGATCGGAGGACAGTACTCTCAGGATTTCACGGGTTCGCTGCCGATCCGTGTCTGTGAACACGTGGGCCTGTATGCCCATGTAACCTAGGATGGTACTTATCTCTGCCGCAAAATACCGGCGTTCCGGGGATGTTATTACCGTGCAGGTTTTTAGTAGTGCCTCGGGGTCGATCTCGCGCAAGGCGTCGCAAAATATGTCGTAGCGGGTGCTCGTCTGCTCTACTCCCTCAGCAACGGCGAGACTCTCTCGTACACGTCCCCTGCGCGGGCCTACGATCCATTGGACCTCACCAGGTCTTGCCAGCACATCTGCCGTAATTTGTTGTCTTAGTTCCGCCAAGGACGTGATCGGAAGTGATCTAAACACATTCATTCCATCGACACTGTGCACTCCAGTTAGCTTCTTGCCGTAGAATGTTGTGTTTGACGCTGCAATGACAACGCGGTCCAGTAGTTCTATCACGTTCGCTGGCGTCTCGTATTTATTATGTAGCGCGATTGTCATGAGTTATCTACCCTTAGTTTTGTTTGCGCAGAGCCTCAAAGCTGTATCACGACCAGACCAGCCTCGTGGCCGGGCCCGTGGCAATCGTTGTAGCGCGCCAGAAGATGTTCCTTGGAAGCCATCACCTTCTCAGCCTCCTTTGGGTGTGCTTCAGTGAACGCTGCTCCAATCTCCGTTGCCATCTCCCAGGTGGCTGACACATCGCAGCGTAAGCCGGCCTGATTACAGACCTGTGCGTACTCGTGAGTTAGCCGATCCAAGGTCTTCTCTGTTCGATAGACCAGAGGAGCCACCATGTAGTCTTTGGTGATACACAGGCCAAGTTCATTGTCGAAGACCTGCACTAAGTCCACGTGGGGAATCCACCCCTCCAGGGCGAAAAATAGTTTTTCAGGGATGTCTTGAGTTACTCGATGATAGTAGAATTGCTCGTTGTGGACAGCCATTTTGACGTGAACGGAGATCTTTGATTCATAGCCCAGAAGCTGCTCTGCCTCCGCACCTATCTCAAACATGAATGGTACATTGCCGTTGGTCGCGTCCACTAACACTGATTGCCCGTCAATATGGTAGAGCAGGGCAGTATGTTGCCAGTAGCGCATGTGACGGCGAGCGAAACTAAAGTCGAAGGTGCTCAGTAGCTCTCGCAGACGCTCCTCGGGGACTTGGCCGGGCACGTTCGCCCCTGCGAGCACGTACTCTGATTCGATGCCAAATTGGTCGGTCACGAATTTTAGTGCCTGGACCTTCTCGGAGCAGATGCCCCCCCCGCCGTCTATGATACTTTGAACGGTCTCGTCGCCCGATTTATAAATGAACTTGCGTCCTGTGAACCGCGAATAGTTCTCGAAGGGGCTTTCCCAAACCCTGCGCTCCATTGCTTTAACCAGGTCCATTTCCCATCCTTGGGATACACCCTGTCGAATCTCTTCGACCCGTGCGCCTCCATAGGCCGACGCAAGGGTCTCGACGACAAATGCGTCGTAGTCTGTCGCATGTCTCTCCCAGCGCCGTTTCGCAAAGCCGGTCCAGTTGCGATCGTACCCCACGCTGACCCGGTCGATTTCTAATTCGGCTAATGCTATCTCTTTACCTGAGACAATGAGAGGTCGGAATATAGGACGCTCATCTAACGATAATACTGTCTCCCCTTGCCTGAAGATCACGCCATTGAACATAGCGCCGAGCAGGCCATCGTTGCTGCTCTTATATACCAAATCTTGCATTGAGAGTAGTGTCTCGTTCGACTCCAGCGTGATTCGTGATTCACCTTCAAGCCGGTTGATGTCGGGCTCCTTTAAATAGTGGTCCAGAAGATCACCAAGCAGCATCTTTTCGCTGCCCTGAAATACCCGAACGGCGAAGGATCGGTTCGTGACTAGGTCGGTTAGTCGCAATACATGTTTGATCGGCATTGCTGTGAGCTGCATTTAGCGCTTAGTCCATTATATATAATAGCTAGGGAGCCCGAACTGTGGTATTTGGTGAGCGTAATCCCCTTGATGAACGTAATCCCATGTTGAAAAGACGTAAGGTTCAAATGAGCGTGACAGGAATCAAGCCAGCTATCGAGGTCGTTCCTGGAACGGCGACGCAAGGCACCGCCAGGTCTGATGCGAGTGATGGATTTAGTGCTACGCGTCCCATCATGGTTCGGAGGTTGGTCTTAGAGTTTGAGAGAATACTAGACGCTGCGACTCGGCACACAACTTCGAAATGGGAGATATCACGCTATCGGTGGCAGTGCACAGGTCTAAGCCGAACCAAAGGGGATTTGAAGAGAGTTAATAATCCTGCGCTTTGAGTCGAGGGTTCGCCTTGGATAAGGGTTAGTCCCCAATCCAAGCCAACACTTTCGCACGGATTCGACTGAGACCTAAGATTGTGTCCAAAAGGCCACTCCAAGGAGGCCAGGACCGGTATGCGCCCCCATTACCGGGGTAAATTCGGACACGAACAGGTCTAAGCACTCGAACTCCTCCTCCACAATCCGTCGTAACTTTTCGGCGTCTCTGGAGCAGTCGCTGTGCATTACGCTGACAAAGACTGGCTTATCGCCGACCCGTTTTCGCATCGTGTCTATCAGTTTGCGCGTCGCGTGGGCCCTTGTACGTGGTCGGCCAATCGCATGTATCTCACCACTCGACAACTCGAACATTGGCTTTAGGCCGAGCAGAGATGCACCCGTGTAGGCCAGTTTTGGCACACGTCCCCCTTTCCACACATAGTACAACGTATCTAGGAACGCTATGAGCGACACCTTTTGTACCACCTGTAGGCCTAATTTGAACACTTGCTTGAGATCCTTACCCTGCCGTGCCGCCCGTAGCACCTCAAGTGCTATTAATCCCTCTCCGCCAGCTGCGCTGCCTGAATCTAGAACCGCCACCTGGATATTTGGAAGTGTTTTCTGGGCCTGTCGAACCGCCAGTAGCGCCGAGTCGTGGGCCGCGCTATATTGTCTCGAGATGCTCAGGCACAGTATTGAAGAAGACTGTTGCCCAGCCATCTCGAATGCTGATATGTAAGAATGCGGAGAGGGTGCGGCTGTTGTGGGCAAATCTGAGAGGTTCCGTTGCAGTTGGTAGAATTGCGACGGAGCCAATTCTTGGCCGTCGAGATATGTACGGCCCCCGATCATCAGCTGCATGGGAACGATATGCAACAGTGGATCATCAAATGCCCACGTAGGTAGCGCCGCGGCGCTGTCCACCACCACTGCCACACGATCCAAGGTTTTCACCACCGGGGCCACAGAGATCGTAGAGCCTGCATTCAGTAATCGTAGATGTTTCCCAATATTGATGTAAAGAGGCCGTGTCGAGAGCCGTGCCGCTCTGTTGATGAGGATGGCTCAGGAGAACGGATAACTCCGTGGCCACTGAGTTATTCTCTGGTATCTAGTCCTAGGGCAATCCTTTTCGAGTACCGGGTACTTGGCTGGCCCAGCCTATCGATAGTGTAGGACATGGTGGTGTCGGAGTGCAGACATTCGCCGATTATCCCGTACACACTGTCCTCAATGTGCTCCCTGGTCTCGGCGAGTATATTGTCCTGGTTTGTGGGAGCCAGGTGAATGTGCATTGCAATGTTGGACAGATATTGGTCCGAGAGCCAGGTGTCAGCAGCCCTAATTAAGACCCTCTAGCAAATTGAAGGTAGATAAGACCAGGTGTTAGAATTACGGCACCCTATTCGAGGACAGCGATTTGAGCAGCACACAGGTTGGCCGTCTTCCGGGTATGCGGGACCTCCGAGGTGACGCTTACCGGAATATCAAGGAACTAACAGGTCGCCTTGACGCTTTTGCTGGCGCGCGCGGTTATGAGGCTGTCCAGCCTCCGGTGCTGGAGGAGACCGAGCTGTTCGCCCGCAAGTCGGGTGGAGAGCTGACGAGCCAGCTCTACTCTTTTGTTGACCCTGCCGGACACATCGTCAGTCTACGGCCAGAGTTTACTTCATCCGTAATTCGCCATTTCGTCTCAGAGCGAGATCAGTTGGAGACGCCGGTCAGGTGGCAGTACAGTGGACCAGTATTCCGATATGACGGCGACGGAGCGTACCGCCAGTTTCACCAGATGGGCGCCGAGCTTATAGGGCTAGGTGGCGTCCAGGCTGATGCAGAAATTCTGGGATTGGCCTGGGATGCCCTGGGTGAAATGGGAGTGGAGGGCGCGCAGATTCGGATCGGTCAGCTGAGTGTCCTGCAACAGTTTCTGGGAGCCTATGATATTTCGGAAGCTGCGAAATTGTTCGTCGTGGGGAGTGTCCAAGATCTGAAGTCTGGCAAGATGGATGCCGGTAGCCTATCTCGCAGGGCACGAGAGATGGGGCTCATGAAGGACGTCCACGAACTAGCCGGCACCTCGGACCTCGGGAATCTCAGCGGCGACGCCGCAATTGAGCTAATCCAAGGGGTGTTGGCTGGCCTTATGTCTGGCAACACCGGTCGCCGCTCCAGCAGGGAAATCATAGACAGGCTCATAAGTAAGTGGAACTCCGTGGACCGGCCCGAGAGCCTGATCGAGGCCCTAGAGATGGTTGCTTCCATGGCGTGTGTCGAAGGTGAGCCCCAAAGTGCTGTTGTACGCGCCCGAGATACCGCCATTGCCCTAGGGTTGAGCGACGGGCCTCTCGATAAACTCGAGGAGTTGTGCGATGCCCTATTGACCAGAGGTATCGATCGCTCCGTTATCAGAGTAGACATGGGCCTTGCCCGTGGGATCTCCTACTACACCGGAATGATCTTCGATCTGTCCCTCGACGGGGTGTACCTGGGTGGTGGAGGGAGGTATGACGGCCTGGTAAGAGCGCTTGGTGGCGGCGACGTACCCGCACTTGGTTTTGCTTTCGCCCTCGATCAGCTCGTAGATGCGTTTGATGGTGAACGCCTGCCACCCAAGGAGTCCTGATGCTTCGACTAGCCGTCCCAAGTGATGGTGCTCTCCACGAGCCGTCACTCCTGTTCCTCAAGTCCAGCGGCATGGGCGTTAGTAGGAGGAATCTTCGGCGTTATACCGCGGAGGTTCCGTCTCTGCCGGGCGTCGTGGTCCACTTCCAGCGCGGCTCTGACATTGCTTTGAAAGTCGAAGAGGGCAGCGCTGAGCTCGGGTTCGTTGGCCTCGATCGTTTCTTAGAGACTCGCCGTGAGGGGGGTGTCTCCCGTGTCGTAATTTCAGGGCTGGGATTCGGTCAATCGGAGTTGGCCCTTGGTGTCCCTGACTCGTGGGTCGACGTATCTACTCTTGCGGATCTGGCCGATCTTGCCGTCGACTTCCACGCCAAGGGCACCGACCTGCGCATTGCCACAAAGTATCCGAGGCTTGTGGAGCGATTTCTACTGAGCCACGGCGTCGCGTTCTTCACGCTGGTCCCGTCCAGTGGCACGCTGGAGGCAGCCCCAGAGATGGGATATGCAGACATCATCGCGGACATATCTTCGACAGGCACGACTATGCTTGCGAACCGGCTCAAAACTATCGTCGGCGGTTCTGTCGTGACATCGGAGGCGTGCCTGATAGGCAATGGCACATTCCTGACCGCCAACTCCGAAAAGCTTCGCCTTGCCACAGCAGTGGTCGAGCGTATCGAAGGTCGCATGAGGTCACGGGACTTTTACACGCTTACTGCAAACATGAAGGGCGAGGACGCCGACAGCTTGGCGGCTTATGTACTGAAACACTCTGAGATCTCCGGACTCAGGGGACCGACTATATCCAAGGTATACAGCGACGATGGCAACGTATGGTTTGCCGTTACAGTCATGGTGGAGAAGAACAAGCTTCTCGGCGCCGTCGCCCAGTTCAGAGAACTGGGGGGTAGTAGTGTGACCGTGTCTCAGCCCGACTATATTTTTCATTCGGAGAGCTCCGCAGTCAAACGTCTGACCCTAGACCAGTAGATTTTGCTCAGAGCTTCCGACTGTCGAGGGCTTAAACTCATTCTAGTAGATAGCTTGCCCTTGCCACGGTGTTATTAGTGCCCAACATACCTGCACATATAGACTTTGCTTGGCGAGCCGCTGATCGGCTCGGGCACTGTACACTGGACACGAATCTAGACTGTTTCCTGCTGGGTGCGATCTCGCCGGATGTACGTGCCATTACCAAGCGGGATCGAGCGGAGTACCATTACGTTTCTTTGGACTTTGTCGAAGTGGGCGATGGGGTACGGGGCCTTTTTGCAGCTCACCCAGAACTGCTGGATAAGGCTAAGACTGACGAGACGGCTGCCGCCTTCATCGCCGGTTATATGACACATCTTCTTCTCGACGAGTCCTGGATAGCCAACGTATTCCGGCCTAAATTTAGCGAGACACAGTTCCAGTACGACGACGCCTATTCCAAGGTGATGGACCGTGCTCTCCAACTGGAGTTGGACCGCCTCGCGGAGCAGGCTGTAGATCGCGCCATTCCGCTGCTCAGGGCAGTGACAACGACAATTGAAGTCGGAATAATCCCCCCAGCGACACTGACAGAGTACCGGTTTTTTGCTTTGGAACAACTTGGTAGGGGCTTTAGCTGGGATCGCCTCCGCTTTATGGCTCGGCGCATCGCAGGTGGGAGCGAAAAACATCCGGCTAACAGAGTCGCCGAGGAGTTTTTGGCGGCCATACCAGAGAGTCTAGATCGGCTCTTCGAACGAGTCTCTCGTAGTGAGTTGGCCGAATTTAGAGAAATGGCGGTAGTTCGCATGGCCAAGATGCTGGAGGAGTACCTGTCATGAGAGTAGTCCGTGGTGTCGCGAAAGCCCGTAAGATGCTGCGCCGTGACAATAGGCCCGCATTCGCCGCTACTGGTGATGGGTCGCCTATGAAGGCCGTCGAAAAAATCCTACGTTTGGTCCAAGAGTCGGGCGACGATGCTCTGCGCAAATTAACGTGGGAGTTCGATGGCCAGGAGGTCGATGCTATAGAGGTGCCTCGTTCGATCTTTGAAGAGGCCCGTAACTCGGTCCCGGCGGATCTCATAGATGCACTCGAATTGGCTGCCGAGCGAATACGAAAATACCACCAAGCGGTACTTCCTAGGACGTGGATAGACTATGCTGAGGGCTACGGCGAGCTAGTTATTCCCGTCGATCGTGTCGGTGCCTACGTGCCTGGCGGCACCGCTCCTCTGATATCCACCGCCCTGATGACCGCAATCCCGGCCCGGATCGCTGGGGTCCGTGAGGTGGTCATGGCCTCGCCACCTATCGAAGGTGGCCTTCCGGCCCCTGCGGTTCTGGTCGCCGCTGACATCGCGGGCATCGATCGTGTGTTTTGTGTAGGTGGCGCCCAGGCCATAGGTGCGATGGCCTATGGTACTGAGACCGTCCCGAAGGTCGATGTTATCTGTGGGCCGGGCAGTATCTACGTAACGCTGGCCAAGAGGCTTGTGTACGGGGACGTCGGCATCGACGGGCTATTCGGTCCCACCGAGACGGTCGTTATAGCAGACGGGCATGCCAATCCTACCTTGTGCGCGTCGGACCTGCTTGCCCAGGCTGAACACGACGTTCTGGCAAGGCCAGTGCTGATCACCACGTCGCCATCTCTAGCAGAGTCCGTGGAACGGGAGATTGCAGTGCGTGTGCAACGCCTGGACCGGGCCACAATTGCGAAAGAGTCGATAAACGAACAGGGCTGCATCGCAGTGGTAGACGACCTCGACCAGGCTTTTGACCTAAGCAACGAATTTGCACCCGAGCACATCTGCCTGATGCTGGATGATCCCTGGAGATATACAGACCGGATCAAGAACGCCGGTGCAGTTTTCCTAGGTGATTTTTCGTACGAAGTGCTCGGTGACTACGTAGCGGGTCCCAGCCACGTCATGCCCACGGGGGGTACCGCCAGGTTCGGATCTGGTCTGGGCGTGAGGTCTTTCTTGAAATTCACGCCTGTTGTGGGTCTGGACGATGGCACCTCTGCTGAGGTTTCAGAGGTAGCCGCGATCATCGCGCGAGCCGAAGGCCTGTCAGGCCATGCGGAAGCAGTCGAAATCCGCCAGGAGCTGAAACGAGAACAGTGATAATAAGGCGTCGTCTACTCCCATTTTCTATGGACCAAGAAGCGGTTGATTAGTATTTTGTATCTACACCAAGATCGATTTTGTGCAGTACGGCAGGAGCCTTTCCCAAAATGGTTCGTCGAGCCTCAGCATGACAACTTGTTGAACACTTCACATTTGCGGATCGATGAAAACGGTGTGTGTGGAGGAGTGGAGATCCTGTGCCGAGTATTTAAGGTCTTTCTCAGATAAAAAGTTATTTGGTTGTTTATTGACCCCTTTCTGGCCAGCAAGTGGACAGGAGGATTGAAAAATTATCCTTCACAGCAATTAGAACTAGTAGCACTAGGCAAGATGATCCAAGAGGGAATACTGGCAGGAGATATTTGTATGGTAGACATCAATAAACTGGTCCGGTCACACTTGGCCAGTATCGAGACATATACCCCAGTAGATCCACCCGAACTTCTGGCGAGACGGGCAGGGATACCCGAGGATAAGATCATCAAGCTCAACGGTAACGAAAACCCCTACGGGGCTTCTCCGAAGGCCGTCGACGCTGTAGCGAAAGTCCCGCTCCATGTCTACCCGGATGCAGCTCAGAGGAGCATCCGGGCCGCCCTTGCAGGATACACTGGTCTTGGTGTCGAGCATATTGTTGCTGGGGCTGGCAGCGACGAGCTCATCGACCTACTCTTTCGATTATTCATCTCTACGGGGGACACAATAGTTGACTCGGATCCGACATTCGGTATGTACGACTTCTGCGCCCGGGTAGCCGGAGCGAACATCGCCCTAGTATCCCGTGATAACCGATTCGAAGTGGACGTGTCTGCTGTCGTTGCCGCCGCTAGAAAGTATGGTTCCAAGTTGGTGTTTGTCAGCTCACCCAATAACCCGACTGGCAATCTAATATCGGAGAGAGACGTTCGGGATTTACTGTCAGCTGGATTCGTGGTCGTCGTGGACGAGGCATATTACGAGTTTAGCGGAGTTACAATGGCCGGCCTCGTGCCCGAGTACGATAACCTTGTAGTCCTCCGTACAATGAGCAAGTGGGCCGGTCTGGCTGGTCTTCGTGTGGGATACGGCCTGATGAGCCCTTCTCTTGTACAGCACATCATGAACATCAAGTCGCCCTATAATGTGAACGTCGCGGCCGAGGCGGCACTACTGGCGTCCCTCGATGACACCGAGGATTTACTGAGCCGGGTGAAGGCTATCATCGCCGAGCGTGACCGCGTACATGGGCTTCTCGAAGCCATTCCGGGGGTCATCCCATGGCCCTCGAGTGGGAATTTTATTCTGTGTACCTTCGCTTCAGGGAGTATGGTGAAGGTATATGAAGGATTGGTAGCCAGGGGGATCTTTGTGAGACGCTTCTCCACTGAGCGCCTGATTGACTCATTCCGGATTACAATTGGCTCGCCTGACGATAACGATACGCTGATAAGCGCAATGCGATCTTTGCTCTCGGAGGAATAACTGGTGGGAGTCAACGACCCGGTCGCGGATGTCCTTCTTATAGGCGCGGGGGCTTCGGGTGCAGCGTTTGCTTGGAGCCTTTCCCAAGCCGGTATCACCACCGTGTGCTTGGAGCAGGGAGGGTGGGTTGATCCGGCTCAGTATCCGAGCGTGGATAGTGATTGGGAGTTATCCCGAATGGGACGCATGAGTCCTGATCCCAACGTCCGGGCGCATCTCGAGGATTACCCAGTCAATGATGAGGACTCTCCGATCACGCCGCTGATGTACAATGCTGTGGGTGGCAGCACCATACACTGGAGCGCCCACTTCCCACGATTTCACCCGTCGGACTTCCGCGTAAAGAGTCTTGATGGGGTTGCCGACGATTTTCCCATATCCTATGATGACCTAACACCCTATTTCGATCTGAACGATCGCATGATGGGTGTGGCCGGTGTTTCGGGGGATCCAGCGAATCCCCATAGGACGCCGCGTCAGACGCCGCCCATACCCCTTGGCGTTCTAGGGGAAACCGTTGTGCGCGGCTTTGACAAGCTTGGCTGGCACTGGTGGCCGTCGGATAGTGCCATAAATACGGCAAGTTATGGAGGTCGTCCCGCATGCAATAACTGCGGCCCCTGTGACATTGGCTGCACACGTAATGCGAAGGCGAGCACCGACGTGACCTATTGGCCCAGGGCCATCGCGGGCGGTGTCGAGCTCAGGACGGGTGCAAGGGTCAGGGAGATTACCGTAGATTCTAATGGTCTGGCGAGTGGTGCCGTTTATTATGATCTAGACGGCCAGCTCCACGAGCAAAGAGCGAAAGTGGTGGTCATAGCATGTAATGGAGTAGGGACGCCTCGTTTGCTGTTGAACTCGACGTCGTCCAGATTCCCCGACGGGCTCACTAACAACAGCGGCCTGGTGGGCAAAAACCTCATGTACCACCCTTACGCGCAGGTTACTGGTGTCTTCGAGGAGCAACTCGACGGTTTCATGGGGCCACTCGGTTGTTCAATACTCAGCCAAGAGTTCTACGAAACAGACGAGTCTAGGGGCTTTGTTCGCGGATATACGTTCCAACTCGCCAGGAGCTCTGGACCTGTTAATACGGCCTTGGGCGGTCTTGGCGGCTCCGGGCCCATTACCTGGGGCGACCGCCACCACGAGACTTTTGCAGCGCGTATTGGTCACACTGCCACCATATCTGTTATTGGAGAGGACCTTCCCGAAGAGAGTAATACTGTTACTTTAGACGATGTATTAGTTGATAGCGATGGCATCCCTGCCCCAAAGGTAACGTATTCTCTTAGCGAGAACAGCAGACGTATGCTGGATGATGGGATAGTCAGGGCGACCCAGGTCCTTGAGGTTGCTGGGGCGAAAGAGGTTATCGTCAACCCGCTCCTGCGACCTGCTGGCTGGCACCTGATGGGAACCACTCGAATGGGGACTGATCCGGCGAGTTCCGTCGTGGACGAAGCGGGCCGATCCCACGACGTGTCTAACCTATACGTCATTGATGGTAGTGTCCTGGTGACGAGCGGCGCGGTGAATCCTACTTCGACCATACAGGCGATAGCTCTATACATTGCAGATAAGTTTCGAACGGAGGCACGCCATGGGGTATCATAGGGGCGTACTACGTGTGCCTGATGAGACAAAGGACAGCGGCATCGGTGGAGAGTTCCCACAATTCGACCCTACAAAGTACAGACCTGCCCTTGAAGGATCGATAAAATAGGGATGAGCGTAGATGTGCGGCGCCATTAATTAGATATGACGAACCCTTAATTCTTGACGTCAGGTATTAGGCCCTAAGGAGTGAGAGGGTAGTGCAAGTGGGCCACACCAATGGTTTTATGTCTCGAGCCCAACGAGAACTGGCGACACAGGTTCTTGATCTAATGGTGCCGGCCCGCTATGGCCTGCCTGGTGCGGGCGAAATCGGAGTGGCTGGCTACTTAGACGGTGCAGGGGGGGCTTCGCTATCCTTAAGGCACGTTCTGATCGATGTACTTATAGCAATAGAAACAGTCAGTCACTTCGAATTTGCCACATCATTCGCGGGCCTCAGCGGCGATCAGAAGACTGGCGTATTGAGTCAGGTCGAGTCGGAGCAAGGCCCACTGTTCACCGAGTTTCTGCGACGTACCTACATAGGATACTACTCGGAATCTATGGTACTTGACGCTCTAAGGATAGACCCCCGGCCGCCGCAGCCTAGAGGCTATACCCTCGCACCCTTCGACCACGCGGTACTGGAGCGCGTCCGAAAGCGCGACCAGCTGTACCGAGACGTCTGAGACGGCACGTCACCGAAAGGACAGCACTTGACAACATCGCGAACAGCAAGCCTGAACCGGGAGACCGGCGAGACCAAAATATCCGTAGATCTGAACTTGGATGGGACCGGTCAGTACGAGATCGAGACTGGCAACGGAATGCTTGACCATATGTTGGCGCAGCTCTCTCGCCACGGCCTCATCGACATAAAACTGAGTGCACTTGGTGACACAAACGTGGGCTGGCACCATTTGGTGGAGGACACTGCCATCCTACTAGGCAGAGCCCTTGCAGAGGCCGTAGACGACGCCCGTGGCATTACCCGAATGGCCCACGCGTATGTTCCGCTCGATGAGGCCCTTGCAATGGTGGCAGTGGACTTTAGCGGCCGGGGTTATGCGGTACTCGATACTCGTCTTACCGATGGCGACATGGCTGGGCTGACACCTGATCTGATTGACCATTTCCTGGAGTCTCTGGCCCAGCAGGGCAGATTCAACATACATGTGCGTGTCCTAGCTGGCGAGAACAACCATCACAAGGCTGAAGCTGTGTTTAAGGCAATGGCACGGGCAATGCGGATGGCTCTAACGCTAGACCCCCGTCGTGATGGAGATATCCCAAGCACCAAGGGCACCATAGGATAACCCGTTCGCTCTAGAGGAAATTTCGCAGGAATTTCTCTTTGAGGGCGGGTATTCTTTAGGCCGTCACGAGTTGTGTTGGTGGCAGATTGAGGTCCTACTCAACCATCCGCAGGTCGAAGTGATATTCTTCTATCACCGGGTTGACAAGTAACTTCTCGCACATACCCCGAACTGCAGACTCTGCATCCTGCTTGCTCCCAGTATCCAGGTGCACCTCCATGTACTTGCCTGACCTAACGTCCTGGACTTCTGAAAAACCCAGATCGTGGAGACCGCTACGTATGGTGAGGCCCACCGGGTCATTCACGGTCGTCTTGAGTGTTATGTAAACTTGTGCCAAGTACATGCGGCCTCATTGTAATTTATGTGATGTAGAGGAATTACAGGGTAATATTGGGCTACGTCGAAGATTAGCGAGCCCAATATTCGGGCGCGTTCGGAGAGTTCTCGTGCGCCCGCACAAAGTCTTCCACGCGCTCTTTGTCAAACTTATCGAAGGAGTCCAGGAATGTCCAAGCGGTCAGGGCTATTTGTTTCTCCATCCCGGGGTAGGGAGACAGGATTACTTTGACCGCGCGGTTGGCAATTTCTTTGAGCTGATTTATCAACTCTTCGCATTCGTCTATGCAATTGTAGTGGATACCTACACCACCGTGCTCCAGATTGTGCACGAGTACCTCATCTGACAGCGGATCGGTGTAGGTCCCCCATTTGGCTGGAGCTGACCAGTCTGAGTAATGCCAGCCAGATGTTGCCGGGACAGAATTGTATTCTGGATGAGCCTGTAACGGCGATATGTGTTCTGCGCCCTGACTTGGGATATTGAGGCCTGGTCCTGTTGGAGCAGCACCGGTGTTATCTGATTGTCCACCACCTCTGAGCCCCCCTGCGAACAGAGATAAGATGAAGAGCACTGCTATAAGCGTTATTGCGGACATACTGCCGATTCTTACGAATCGCCTTCGACGTTTCCGACGTAGCCTTCGGGCAGCGCGGATTTGTGTGGGCGTCATACGGTTCTTGTTGTGCTTAGATTGAGTAGTCATATAGCCTCATTACTATCTCTGATATTCTCACAGACATTGTCCTAGCTGAGGCTTCTTCCCGTCAACCGCTCGTAGGCTTCTATGTACCTCTCACGCGTGTTTGACACAACATAATCGGGCAGGGTAGGCGCGGGTGGTTCATGATCCCACCCCTGGGAGTCGAGCCAATCTCGGACGAATTGCTTGTCGAAGTTAGGTTGCGATTTTCCTGGTTCGTACTCGGAGGCGTCCCAGAATCGACTCGAGTCTGGTGTTAGCAATTCATCGATTAGCGTCAGGTTCTCGTCGATAAAGCCGAATTCCATCTTCGTGTCGGCTATGATGATCCCCTTTGAGAGAGCGATTTTGTGGGCCGCCAGATACACCTTTGTAGTGGTCTCCTCGAGACGTTTTGCGGTGTCCGCTCCCACCATGTTTTCCACTTCTTGCTTTGACATGTTCTCGTCGTGACCCACCTCTGCCTTGGTTGTAGGAGTGAACAGTGGCTCAGGGAAGCGATCCCCTTCTTTGAGACCGGAGGGCATCTGCATATCTTGGACTGTGCCAGAGCGCTTGTATTCGGCCCAGGCTGAGCCGGTGATATATCCGCGTACTACGCACTCGACGTCGATCCGTTGCGCGCGCCGCACCACCATCGAACGTCGCAAAATCTCCGGGGGAGCGACTATTCCTTCGCTGGCCCTAGCCACACCGACGAGGTGATTGGGCACCAGGTTCTTGGTTTGATCGAACCAGAATGCTGATAATTGGCACAGAACTGCCCCTTTGTCTGGAATGCCGTTGGGCATGACCACGTCAAAGGCAGAAATACGATCGGTCGTCACCATCAGCAGCAGGCCGTCTTCCAATTCGTGCGTGTCCCTGACTTTACCGCGATAAATCAGGTTAGGAATGGTTGATTGCATGATCGTCGTCATATTAATCCTTCTTCGTTAACCCGACACGGTCAAAAATCTCCTTGACGTGCCGGACATAGTATGAGTAGTCGAACAGCGCTTCCATCTCTACACGAGGCAGCTTTCCGGCGATTTCTGATTGGGCTGAAATTATCTCTTGGAAGTCCAGATTCTGCTCCCAACTCTCCATCGCGCTGCGGTGGACTACCTCGTAGGCAACCTCCCGAGCCATCCCTTTTTCGATCAGAGCCAGTAGCACTCTTTGGGAGAACAACACACCGTGGGTTGAGTCCACATTCAGGCGCATTCGTTCAGGATACACATGCATTTTACGGACTACGCCGGCGAACAGGTTCAGGACGTAATCTAAGGCTAAACACGAATCAGGAAGTATGATACGCTCAGCCGAGGAGTGGCTTATATCCCGTTCGCCCCAGAGTGAGACGTTCTCTAGTGCAGTGACTGCGTGCCCGCGTATCAATCGTGCAATACCGCATACCCGCTCCGACAGTTCCGGATTCCGCTTATGAGGCATAGACGAAGATCCGGGTTGCCCTTTGGGGAAGTACTCGGCGACTTCTCGGACCTCGGTCCGTTGCAGGGCGCGTATCTCGGTGGCGAATTTTTCGAGGGACGCCGCGATCAGCGCTAGCGTAGTTATGAACTGTGCGTGCCGGTCGCGCTGTAAGATTTGGTTCGATACTGGCGCGGGGCTTAGCATTAGTCGCTCGCATACCCCTGCCTCGATCGATGGCGGCACCGTAGCATGTGTGCCGACAGGTCCAGAAATCTTGCCGAATGCCATCGTAGCACGCGCCTGCAACAGCCGCTCTCGGTTGCGCCGCATCTCGTCCCACCACAGGGCGAGCTTTAATCCGAAGGTGATCGGCTCGGCGTGCACTCCGTGCGTTCGTCCCATCATCAGTGTGTCGCGGTGCTCCAGAGCCCTCCCTCGAATGGCATCTAGAAGGTCGTCGATATCGTTGATAAGAATGTCCGATGCCTCCAAAATTTGCAGGCTAGTTGACGTGTCCCAGACATCACTTGTGGTCATGCCGAGGTGCAGCCAGCGGCCCTCGGGTCCGATGAACTCTGTAATCGAACTCAGAAAAGCGGTCATCTCATGGCGTGTTTCACCAAGAATCTCGTTTAGGCGCTTCATGTTGAAGGTGGCACTACGAAGTAGTAGCATATCCTCAGTAGGTACTACGCCTTCTGCGGTCCATGCCTCGCACGCCGCCAACTCCACTTGGAGCCACTTTTCATACTTGTTTTGCTCAGACCAGACCCGTTTCATCTGTGGCCTAGAGTACCTTTCGATCAACCTATATTCTCCTAACCGTTTGTGTTTCATCAAGATTACACCACAACGTCGTGACCGGCTACCCGCCTCCCCCATAGACCTGTGCCGCCGCTGCCTTGCTCCTTAGGCCCCCGGGCCTCATTTACGAGAAGTGGTTCGGCAACGTCCTTAGTAAGATACTGGTCTCGAGAACTATTGCAATTACCATAATAGTATGCGGGTCGACGCTTCACGGTGTCTTGATCACGAACAAGCCTTCCCAGCCGGTTAGCTCAACTTCGGCAGCAAGGAAGATTGACTTACTCGAATTGTATGTGGGAAGAACCAATCCATACTTCATGGTTATCTGGGAACGAGCATGTTCAACGTTAGGCGGGACCTGTGCGGGGCTACTTTTATGGCGCTGCGATGAAATGGTGTTTGATGGAGAGGACCTCTGAGGCGAAGAAATCACATTACGAGCGCTCTATTAGACTATTTACTACAACAGGCTACGGGAATGCCAAGTGGCATTTGCGCGAGGGGGTGCAAGGCGTCTATGTCTCCCTGGTCACTGGATGGAGGGGATTCTCACGCCACTACTAGAGGCACTAACATTTCCGTCGGGGTCAGGCCACCATGTTGAGAGATCGGCTCGTTGTCGTACTGCTTTTCATGTCGTATTTTTGGATAGTCGTATTCCAACAACCATGCACCCCTAGATATGGCCATGTGCGTACCAATCCGCCGTTCGGTGACAGGCGACATTGGTGTGGGCCCGTATAGTCCCAGATTCTTCACTTCCTCAAATGTCAGGAGGAAGAAAGCCTTCTGGAACCGCTCTCGGAATTGGTCTTCGAACTCGGCTGTGCTATCTTGTTTACATGCAAATATCATGGTGCGCCCTGTACCCCAAGGCTCGTGCTCACAGTGGCGCACTAGTGGATCAGTCGGCGTAATAGTGTAAAGGTCCCTCTCGACGTAATCTACTAGCCCATGGTCGGCCGTCATCACGATCTTTGCACAGCTAGGCAGGGCAATTCTCAGCCAGGTCAATGCACGGTCAATTCCAGCCGCAGCCTCTTGAGCCATTGAGCTAGATGTCCCGGCCACATGCGAAGCATAGTCCACATCTGGAATATATAAGTGGCTAATCGTATTCGATGAGGCCCTCCTCACTCGGTCGGAAATCGCGCCTATCGCATCTTCCAGTTTTTCGTAGCCATTGTGATGGCTGCTACCACTGGTGTACCTAGAGAAGGCCGAACCCACGAGACTTTTCGGCAGATAGCTCGCAGTGTCCCATTTAGGAGACTCCATGAGTGAGGGTACAGTGTACACATCCTGTGGGTCCATCCCCAGTTCCGACAAGTCCTTGTTATCGGAGCGTCTCACGTACTTGATGATCGTCGAGACGGCGTCGATCTCTTCCAAATAGACGTGCCATGCCGGCACTCCGTGTTGCGCCGGCCACCGTCCCGTCGCTAGTGAAGCCAGCACCACAGGTGTACTCGACGGAAAAACAGTCAGTAATTCAGACGCAACGTTGTTAGGAATGAACGAATCTGGATCCATAGCCCGAACGGCGTTCATGCCCAGACCATCAGCAACCACTAGGATCAAATGATCAGAAGGACCGATCAAGCCGGTGAGTTCATCATGGCCGGGAGTGTGGATTGCGGTAGGTGCACCCACGAGTCCTCCAACGGCACTCGCAAGATCGACGATGTTGGGCGTGTTGACGGATGGGCGCATGAGCTCCCCCGATTCGAATGCGGCAAGTAGTTCAGAGATATCGCTCATTGGGTTTGAAGAAGGCTTCTTAATATAGATTTCTTAATATTTGGCCTCTAGACTGGTGGTACGTATTTGTACGGTTTCGGAAGCGTTATGTTGCAGTGAGGGCCTGCGGCAATGTTTAGATTCCTAATCTTCCATCCACAATATCCTGACGCCCTGATATGCCTAGCCGATTACTGCTGTAGTAAACGGCGACTACCGGGCAAGGGCGATGTCTCGCCTGTAGAAAGAGCCTGAGAACCGGATACGGGCGACCCCTTCATAGGCTCTGAGTCTGGCTTCTTGCAGCGTCTCTCCAGGTGCTGAAACTGCTAGCACTCTGCCACCGTCTGTCAATACCGCGCCATCCTCCAAAAGTGTGCCTGCATGATAGACCATGACACCCGGAGGCATCTCGGTGAGCCCGTCGATTGGGAATCCGGTAGCGTACTTACCTGGATACCCATCAGAGGCCATGACCACTGCCACGTGTGACTGATCGTCCCATTCGAGCGACATCGCTGATACATCACCCAGCGCGACACAGATCAGGACTCCCAACAGATCGCTCTTCAGTCTAGGCAGTACAACCTGGGCTTCAGGGTCGCCTAGGCGGCAGTTGAACTCGACGACCTTTGGCCCGTCCACAGTGAGGATCAGCCCGGCGTATAGAATCCCTCGAAAGGGGCTGCCCTTTGACGCCAGAGCCGCCACTACTGGCTCTATTATCTCTCGTCGAATACGGGACTCCATGTCGGCGTTCCACGCCGCGACTACGGGCGGGCTATAGGAGCCCATGCCGCCGGTGTTCGGTCCGACATTGCCATCGCCGACGGGCTTGTAATCGCAGGCCGAGATCATCGATGAGACACGCTCACCGTCGACAAATGCGAAAACGCTGATTTCTTGACCATCCATGAATTTCTCAACCAGGACGCCGGAATCACTTTGCCCAATCCACTCGTGGAGCGCCCGTAAGGCCTCTTCGTGATTTAGCGCAACTACGACGCCCTTCCCAGCTAACAGACCATCCGCCTTTACGACTATGGGCGGCTCTTGGGCCATCACGTATTTGCTGGCGGTTTCGAAATCGGTAAACGACATCATGGAGGCGGTTGGCACTCCATGCTCCTGCATCAGTTCCTTTGCAAATCGCTTACTCGACTCGATGCGAGCTGCCGCTGCTGTGGGGCCGAATGCAAGAACTGCGGCCGAATCAAGCCTATCGACCAGGCCCGCTGCAAGAGGTACCTCGGGTCCCACGACGACAAAGTCGACTCCGGCTTCGACCGAATACGCGACTAGGCCGTCAACGTCCTCAGCGTCGATAGGTACGTTAGTGGCGATCCGAGCCGTACCGGCATTACCTGGCGCTACGAACAGCGTGCCCAGTCTAGGAGATTCAACTATCCGCGTTGCAAAGGCGTGTTCACGCCCCCCGCTGCCGACCAATAGTACGCTAAGGTCGCTACGTTCCAGTAGTGAAGGTGGCAATGTGAGTGTCTACCTGGAAAAGTATAGAGCGCGTGAATGCCCGCGTTGCCTGACAATGATAATCATTCCCACTCAATGGTACCCGGAGGCTTGCTGGTGATGTCGTAGACAACCCGGTTGATGTCCGGAATCTCGTTTGCGATGCGACTAGAGATTCTGGCGAGCACCTGGTAGGGGAGCCGCGCCCAGTCCGCGGTCATTGCTTCATCGCTCGTCACCGCACGTATGGCCACTACATTGCCATAGGTACGGTAGTCGCCGCTCACGCCCACCGTATGTACATCTGTCAGTACGGCGAAGGACTGCCACATCTCTCGGTAAAGGTCATTGCCCTTGATTTCGTCCATGACGATCCAGTCGGCCGAGCGCAGTGTTTCGAGTTTTTCGATGGTTACCTCACCCATGATACGAATTGCAAGCCCTGGACCAGGGAACGGCTGTCGGTAGACCATCGCCTCAGGCAGACCCAACTCCAGCCCGACCTCACGTACCTCGTCCTTGAACAGGTAGCGCAGGGGCTCCACGAGAGTCAGTGTCATGTCCTTGGGCAGTCCGCCCACGTTGTGATGTGTCTTGATCTTGGCTGAAACCCCACTCTCGGCCGTCTTGCTCTCGATCACGTCTGGATAAAGCGTGCCCTGAGTTAGGAAGTCCACGTGGCCAGCGCGCTCGGCGTGTTCGTCAAACACTTTTATGAACGTCTCGCCGATCACGCGCCGCTTTTCCTCCGGGTCGGTGACGCTCTTGAGTGCGCTCAAGAACTGTTCCGCGGCCTGGGCGAAGACCAGCTTCGCTTTCAGGTAAGTACGGAACGTGCTAAGAATGCGCTCCGGCTCCTCGCGCCTCATCAGTCCGTTATCGACAAAGATGCAGGTCAGTTGGTCACCAACGGCGCGATGCACCAGTGTCGCGGCTACCGCAGAGTCTACTCCGCCAGACAATGCGCATATGACCGTGCCGTCTCCTATCTGATTCTTGATTTTCTCGATCGACTCCGCAACGAAATTGGCCGGGGTCCACAAGGAGCCACAAGCGCAGATCTCATGGACGAAATTATCGAGGAGTGCCTTGCCATCGGGGGTGTGGGCGACTTCCGGGTGGAACTGAATACCCAGCATGCCCTTTCCATTTCCAGTGGCCGCAATGGGCGAATTTTCTGTATGGGCCAGTGCGGTGAATCCAGGGGGCTGCTCGACGATCCGATCCCCGTGGCTCATCCACACAGGCATCGATGACGGCAACCCTTCAAATAGGGGCTCGCCAGGCCCGGACTGGACGAGGGAAGCGTGACCGTATTCACGGTGAGATGACGGAGCTACCTTGCCTCCTAGCTGATGTACCAACACCTGCATCCCATAGCAGATCCCGAGCACCGGCAGGCCGGACTCGTACACCCACGGGGGCGCCATCGGGGCGCCGTCGTCATACACGGATGCAGGCCCACCCGAAAGGATGATGCCCTTTGGATTGAGGTCGCTGACGCTATTCCATGTCGAATTGTGGGGCAGTATTTCGCAATATACCTTGGACTCGCGCACCCGCCGCGCTATGAGGCGACTGTACTGAGACCCGAAGTCGATGACGATGATCGACTCGCGTTTAGGCCTGGTTGGAGGGTGAGGGACTGGCGATTGCCCCGACTTTTGCTTGGCGATTTCCAGGTACGCTGAGACCTCAAGATCGTCGCTGGCTGCCAGCCTGTGGCTTTCGTTGGACTCTTTGTTTGTGCTCATTGTGGTGGTGGTTGTCAAAGGCTAGCGTTTATCGCTATACCGATGATCCGTGTCTTCCTCGTTAGCAGCGCGTTTATGCCTCTTATATTGTGGGTCCAAGGCTAGCATCTATGCTATATTGTGGTCAACATTAAATGACACCCCGCAAATCGCTCATGCTCGATTCCTCCCTGTCCGCCCAGGTGGATGTCGCCGTGAGCTATTTGAGCCGCGGGGGTGTCATTGCTACCCCAACTGATACACTCTACGGCCTTGCGGCCTCCGCCGTCGACCCTGAGGCAGTCGCGCGCGTCTTCGAAATAAAGGGACGCCCCGATGGCATGGCGATGCCGGTGCTGCTCGCCGATCCACAGGACTTGGATCTGTACGCAACAGATGTGTATGAGGTCGCCCGAGAGCTGGCAAATTGTTTCTGGCCCGGCCCACTCTCTCTGGTGCTAACAAGGTCTGAGGCGATGCCGGCCGCCGCCACGGCCGGCCGTGGCACCGTAGCTTTGCGAGTTCCAGATCACCCAGTGCCACGTGCGATAGCCCGGAGACTCGGCGCACCCATCACTGGGACCAGTGCCAACCTCAGCGGACAACTCGCAGCCACAACCGCCGCCAAAGTGAGGGAGCAACTAGGAGACCTCGTGGACCTCGTAGTTGACGCAGGCGAAAGCCCGATAGGCGAAGGCTCCACCATCCTGGATGTCACCGGCCCGGCCCTGGTCGCACTTCGAGTTGGGGCAGTGTCTATTGCCGAGATATCAGACACCGTAGGAATGTCGGTAGTTATGCCATAGTGGCAGGTCTATGATCGTCCCTACTCCTGAACGTGTAGAATATGACCCAAGTCTGCAAGTTCAGGTAATACCGATGAGCCGACCACTAATCGTCGCAAACTGGAAAATGAACGGGACCGTCGCCAAGGCACGACAACTCGTAGCGGCCATGAAACTCGGCCTTGCCGGAGTCAAGGGCGTCGACAAGGTTCTTTGCCCTCCATTCACGGCCCTCGCCGTCGTATCAGAGTTGCTTGAGGGTACGGACATCAGCCTTGGCGCACAAGACATGTACCATGAAGACAGCGGCGCATTCACCGGCCAGGTATCGCCTGGAATGCTGGCCGAGTTCTGCAGCTATGTTATCCTGGGGCATTCCGAACGTAGGTCCATGTTCGGTGAAACCAGCCAATCCGTCGCCAGGAAGGTCGGAGCTGCCAAAGAGGCGGGCCTCAGTCCCATCATATGCGTAGGTGAAACCATCTCTGAGCGCGAGACAGGCAGGGCGGAGGCTGTCGTCGACGGGCAGGTCCTGGCAGGACTTGCGGGAATCAACAACATAGGCGGCATGTCCATCGCCTACGAGCCGGTCTGGGCCATAGGATCCGGTGTGGCGGCCTCCCCTGAAGATGCACAGGCGATGGCATCGCGAATACGGCGAGTTTTGTCCGAGCAGTTTGGCCAGCCATCTGCAGAAACGCCCATTCTGTATGGAGGCAGTGTCACAGATGAGAACATACCCGACTTTATGGGCCAGTCAGATATCGACGGTGCACTGGTCGGCGGCGCAAGCCTCAAACCCGACATCTTAGTCGCACTCACTCGTGCCGCAGCGGCGTTTGTCTGACCCAGGGCGAATGCCATCATAGCCTCAACATCCAGATTGGTTGCCATGGTAGGAGCAACAGCCACCGGCAAGACCGCACTCGCCGTCCAGCTGGCTCAGGATCTGGACGGCGAGATCATAGGTGCGGATAGTCGCCAGGTTTACCGCCACATGGACATAGGCACTGCCAAGCCCAACCCAGAGCAGCGCGCCGCCGTCCCTCACCACCTGATAGATATCGTCGATCCCGACGAGCCATACAGTCTTGGCCTCTTCTTGCGCCAGTCCAGGGCAGCTATCGTCGATATCCATAACCGGGGGCGCCTGCCAATTCTAGTGGGGGGTACGGGCCAGTACGTCTGGGGTCTTTTGGAAGGCTGGCAAGTTCCGGAGGTGCCACCGGTCCCCGAACTTCGTGCTGAGCTAGAGGCACGGGCAGCGTCGGAAGGAGGCGAGGCCCTGTATGCGCAACTGCGGGCCGCTGATCACCAGGCTGCCGACCGTATCGACCCGCAAAATATTCGCCGCGTAATCCGGGCGCTGGAGGTGTATGCGGTGTTCGGCGAAACCTCCAGGAGCAACCCTCGGCACGTTGCTCCCAATTGGGACACGATGCTTGTGGGACTGCGTCTTAATCGCGCCGATCTATATAGGCGAGTAGACCGTCGCGTAGACCAGATGCTGAAAATGGGATGGGTCGACGAAGTTAAAGCGTTGTTAGAACAAGGCTACTCGCCAGATCTGTCGTCCATGTCCGGCTTGGGCTACCGTGAATTGTGCCAGCATATTCAAGACGGCACGACTCTTGAGGACGCCGTAGACTTTGCTAAACGACGTATCCGACGGTTCGCTCGCCAGCAACACGCATGGTTCCGCGAAACCGACGAACGAATCGCGTGGAACAATGCCGACGAAGCCGGCTTGAAAGCGGCCGCGAGCCAGGTCAGGGACTGGGTTGGAACTAGGGACTAACGTTCGATGTTTGCAAAGGTCTTCCGCGCCTTTGGCGACGTGCGAGAGTGTTACTCACGTAGTCGTTTTATGTAAGTTGGAAGGGCTGGGGACAGTACACACACTCACTCACCATTTCCATGATTTGCTAGCTACGGTCTGTGCTATAATATGGCGTCTAAAAGAGGTGTGCAGGCGATGCAATTCACCAAGATGCACGGGGCCGGCAATGACTACGTCTACGTTGATGCTCGCGCCAAGGACGAAGACTGGGCCGCGCTTTCGGTTGCTATGAGCGACCGTCACCGTGGCATCGGTTCGGACGGCCTGATCTTGGCCCAAGATTCAGACCGCGCCGATCTGCGCATGTCGATGTACAACGCCGATGGCTCTGAAGGACAGATGTGTGGCAATGGCATACGATGCCTGTTAGCCTTTGCCATGAAAAATGGAATCGTTCCTGCAGATAGTCCCACAGTGACCGTAGAAACGTTGTCCGGTGACCTGACCGTCACACCGAAATGGGAAGAAGGCAGGGTCACTCGTGCCATCGTGGGCATGGGTGAGCCGCGTTTCGCCGTTGACCAGGTCCCGGTCGTAGCGTCGGGCCATGACACACTGGTCGATTACCACCTAAGAGTCGGTGGCGGAATCTTTGTCATAAGCTGTGTATCGATGGGTAACCCCCACGCCGTGGCGTTCATCGACACCCCTGTCGACGAAGTGCTACTCCATGATCTGGGGCCGAAGGTAGAACATAACCCGATGTTCCCTGAACGGTTCAACTTCGAAATCGTGAATATCCTGGTTCGGAATCATGTCAGGATGAGTGTATGGGAGCGCGGATCCGGTCTGACTCTGGCCTGTGGCACTGGTGCCTGCGCAGTAGTTGCAGTAGGCCACCAAAACGGCCTCCTGGAAGACGACGTGACCGTGTCGCTACCAGGCGGAGACCTCCAGATACACTGGTCCGGAATCGGCGAAGTGATTATGGAAGGCCCCGTTGAAGAGGTCTTCGTGGGCGAATGGCCAGCCTAGGACACCGCCTCTCATTAAGCTAACCCAAACGCAAAGATGCTTCTGCCACTTTCAAAAATCCCCTAAGTGTCCGCAGCGTGCTCAACGGAAAATTTTGGCTTCCATGAAACCAAATCAAATTCGGAGCGTGAAATGAAGATAGCCGGTAGAGTAGGGGCGGTTCCGCCTTACCCATTTGTAGAGATCAGCCGCAAGATTGCGACGAAAAAGGCCCAGGGCATTGACGTCATCAGCTTTGGTATTGGAGATCCAGATATTCCGACGCCACCGTCTGTGCTCGCCGCGCTCTACAAGGCCTCCCTTGACGCGCCAAATCACCGGTATCCGGAAAGTGAGGGGCTGCCGGAGTTCCGCGGGGCGGTCGCGGACTGGTACAAGAAACGTTTCGACGTTAAGTTGGACTCCGAGACCGAGGGGGTTTCCCTAATTGGTGCAAAAGAGGGTATCGGACACGCCGCGATGGCCTTCGTAGAGCCGGGCGATATTGCCCTAGTTCCGGACCCCGGCTACCCCGTCTACTCGGTGGGCACGCTCTTCTCGGGTGGCGAATCCTATTACATGCCACTTATGGAAGGTAACCAGTGGTTTCCCGACCTGGGCGCAATACCTGAGGACGTGGCCAACAAGGCCACGATCATGTGGCTGAACTATCCCAACAACCCAACAGGCGCCACGGCTGAGTTGAACCAGTTTGCCAAGGCGATAGAGTTCGCGCGGCGACACAATATCGTGCTGATGCACGACGCATGCTACTGTGAGATAGCATACGATGGCTACCGGCCCCTGAGTATATTACAGGTTGAGGGTGCCAGGGACGTTGGAGTGGAGTTCCATTCGCTGTCGAAGTCCTACAACATGACCGGCTGGCGGCTTGGGATGGCCGTGGGCAATCGTGACATAATTGAGGCGCTCCGCGTCATTAAGTCCAACATGGATTCGGGCGTCCCGCAGGCCATTCAGCAGATGGGTATGGCGGCCATGGCCATTCCTGACGCAGAGATTTCCGGTCGCAACGAGATATACCACCGCAGACGTGACCTCGTCGTGGAGGCACTAAGGGACTTGGACCTGACAGTCGAGCACCCGAAGGCCAGCCTCTATATATGGGCAGGTGTGCCTGAAGGTTTCACTTCCGCGGGGTTCTCCGAACGGCTACTGGAGGAAACAGACGTGCTCGTATCCCCCGGCACCAGCTATGGGAAATGGGGCGAGGGCTACATACGGCTGTCTCTAACCCTCTCGGATGATCAGCTCGAAAAGGCCGTCGACCGCCTATCAAACTGGACCATTTAGCTGCAAATTTAGATTTCTATGGAAGGGCTGCAAAAGGTAGTCACCTCAACGATCTCAGTGGAAGAGTTGGCTGAAATGACCCGCAGATCTCTTGACCTCATGGGCATGTAGAGGGGCGTAGACGATTTGCCGTTTGCGTCAAAGTATCCCTTCGCAAACACTCGATATTTTCTTTTCTTCGCTGAAGGCGATATCATCCTGTGGGGCAGCTTCCTTCATATTCTGAAAATAGCTTGTCAAACTGGCCCACAATTCGAGGGACCGCTGAGGTTTGCAGAGGGGCGGAGCCCCTTTGACAGGAGTGTGAGGGTGTCACTCACAGATATCCTTTTTTACTCTTCTGCCGAAAAGGCGATAAGCATCCTGTGAAACGTGGCTACTCGTATATTGCAAGGAGGTCAGTGTGGCCAAACGAACCCAATCAACCGGACCCACAATAGAGCGAGTGTTCTGCGTAGGTGTCCAAACGGGACGTCGGCCTAAAAGCATCTGGTCCCTCAACGACTCCCTGGAAGAGCTTGCCGAGTTGGCCCGTAGTTCAGGGGGACGCGTCGTCGGCACCGTGTCCCAGCGCCTCAAGGCCCCGACCCAAACATACCTGGGCAAGGGCAAGATCGACGAAATCAAGGCCCTGCAGGACGCGAAAAAGTTCGATGTCCTTGTATGTGACGACGAACTGGCCCCGTCGCAGCAACGTAACTTGGAGGTGGCCCTCGATGACGATAAGGTAATGGATCGCACTGCACTGATCCTCGACGTGTTCGCACGTCGGGCCCAGACCCGCGAGGGACGATTGCAGGTTGAGTTGGCTCAGCACGAGTATCTGCTACCTAGGCTGGCAGGGCAGTGGACCCATCTGGAACGACAGCGGGGTGGTGTCAGGTCGGGCATTGGTACCGTCGGACCGGGCGAGACCCAGATTGAGACGGACCGGCGCCTGATACGTAACAGAGTTCTCAAGATTAAGAAGGAACTGGAGACGGTCCGACGACAGCGTGGACAGCATCGTACCCGACGTGATCAGCAGGGCGTCCCTGTAGTAGGCCTGTTCGGCTATACAAACGCCGGCAAGAGCTCGCTGCTCAATGCACTGACCAGGGCAAAAGTAGTAGCCGAGGACCGGCTTTTCTCGACACTTGACCCCATCACACGCCGCCTAAGGCTGCCTTCAGGGCGCGAAATGTTGCTCACCGACACCGTGGGCTTCATCCAGAAGCTGCCGCCCTTGGTAGTAAATGCATTCAGGGCCACGCTGGAGGAGATCGAGTACGCGACGGTACTGCTCCACGTCGTAGACATGAGCCACACCAACGCCGCAGCCCAGGCCCAGACAGTAGAGGACATACTGGATAACATGCACATGGGCGACCGCCCACGGATTCTGGTTCTCAATAAGATCGACCTACTCAAATCAGAGGTCATGCAAAATGAAGCCATGATTAACATAGACTCCCATCCCAGGACAGTCATGACATCCGCCCTAACAGGCCAAGGCCTCGATGACTTAACCACGGAACTAGAAACAGCCGTGACCGGAGCGCCGTCTCTGGCGGCTAGTGTTTTGGCTGGATGACATGCTTTGTGGACGGGAAATATAGGTACAAGAGCGACCGCTACATGCTCGTCAACATAGGTTTACTAGCATGCCGTTCTCTCGACGCACAAATCAACGTTATATTGCGCTATCGTGAGAAACCTCGAGCCACTCGGCATCCCCGCCGATCAGGTGAAGATACTTCTCCGAGAGTTTCCCAGCGAAGAGTGGGAATACGAGGCGGCGTACCGGCATCAGATATCAGAAGTCGACCTTGGCTTTGAAGTCAATATATAAGGCGAGATAGTCGGTTTTTGATCCCTTTGAGGCGCACCGCCAGTTGGGTTTCCGCCGACATACCCGGCCCACTGCCACTTAACCATCCTGTTGAGCCGGAAACCTCCATCCCTAGTAGGGATTCTAGATTGAATGGTGACAACTACAGGCAGGTAAATCCAATTAACTTTGCTAACGTTCTTTGTCTTCAACGAACCGCAACCTACGACCACTCCTTCTATGGTAATCACCGTTCTGCCACACACTCCATGGCCTTGCCTTCAGCTAGGAGAGGGGGCGTAGAGCTCTGATCAGGGGCCCGAGCGAGTTTTGTTGTCTACAGAGTCCGTTTGTGTCTTCTAATGAAAGCGTGAATGGTAGCAGATTAGCCTGCCCCAAGACCCTAAATCCGAACATCGCACTATAGATGTTATGTCAACTTAAGTATCTGGAAATTAATGGATGTGATTCAGATTAGCCGCAACGACTGATCTGAATCACATCCATTCGGTGGAGCTCTTGGAGTAGGCGCAGAGACAGTTCGTCCAGGTTGTCGCGGCGGAACTGGAACGTTCGCAACGTGGCCTCCTGTGGGAGACGGTCAAGGCCTTTTTCCCGCATGAGTACGACTCGGTCGCCGTAGAGTGCCACTGCTCCAAGCATGAAGATCATGCTCTCCTTATTAAACGCTTGGATTCGTTCGTCTTCAACCAAATCCTCTGGTATAGCCAACACCAACACCGCCGCGTCACACGACTTGAGGATGTCCGACATCTCACGATCTGGTGGGTACTGGACAGCGTTCTCGGATTCGATTGTCGCGTAATCAATTCCAAAAGAGTCGAACGTTCGTCGGATGGCCTCGACCACTACGGTATCACCCGCATGCGCGATCAATAGTCTTGATGCCGCGTCTGGTGCTGTGAGGGAGGCAACCGAATTAGAGGTGGTTAGATTATCTTGCTTAGCCATATCCATGCCACGCGTTTCGTCCCGATCGTCCGGGGAAGCAGTCATGGTCTGCTCGGTCGACACATGGGCTCCTGAAAGGCTGACGTACTGTGCCCCCCCCACGTCTCCGAGAATTCCCACGAAAAATCCATTTTGCTTGATGATTCCGAGGCACTCACTCGTCAGATCAGGATGCACGTCACCGTCGCGTTGCAACGTGTTTTTGGCGTACTGATCTGGGGGCATTCGCTTGCCGTCCAAAGGGCGGTAGAAGTTGTGGAATAGTTCGGGTAGTAGTGCCGCCTGCACGAGTGCTTGGCGGCGCTCTGTACCACCCGTGGGCGCTGTGATAGAGCGACCTAATCCCGTAAGCGAGATCTTCTCTGAGGCATAACCCCCTTGAGTGATACCGTACTTTAACGAGGCGTTGAGCTTAGTGATATAGCCGCTACTTGCTGGTGTTGTGCCCAGGGCTCCGGCAAGTAATACGCGATCGAAAGGCTCTCCGTGATTTACCTCCTGTATGGCATTGGCGATGCCTAGAGCATCTTCAAGAGGATACACGGGGTACTGTCGCACCATCCGGGTACGTTTTCGGGGGGCCTGGTCTTCGACTGGGGTCTCGTCTGCCTGGTTGGTCACTTCAATTAGTATTCCTATCTCGATCATCTTATGCAGCTTGGATGCCACCAAAATATAGGCCGGGTACCCACATGTCAAGTCTTTTCAGCACCTTTTCGGGATAATAGTGCCTTTTCATCTATGGCCTGAAAAAACTGAAAGGATTAGAATTAACTTTTCAGGCTGCTACGCCGCCTTTCTCTGGGGCGTTGCCAATTGGTGTTCAGTAGTGAGGTTATAATGTGGGCGTAGGTATTGCTCCAAAGCTACGGCCGCTATTAATACGAAAACATACGCGATTTGTCCTAATAAGCGGGCGATGAAACTGGGTGTTACAATACGGCATCGTCAGATTGGTGGGTGCAGTGGGTGTTTGTGGAAGGAAAACGCGTGAAAAAACTTTTGGTTTCGCTGGCCTTGCTAAGCCTGATTGCAGGAACCTCCTGCAATCTTAGTGACGGGACTGGTGCCCAATCCGAAAAGAATGCTTCCAAAGCAGTTACTAATGAATCTGGGACTTCTCGGGCAACTAGTGGTTTCACAACGTCCGAATCCTCTGTTTTCCCCGAAGTTGTTCAACCGTTAAAACCTATTGAACGACCTGATCCGGTGCCCGAAGAGCTGGGGATTATCTGGGAAGCCTGGTCATATCTCGTGGGAGATTACGTAGATTCATCCGCACTTGACCCTGGCTCCTTCTCGGAGGAAGCCATAAGGGGAATGCTTGCGGTCCTGGGGGACGGACAGACGGCGTATGTTAGCCCGGAGGTAGTTACGGGGAGCTTTAACGATATATTTCGAGGCAACTTCGAGGGCATCGGTGCTCATGTCAACATGAACCGTGCAGGAAAGTTGGTCATCGTGTCCCCTATAGAAGGTGGACCTGCCCAGGCAGCCGGTATCAGACCGGGTGACATCATCCTTGAAGTGGATGGAGAGGTGATTGAGGGATTCAGCCTGTTGGAAGCAGTTGCTAGGATACGTGGTCCGAAGGGCACCAAGGTATTATTGTTGGTGAAGCACCTGGGAGCCCTAGACCCGGTACTGATTTCCGTCGAACGCAATGTCATCCCACTGGTGAGTGTCGTGCTTAGGAGCCAGCCTGGCGATAAATATGCCCATATCCGGCTAACCCAATTTTTCCCGAATTCGCCTAAAGCACTCAAGGAGATGCTAGAGAAGGTTATTGCTGACGGGGCCGAGGGATTGATTCTGGATATCCGAGACAACGACGGGGGTACGCTGGACGCGGTAGTGGAGATCACCAGTATGTTTCTCGAAGCCGAGAACGACGACTTGGTACTCTACGTGCAGAAGGGTGATGGCTCCCGGGAGAATTGGAAGATCCGAGACCTAGGCGTAGCCACGGCTATCCCGATGGTGGTGTTAGTCAATGAGCGGAGTGCCAGCTCAAGTGAGGTCTTGGCAGGTGCGCTCCAAGACTACGGGAGGGCGACAGTGATAGGCACGACGACCTTCGGCAAGGGCAGTGTCAACATTATGCGCCCACTCAGCAACGGTGGCGGATTGTACATCACTATCGCCCATTGGTATACGCCACTTGGTCGGGTTATCCAGGGCGAGGGGCTCACTCCAGATATCGAGGTTACGGACAGGGACAGACAGGAAGCCGACATCCGGCAGTTCCAAGCAGCGATCGAGGAGCTAGAGCGCATGACCTCCACAGGGTCCTAGACTCAAGATCCATGAAAGACGGCAAGACGTTCGCGGTCAACCGCCAGGCTCGGTACAACTACGATATCATTGACTCCATCGAGGCAGGGCTGTCACTGCTCGGTACCGAGATCAAGTCGATGCGCGAGGGACGTGCGACCATATCAGAGGCGTTCGCTAAACCCGAGAAGGGTCAGATATGGCTCATGAACGTGCATATCGCGCCCTACTCTGCCTCTGGACCCGATGGCCACGCCCCTACTCGACCTCGCAAGTTGCTGCTCCACAAGGAACAGATCATGAGATTAACCAAGCAAGTCAACGAGAGAGGGCTGACGCTGATCCCACTACGGCTCTACTTGAAGGGGCATCGGGCCAAGGTGGAACTAGCACTGGCTAAGGGGCGGCGACGTTACGACAAGCGCCGAGCCATTATTGATCGAGATCGAGAGAAAGAGGCCCGACAGGCGGTTCGAAGGAACTGATAACAATACGCCGCCTGATTGTTGCAATCCTCAAATAATACGAGCGGGCCGGGTCAGGCACTACTCAGACCCGGCCCTCTCGTATCTATCGCCTTCGACGGATATCCTTCCGCCGATTGGGGGGGCGACATAGGGGAGAGACTAGCTCGCCTTCTTGACCTCGATCGTCTCACCCGGTGCCAGCGCAATCCGCTGAACATTGATGCCAAGTTTCAGTAGCCAATAACCCAGTGTGGCTTTGCTCACCCCTAGCTCTTCAGCAGTCGCTGAGAGGCCATTCTCGGTGACGAGCGGCGGTAACATCACCTCGAGCGGCTGCTGAAACCGCTCTTCCACAACCATCATCTTTTTGGTTTTTCTCCGATGCATTATGTTTCCTCCTGAGCCTAAAGCTTTGGTAAACGTGCTACCGCCCGCGCTAATCGCTTGT
>CAYLLU010000010.1:0-36186 GCA_964384845.1 uncultured Dehalococcoidia bacterium
TAGCAGCTGATGTAATACTTATTCTAGGAATACTCACAGTTATTGGAACACTGATTTCAGACCTTCTCTTAATGGTGGTAGACCCTAGAATAAAACTGTCTGGCAATGAAACATAAAAACAGATATTGTATTTAGAAATACTTATAGACAAGACCCATCTGGGATAATAACCCTATGAACAAAATCAAATATCTGGGTACTTTAATCGGGATTACAACAGCTTTGGTTATTTTGGTAATGACCACTACGCATGTTATGGCCGATAGCCCTACTGACGCCGATGGAGAAAGCCAAGAAAGCGGAGAAATTGGTCACCACGAATACATTGGTGAATCTGGTGAAATAGAAAAGTGCGAAGGAATGGTCTATGAATCCGCTGAAGATGCTGAAGCCGCCGCCATCGAGAATGGATGTTCTGGCTACCACGAGTTTGAGAAAGACGGTACAGTTTGGTACATGCCTGATTGCTAGTGTTCCTTAGGCATCGTGGGAGCATGGGAATATATACCCCCACCTACCTCACAACAGCCTAACTTAGCACCCACGCTACCCACCCATCAGCCACAACTCCCACTTCCGTACACGGCTAATTGATCTCTCGGCTATAATGGGCAAACAGAAACTACTCCAATACGCACTAGTAAACTCTGTTTGGCTCATTACATATGCCTTCTCGTAGCCATTGGTACTCAGATCACCCCTCACATTGCACATGTGCAAAATGCTACGGTGTGATTACGGTAGATCGATCAACAAATAATCTGTTGGTGAGATATCTTTTTAGCTTCCCAGCTCTCGTCGCAGGACTGTGGATTGGTGACTGGTTCCCTGATATAGACCAGAACACAGGGCTGTTATTGCATCGGTCCTTCGTTACCCATGGACCGCTAATTCCTTTCTTGGTAGCAGGGTTCGCATTTGGGACTCGCACATTCCAATTTAGATGGTTTGCATTAGGATTGTCAGTTGGATTTGCACTCCACCTTTGTTTCGATTTATTTCCGAATGGCTGGTCAGGATTTGCTCTCATTAGTGTCCTAGGTTTTGGATGGACACCCCAATGGTTTTCGATGATATGGATAGCAACTAGTATTATCTCATGTACCTACATAGCTATTCGATTGGTTAGGAGTGGCCTTGATAGCCTTGTCTTTACGGTGACGTTGATTGGTGGATTTGGTTACATGACCATTGAGGAAGGGATGGTTTGGAAACCACTGATGGCAATAGCCATAGCCTGTCTTATTTCACTGGCTCTTGTGGCTCGCCGTGTACTTTCCGATGATGAGTAAAAATCCCTTACCCCTCGCCACGCACCCATCAACCACCGCTCCCACTTCCTGACACGCCCCATTGACCCCTTCAGCTACCCTGCCCCCAGAGGCAGGGTTATGCGGTGTAGCACCCTAATGGCTAATAGTCCCATAGAGGGTTAGTTACATACAACGACGCGTCACTCTCCATCGGCAACCAGTCCAGCTATATGCTCACCGATGGCCAGACAAGATGTCGCGCCCGGTGAGGGCGCGTTAAGCACATGAACCGAACTACGAGTACGAACGATGCTGAAGTCCTGGATAAGCGTTCCTTGCCGGTCCACTGCCTGGGCCCGTACACCGGCACCTGGCGCAGATAGATCCTTCATCTGGATTTCCGGCACCAGGGCCTGTAAAGAGCGGAGGAACGCTCTTTTGGCAAACGACCTGTACTGTTCTTTGATGCCAGTGATCCAGTGCTTCCGCGCCATCCGCCAAAATCCGGGGAATTGCAGCACCCCGAACATATCTCGGAGGTCGACGTCGGTCTTTTTGTACCCCTCTCTGGCGAGAGCCATCACTGCGTTGGGACCAGCCTCCACTCCACCACCGATTCGCTTTGTGAAGTGGACGCCAAGAAAGGGCATCTTCGGGTCAGGCACCGGATATAACAGACCGTTAACCAACCCGGCACTATCGGGTCGGAGTGTAAAATACTCCCCACGGAAAGGAACGATTCGCACATCTATGTCGAGCCCCATGGACCGCGCGACACTGTCGGCATGCAGTCCAGCGCAGTTGACAAGATTATTGGCAGTCACTTCGCCCCTGTCAGTCTCCAACACCACTCGACTATCACGCTCCGATATTCGTAGGACTTCTACGTCTACATGGACTTGGCCGCCAGTCTCCACAATCTCGTCGGCCAGGGCACGGCTGACATCTGTGAAATCGATAATTCCGGTGTTGGGAGAGTGAACTGCAGCGATCCCGGCCGCATGAGGTTCCAACTCTCTCAAGGCCTCGATTCCGACCATTTCAAGACCCTCTACACCGTTGGCCAAGCCCCTGCGGTACAAATCTTTTAAGCGGGTCAGTTCCGATTCGTCTGTCGCTACGATAAGTTTGCCGCACATATTGTAGTGGATGCCTCTCTCATCACAGAACCGGCGCAACATCCCAGATCCGGTCCAGCAAAAATCGGCCTTCTTCGAGCCAGGCGGATAGTAGATCCCAGCGTGAATGACACCACTGTTGTGGCCGGTCTGATGCTGCCCGATCCCAGACTCCTTCTCCAGCACAGCGACCGTCCGATCCGGATTGGCGCGACCTAGTGTCATCGCGGTCGCGAGTCCAATGATCCCACCACCGACGATCACAAAATCGTAGTTTCCCAGCGACATTTCTTGCCCTCTCCATGTGCTTTGGGCCACCTACCGGGCCCAGCGCGATTGTAGCACGCCGGCAGCCTCTCAAATCGTCTTCAAGGGCCATAGACAGCGATCTTCACCACAAGTATCATGGTTTATCGAAGAGGTAATATGCCTCCGAAATCAACGTGATCTTCAGCTCAGTAATGGAGATGGCGACACCGCGATCACAGATGAAGTTCGAGACGCTTTCAAGCGGCTTCTGAAATCCCAAGAACCAGCGAGGTCATGATCGCTCGTTCATGTCACACAAAAACACTCTACGACCACTTGGAAACCAAATCTGTGCTTCGCAACCCCGTTTCTATGACGAGTTTCAGACTAGACTGCAGTCTGATAGACATTGGTGGGATCGTAGAACCTTGTAATAAAGAGATGTTCCGTTACCCGGAATTGACATACTAATACCTGTCGAATCAGGAGTAGCCGTATGACCGAACTGATTGCCACCGTTGATTCATATATCAGAGAGTGCGACGCCACGGTCGTCGAAGCGACCAAAACCGGCGTCATCCTGGACCGCACGCCATTCTACACCGGCGGAGGAGGACAACCCTCCGACACTGGTGTACTACAAGCCGATGGCCAGGAATGGCGTGTCCGGAAGATATCGCGCGCTCTGAACAAATTCGTCCACGAACTAGATGGCGATCCCCCATTAGTAGGATCCTCAGTGCACTGTAAGATCGACTGGGACCGGCACTACCAACTCATGCGCACCCACACCGCTCTACATATCCTATGCGGGGTCGTGTGGAGAGATTTCGGTGCCCACGTCACAGGAAGCGACATGAAGCCGCTTACGGCCCGCATGGACTTCGAGCTCGAGGAGATGTCGGCAGGCTTCGCCGAGAGGATAGAAGAGTTGATCAACCTTGAGGTCCAGGCAGCCCGCGATGTGAAGATTCGCACCCTACCCAGAGACGAAGCCTTCAAAATTCCGGATTTGATCCGCACTAAGATCAACCTGCTACCAGAGTCCATCAGCGAAATCCGTATTGTGGACATTGAGGGCCTTGACCTGCAAGCCGACGGCGGCACCCACGTGGCCAACACCAAAGAGGTGGGTACGATCACCGTGACAAGCCACGAGAGCAAGGGTCGTATAAATAAACGCCTAAGAATAGCGGTCGACTAATCAGGCCCGTTGGATCAACGCGACCAGACAACACAAACTAGGAGCGCCTTCTCAATGGCAGAGCACGGCGAGTTCAATTTCCAGAACCTTTTTTCAGACCGAGCACCGGAAGCCGGCACCGGCAAGGACGTGGTCAAACGTGGCAAGTACGACTTCGCCGTAGCTTATCCCGACCCAGGGTCACTGCCTCTGGATGATCTGATCGATGCTCTGAAAGCGGCGCTTCGAGAAGAGGGCCAAGAGCTGGCGATATACCCCCATCCGGAGGGTTATCCTCCTTTGCGGGAATACGTGTCAGAGAAGTTGCGCAAGGATCGAGGAATAGGTGTATCCCCCGATGAAATCATCCTTGCCGATGGCTCCAGTCAGCCGCTCCACATGCTCATCGATGCACTTGTAGACCCCGGAGACGTGGTGCTTACCGAGGATTTTGTATATAGCGGCACCTTGGGTATCCTGCGAAGGTTCCGGGCCGACATCCGGGGTGTGCAATGCGATACCGAAGGCATGCTTCCAGACGCCCTTGAAAGTGCAATCGTCTTGGCAAAGACCGAGGGCAAGGCCGTCAAGATGATCTACACCATACCCACATTTCAGAATCCTCAGGGTTGGACAATGACCCTTGAAAGACGCTGTGAAATGCTCCGACTGGCGCACAAACACTCGGTGCCGATCCTTGAGGATGACTGCTACATAGACCTTAGATTCGAGGGCGAGTCTATCCCGTCAATACATTCGCTGGACGAGGTCGGGCTCGTGATGTATGTAGGCTCGTTCTCGAAGATCATCGCGCCTGGCATGCGGATCGGATATCTAACAGCGCCGCCCGCGGTGATGGAGGTTGTAAAGCCCATCAAGAGCGGTGGCGGCGTGAACCAGTTCACCGCCCTGGCAGTGCACCGGTACGCAATATCCGGGCTTCAGCATCATATAGTCGACATAAACGAGATTCTTCGGGCCAAACGCGACGCCATGCTAGTCGCGCTTGGAGAAAATTTCGGCTCCGCCGCTACTTGGAGCCGGCCAGACGGCGCTCTATATATCTGGATTAGACTTAGTGAGGGCACTGATTTGACTACAACACAATCGGCGGCTCTAAACGCCGATGTCGGTTACCATCCAGGCGTCAATTTCGCCCCAGACGGGGTATCCGGCAAAAACTATGCCCGTCTGTGCTACGGGTACAATACGCCTGAAGAAATACATGAGGGTATAGCAAGGCTGGCCGAGGTATTTCATAAAGTAGGCTACTTGCCTGGATAAATGTTCTCTGTGCTGCACTTCCCTCTTATTCTGGTGAGTCAAGTGACAAAGAATCGGGGGAGGGACCGTCTTACCCGTCGCAGTGCAACTGTGCGCCACACAACTTCCATGCATCCAGAGTTATCTTTACAGGGTTCTGAGTGCTTCCAAGTCCACTACTAGTCTCATCCTAAAATCCCATCGAACATTCGGCAATCAGCCCGATCTCTCTACGACATCTCATCAGGGGCTGATGCAGCAATTCGTTGAGCGGTGAGATTCCCTGTGAATTGCATGCGATGATCGCCAGAATGGACACCCATATTTCTATCTCACGCGCCACCAATCTCAAGCATGATGCTAAACACCTCGCGGAGGACACGTGGGAACCACCACTACTAGCTGTTACCTCCGCCAAGCTCCCGGGCGACACGTTCCTCCAACGCCTCGCGATCCCGTTCCAAGATCCGCAACTCCATCTTAAACCGCTCGGCAACAGACAATTCCTCCAGAATCGCCTGTTTCTCGCCAACGCCCACCTGGAGCATCGCCGCGATGAAGTAGGATAGAACTACAGGGTCGGTGGGCAGAGCCGGCTCGCTGACCCAGCCTCCTACTAATCCATGAACTAGCCGCACCTGCTCGGCAGCGACCACACGCACTTCCTCCAATTCATTCTGGGAAATTGTCGGACCAAGGTCCTCCGCTACTGAAGATACGTGACCCTCGAGATATGGGAGATCTTGCGTCAAGGTCTCGATGCGAAACCGTTCATCTCCCACCACAGTGATAAGTATTTGCTCATTATCACTACGTTGCACATCAATGATTCGTGCCATGGTACCCACCAAGTATGTCTCGGCTGGCCCACCAACCTCGACACCGGACTTAATAAGGACCACACCAAATTTGGAATCGGCATCGAGACAGCGCTGGAGCATCAACTTGTACCGATCCTCGAAGATGCGTAGCGGCATAACTGCGTGAGGAAACAGCACCGTGTTCAGAGGAAACAGCGACAACACTCGATTGCCTTGGTCCATAAAACGTGCCTCGGCCAGAGAGGACTGGTGTCGTGAGTATAAGGCGAAGAGTGCGACCCTACAACCAGGCGATACTACTTTCTTGACAGCCCTTCGTGGCTGTTGCTACCATTTTCTATGCCCTTCGCCCATCCGCTGGGTGGAGAAGGGCCAACCACGGTAACTCCCGTCAACTCGGAGGTTTTACTTAATTGTCCCATGTTACGTCTCTGCGCTGTCGAGAGTGCAGCCGCGATTATCCGATAGAGCCGATTAATGCATGCGAGTACTGCTTCGGCCCACTTGAAGCTGCCTACAACTACGATTCCATCGCCAGGTCCGTTTCCAGGAAAAGCATCGCTAACGGACCCGACACTATCTGGCGCTATCATGACTTCCTCCCCGTGGAGGCCGAGAACGCGGTGGACCTAGGTACCGGCTTCACACCTCTTTTGAAGGCCAACAATCTAGGCCAAAAGCTCGGACTGGATAATCTTTACATTAAGAATGACAGCGTCAATCCAAGTTTCTCATTCAAAGACAGACCAGTTTCCATAACTGCTACCAAGGCCCTCGAATTCGAATTCGAGGTCCTTGCCTGTGTCTCAACAGGTAACCTAATGGGTTCCGTCGCAGCCCACGGTGCCAAATCTGGCATGAAGACCGTAGTCTTTTTCCCGAACAACCTGGAGAACGGCAAGATCGTGGGCGCATCGATCTACGGCCCAACGATGGTGGCGGTCGATGGCAGTTACGACCAGGTTAACCGACTGTGCAGCGAACTTGCGGACGACCTCCATTGGGCCTTTGTAAACATCAATATGCGCCCCTACTACGCCGAGGGCAGCAAGACCCTGGGATACGAGGTCGCGGAGCAATTGGGGTGGCGCGCGCCTGACAACTGCGTCGTCCCGGCAGCATCCGGTGAACTACACACAAAGATATGGAAGGGCCTCACCGAACTCGCCGATGTCGGACTGATTGATCAGGTAAAGACAGACATGCATGTGGTGAAAACACGCATGCATCTGGCCCAGCCCGAGGGCTGCTCACCCATCGTAAAGGCCTTTGAGAAAGAATCACGGATAGTGCAGCCCGTCAAGGCAAATACCATCGCCAAGTCTCTGGCTATCGGCGACCCGGCCGCGGGCCCCTACGCGGTCCAGACACTACAGGAGACCGGCGGGACCGCCGTGGCCGCCCCAGAGACTGAAATCGCCGAGGGTATCATGTTGCTGGCCGAAACCGAAGGAATATTCACAGAGACCGCAGGTGGTGTCGTTATATCCGGACTCCGGAAGTTGGCGGAGAGTGGAAAGATCAAGCGTGAAGAGGTGACGGTTGCTTTCATCACTGGTAACGGCCTAAAGACCCAAGAAGTAGTCAGCGACATCGCCGACCCTGTCAACATAAAACCCACTTACAAATCCTTTGAGGAGAATATGACCACGCACTTGAAGACGTGAGCGCAGTGGGACGATAGAATTCATACGAATGAAATTCACCTTCCCACTAAACACCCGATCCCAGAGCAGTTGATCCACCCGATGAGATACAAGTTCAAGACCGGCACCACCGTCTGCCGTACCAAAGTAGTCAAAGGCCGGGGAGGGGTAGATCGCACCAGTGCTTGAGAGATCAGCCGAAACGATAGTTAGCTGCGGGTAATAGATCCGACTTGGGAAGGCGAGTGAACCCTGTCAGGGGACAAGAGAGTATGTGGTCAGGCTAAGGCGTACTGCGGCAGCCTATGATAAGCATTGGAGGACCCAGAACATGAGTGTAATAGTGAGAATTCCGACACCTCTCCGACGTCTGACTCAGGGTGAGGACAAGGTATCGGTGGACGGCGAAAACCTAGGCGAGATCGTGGATGCCCTAGAGGTGCGGTTCGTCGGAATTAAGGACCGCCTTTGCAATGACGAGGGCGAACTTCGCAACTTCGTTAATATCTACATCAACGGCGAAGACGTACGCTTCCTTGACGGCCTAAACACGGGTACCAGCGACGGTGACGAAATAAGCGTCGTACCGGCAGTTGCAGGTGGAACAACTTAGAATTCAAGGGGCAATCTTGGCCCTAGAAAATAGCCCCTCGCAAATCTAGACCACTTGGCACATCTAGATCACTCGGCACACTGAGTGCTATCGTCTTTTAGGCCATACAGCTACCCTCTCCAGCGTCTCAAGCGATCACATGGTGACCGTTCACAAGTACGCGCCAAGTCATAATTTCGACCATCCCCGCTCCATCACACACCTCCAAAATCACTAGATTTCGTGCCGTCGCCGAGGTTCCAGAAAAGCCTGAACGCCATGCCTAAGACCTTGTCCTATGCTATAATTTCCTGTATAAAATCAGTCATATCCAACGAATCGTGCGGTCGGTTTGAGAAACGATTCTACACTGATTACGATAGGGGTATTTGATGAAATTGGATGGTGCTGTTGCAGCAGTTACGGGAGGTAGTGGCGGACTCGGTGGCCGAATTTGCCGCGAACTAGCATCAGCTGGCGCCCGAGTTGCAGTACTCTACTATCAGAGCTGAGAAAAGGCCGAAGGCCTTGTCGACGAACTGCGATCCGGTGGATCATTGGCTGAGGCGATCCACTGCGACGTCACCGACCGCAGCAAGGTAGATGAGATGGTAGCCCAAGTACTGCAACGCTTTGGGAGGCTGGACATTCTGGTTAACGATGCCGGGTACAACAAGTGGATTCCTTACGACGACATCGACGCCCTCACTTATGAGGATTGGAGCAAGCTCATAGACGTGAATCTCACTGGCCCCATGCTAACAATCAAGGCAGCATCTCGACCGATGAAGGCCCAGGGCGGCGGCCGTATCATCAACATCGCCTCCGTGGCAGGAGTCGGCCCCACAGGCTCGTCCATCGCCTACGCGGTGGCGAAGTCCGGACTGATCCATCTTACGAAGTGCATGGCCGTCGGCCTGGCACCGGACATTCTCGTAAATTGTATAGCTCCAGGATACCTTGAAGGCACCAAGATGTCCGATAATCTTGCGCCGGAGTACAAAAAGGCCTCAGTGAAGAGTTCACTCCTACAGAGGGCCGCGGACAAGGACGACATCGCCAGACAAGTCGTTGCATTCAGCACTACCGACAGTGTGACAGGTCAAACCCTGATCATAGACTCCGGGCGCGTTTTCCATTAGGACATGCAAACAGGTAGATGCCGTTGCTACCTTCACTGCAACCAACAGCATCTGTGCGGCCTGGACAATGGAGGTTGCCAACACGGTAGAACTGATTCGCGACACCACCAACCTTCGAGAATTCTCAAGGGCACATGTTGTTGACCACAGTCAGATCACTAACTACGAGTTGTGCCGGGCAATCTTCAAGGCTCAGCCACAATAAATTCCGGAGACCACGGTCAACTCACGATTGATCCGGGAATTGTCACAGGACCCTCAGAGCAAAGTCTGTCCGTCATGGGATATACGAGGAAGATCACCTCGGACACCTGCCGTATATCAAATCGAGATTGCGCCAGCATCCAACGATTGTTCCCCCTCATGACTTTTAAGGAGGGGCTGCAAGCACTGTATAGCACACAGAGAGGTGAAACAGTTGACAGACCCGACGGAGCGATACGACGTATTAATAGCAGGACAGGGTGCAGCAGCCTTCTCAGCAGGACTTTATGCGGCCCGATATCAGATTAAAACCCTCATCGTGGGCGGAATCTTCGGAGGCGAAACGGCCACCGGTGGTATGATCGAAAACTACCCAGGATACCCAGAGATCGACGGGTTCGAACTGATGCTGAAGTTCCGTGAACAGATTGACAAATATGGCGTCCCTGTCATCGACGAGAATGTAGTTTCAATAAAGAGATTAGATCACGCTTTCACAGTGGGTACCGATGGTGGCCAAACATTCACGGCCACCACTGCCATCCTCGCCATCGGACGCGAGAGACGCAGGCTCTCGCTCGACCACGAAGAGGAGTGGACCGGTCGCGGCGTCTCCTTCTGCTCTACCTGTGATGCGCCGCTGCATCGAGGAAATACCGTCGCCGTGGTTGGCGGTGGGAACGCAGCCGTCGAAGGGGCAATCCTCCTTGGAAAGTATGCCGACAAAGTCTATCTCATCTACCGCCAGGAAAATCTAACACGACCGGAACCGATAAACTTACATCTCCTTGATCAAGCGAAGAACGTCGAAAAGATTCTGGGTACCCGCGTGGTGGAGTTGAAGGGCGATAACGGCCTCACCGGTGTTGTCTTAAACAAAACGTTCCGTGGAAAGAAGGAACTGGAGTTGGACGGACTGTTCATTGAGATTGGCGCCGATCCCAGGTCCGGACTGGCAGTTCAACTCGGTGCTGACCTCAACGATCGAGACGAGGTTCTCGTAGATAAGGAGATGCGCACTACGGTCCACGGCCTGTTTGCGGCTGGCGATCTAACCGATGCCTCTGGCGACCTAAAGCAGACTATTACGGCCGCAGCCCAAGGTGCGATCGCAGCTACGTCAGCCTACTCAGAAGTCAACATGCACCCAAACGCCTGCAACTGGCATACTAACGCCCTCGCTTGATATCTAGTGCTACAGAGAGACCAAAGGCCCAACTTCGTTCTGAAGTCGGGCCTTTATCTTATGAGCGCGCTGACCGATATCTACTGTGTGCAACCTCTGCCAGGAATATCCCAGACCTGCTCAACGACACCGTCCCTAACACCGATGTACTGATCCCACCGGTTAATCATCATATCCTGGTAAGATGGGATAAGTTTGAACTTGTCCCCTACTTGCAGCGGCATATCCTTATCCGACTCGAGAACAATCTGGTGGTCCAGTAGTTCCGCCACCCTGACATCTGGGTAACCCTCGACAGAATCAGCCCCCAATATAGATAGCGCGAACAGGCCCACGTCACCAATAGCGACTCCAGACCCGGACCTGCTGATAACGGTACCCATGACCATGTTGGCCATCCTGTAATCTTCCATATATGAGTAGTCGGTGCCACCCAAGGCGTAGGTACCACCCTCGACTTCGGTAACCCCCGGGATCGTGGTAGCCACGTCGATCGTGAAGGTTTCGCCACTAGAGACTATCTCAACAGGGATACCCTCGGCCTCGATAGCGTCCTTCACGTCCAGGCAGATCTGTATCGTCTGCCTGCCAGTTTCATATCGGGCCTCGTGGGTTGTAAACGTGTCAAGTGCTTGATGGCTCATTACACCCTTAAAATCTACTCCAGATAATCTATCTGCCAATTTGGCGATAACTACCCCCTGTTCATTGCTCCGCACACCGGCGCGGCCCATCTGGGTGTCTACCTCGATCAACACGCCAATCTTAACTCCATAGGCATCGGCGATGTCCGAGAGATCCTGTACATTTTCCGTGTTGTCGACACACACCTTAATGTCGGCACGACGGGCAAGGGCACACATGCGTGCGATCTTGTCTCTGTGGACTACCTGGTTGGGAATAAGAATATCTCTGATACCACCCTCTACCATTACCTCGGCCTCTGACAACTTTGCAGTGCAGACGCCACCGACTGTGCCACCGGTCTCGATCTGGATCCGGGCGAGCCGCGGACTCTTGATATTCTTAGTATGTTGGCGCATCTTGCACTCGGTATCGCGGTACGTGTCCGCAACGACTCGGAAATTGTGCTCTACAGAGTCCAGATCCACCAGCAGACACGGCGTCTCAAGGTCTTCCACTCGGGTGCCCGGAACTGGCCGATAGTAGTCCATCTATGTTCTCCATCTCAAATCAGACTAGCGGTAGCGACCACGTGCGGGCAGCTCCCATACTGCATCAAGTTTACCGTTTTGGATCACGTACATATAATCATGGAGATTAACGCAGCCGGCTATGCTCCGCGGTACGAACCACACCCGGTCCCCCAGCGCAAGGCCATGATCAATGGTGGGGTCCAGCTCGAGACCGCCGTGCTCGGCACTGAGCCCTCTCACCTTTGCACCTGGTACAGTGAAGACGCCGGGATTTCCGGCATCACCTCCGATGGCCTTGCGGCCCGCGTCGGTAATGACGTTGCCGGCCTCTGGGATAGAGGTCACGCAGGACATTATCCTGGCCGCATTGACGAACTGAGGTCTATAGGGACGATATGTTTCGTCCATGAGCGCGTACGACCCTGCTGGGACCTCGGTTACGCCGTCCATGCCACCTACGATCTCGTAATTGTGGGTACCGCCTACGCTCACGATCTCAACATTAAGCCCTGACTTCTCCAACTGCTCACGAGTGTCCAGGATTTGCTGTATTAATCTTTTCGACTCATTGATAAGATCCTCGCCCCTGGCTCGTATGGAACCTTCGTAAGTCATGAGTCCTGCAAAGTGCAGGCCTGCCTCGCCTGCTATGACCCTTGCCAACTCTACCGCGGGCTGGCCCGGAGCGACACCTGTGCCCTCCTGGCGTATGCTGATATCCACGACGACATTAAGGGTCACTCCGGCCTCGACAGCGGCATTTCCTAGATCGTGGACATTATCAGTGCTGTCGGCAGAAACAATCATCTTGACGCGCCGCGCCAGAGAGCAGAGTCTGGCGATTTTCGAAGGGACCGTGACCAGATTCGCGAGGAAAATGTCATCAATGCCGTTGGCCGCGAAGACCTCGGCTTGGCCCAGAGTGGCAGTCATAATACCGCCAACGGTGCCACCTGCGGCAATTTGCATGTGCGCTATAGCTGGACTCCCATGCCCCGAAACGTGGGGGCGTAGTCCAACGGGCCTTTCGGCAAAGAACGAATGCATCGTCTCGATGTTCTGCTTCAACCCCGAGAGGTCCACGACAAGGGCAGGCGTATCTAGCATCTCTTCGGGAGTGCCAATGGGCTTAAATATAGGTCGTTCCATTTACGGTTCCTCGTGAGTGGAAATACTTGATTGGACGCCTCACAAGAAGGCGGTTAAAACAATAGCACACCACTAATGCCGCGTCCACGAATAATGAGTATTCATCTCGGGGAAGAGAACGTGCATTTGAGAGTTCACTTACTGGCAGGAGGTTCACGAGAGGGGGTTTGGCCTAAAGCAATCCTCATGTTACCATCGTGTATGCGCTACGGCGCTCGGGCAGATGTCGGCAGAAGCCTTGTGGTAGTTTAAATGGGAAATATGAACAAGCTGCACATCATGGACGGCGAGCGCGTGGAAGCCACCTTGGACCTCGTGGCCAGTCGCGACGACCATCCCGTTCGCACTGATAACCTGGTGTTGACAAACCACCGGCTTATCCACGTCCGTTCCAATGGCCACCGTAATCAGACGTTTTTCATATCTATACAAGACATTACAGCTGTCGACATCCTAAGTGAGCGGAGCCTGGGATTTGTGGGATACGCATGGGGTGCACTGGCACTAACCGTGGCGGTGGTAGTGTGGCAAGCCTGGGACAATGCGATCGGTTCGGCAATTGCCGGCCTCGTCCTGGCTGGGATGGGCGTCTATATTGTGGTAGATCGGCTGCGATCACCATCACGGATATATGCCAGGTTCAGAGCCGGCGACACGGAACTTAAGTACAGTGTCAGCGGCCCGACGGCCATAACGGATATCTACGAATTCGTCAATAAGCTGTTCCTGCGAAAAGGCGCCGCCCGGTCGAGAACATTCTCACCGCGGTAGCCCTCGAGAGTCCACAACGGTTTCTCCCCATTCAACCTAGTCTCAATCTGGGCTCCACGTCCATTTCCCACTGGTATGTCGTTCTCTTTCGCAGATGGAACCAGCCTGCCGCGCCGATCATAGCGCCGTTGTCAGTACATAGCGCAGGTCTCGGCACAACCACCGGGACTGGCGAGCGACACGCCAACTCCTTGCGAAGCAACGTGTTAGATGCAACTCCACCACCTACGATCAGAGCGTTCACTCGATACCGCTCCACCGCTTCGACCGTCCTCATGGCAACCGTATCCACAATGGCCTCCTGGAACGCGGATGAAACATCCGCCACCTGTGCCAGATCTAGTTTATGACCCTCTTTTGGTGGGTACCAGCCCTTCTCCTCTGCCCGACGTAGCACGGCGGTCTTCAAGCCGCTGAAGGAGAAGTCCAAGGAGTCCTTGATCCGGGGACGCGTGAATCTTGGCTCTTTGCCCACACTTGACTCCGCGGCCTCTTGAATGGCTGGACCTCCTGGAAACCCCAACCCAAGAACCCTAGCCGCTTTGTCGAAGGCTTCTCCGGCCGCGTCATCCCGCGTTCGGCCGACCAGCGTATATTCGCCGTGGCCCTTCATCAGGACCAAGTCCGTATGGCCACCAGACGCTATCAGACACATGAACGGGAAGCCATATTCGACCTCCGGATCGTGTCCTTCTAGCCAAGCTGCGTAAACATGTCCTTCTAAATGATTGACCCCAACCAATGGAAGCCCGGCAGCCAGTGCCAGGCCCTTTGCCGCGTTGACCCCGATCAGCAGAGAACCGGCGAGGCCAGGGCCATGGGTGACAGCAATGCCATCCAGATCCTTTAGTTCCATATCGGCGTCCGCCAGTGCCTGCCGCACCACTGGGACAATTGTCGTCAGATGCTCCCGGGATGCGACCTCAGGCACGATCCCGCCGTAACCGGCATGAAGTTCGGCCTGAGACGCAACTACATTAGATTGAATCTGCGAGCCATCCTCGACGATAGCGATCGCAGTCTCATCACAGGATGTCTCTATCCCCAACAGCTTCATTATTTTCCTTTACACGATGTCAAGCAATTGCCTTTAGGCTTGCAGTCTCTACGCGTATTCTTCGCGGAGCATCTGAGCCGCCAACACCTCATTACGCAGCTTAAGGTATGCTTCGTCGATAGGTATGTCTGCCGCACTACCAGGTGCAAAGCCGCAATCGGGATGGATTATCAGACGTTCGGGCGCGACATACTTCAGGGCCTCTCGAACCCGATTTGCAATCACCTCCGGAGTGTCGATCTCCACACTTCGGCAGTCGACACATCCGAGACCGATGTTGAACCGCTTCGGCAACTCAGCTAGGATAGCCTTGTCACCCGCGACGGGCATCGCGAACTCAAGCATCAGCATGTCAAATTTCAGATGGGCTAGAGCCGGCACAATCGGGCCATACCCGCCCTCGCCAATCCACCCTGCCCGTCCCTTGTTCCGCCGGCACAGATGCAGCGCCAGAGTCATGCCATGCACGCCCTCAACAACACGATTGAGGACATCGATGCAATATGCTATCTCCCCGTCCGGGTCATCGAACTCCGTCCGAATCTTGGGGTCTACGAAAAGGCACAACTCAGGATCGTCGAACTGGACTATGTCAACTCCTTCGTCCCTAACCGCTATCAATTCGTCCCGCAGGATCGGTACCAAGGCATCCACGAAATCCCGCCGCGTTGCGTACGCAGTTTTGGATTGCTTAGCGTCCCACATCCTCCGACCAAGTAGGTATGGAGACGGCATCGCAACTTTCACACGGCGAGTCGTGTGCTGTTTCAAAAAGCGAGCTTCGCGGGCCAACTGGCCAGGCCGTATTACAGAGATGAGATCAGTCACGATGTGCCAAGTCTGGCGCTGCCCTCCGACATCCCGAACGCCAAGCGCAAAGCCGTTGCAAATGTCAGCTATCACGCCGATGTAGGACTTACGACGCCACTCGCCATCTGAGACGACATCAACTCCGGCCATCTCCTGCATCTGAGCGACGTATGGGACCGCGGAATCCATCAATCGTTGAAAGAGACCACTATCGACCCGTCCCTCGGTCTGGGCGTCGATAAGGTCTTTTACATACTGTGGACGGGGCATTGAACCAACAACGGTAGTCTCGAAAAGCACGTCTTACTCTCTACTCGGCGAATCTGGCCCAGTCACCCTTCGCCAGTTCGTAGTCTTGCAAGGTATCAATTTCGTGGTAATCCCCGGGGACAACCACGCAGTGTACATCGATCCCCTCCTGGATCATCCGGTCTATCTGGTGTATTAAGTACGCCATCCGAAAGGGCCGTCCCTCGGCCAGCACGCCCTCTGTACCAAGAGAACCATAAAGATCGTCGTAGAATCTCAGGAACTGCGCGGCGCCGGCAGCAGTCATCTTAAGCAACCCGGTGAACTCGCCGGACGCCGCCTCCGAGACGATCTCACGAGAAATCTGAACAACACGTTCACCCTCGACTATCATCTTCTCGCCATCCGACTCAGGATGCTCACTACGAAACCTATAGCGCTCGCGCCACTCCGTGTCCATCACTAGAGTGATGTCGTAGGACGAGTCCTTGAGCAGCCCGACCGCATCGGGGGTGAACAAGGTATCAGTATACGTCGAGTAGAACCCGTCGGTCATGTACTCGCGTGCGTAGAGCAGCGAAAACAAGATGTTATTACTTGGCCATTCGGTGTTCTCGACGAAGGTCATTTCTGGGTACCCTCGCCGGACTTCTTCCTGCAAGTAGCCGGTGACAAACACGAACCTGTCGAGTTCATTTTGTCGAAAAGCGTCCAGTGTCCAATCGAGAATACGTTTGTCAGCGACTGCGGTGAAGGACTTGGGTTGGAAACTGGTCATCGGCATGAGACGGCTGCCACGACCCGCCCCAATCAGCACGACGTTCAATGTGGTTCTCCCTGCAACTGAGTTAGTAGAACCATATTATTGCACGGTGCCACCGTACGTAGGAATAGACTTCTCTCCTAAAGGGGGAAATTTAGAATATGGCTCAGATATTACCGACGCCCCCATTTCCGTCCTCCCATTCTGGGGAACGAGATTAGCCTAGCGTCCCAGGCGCATCCTCTCTTGAACCACCGATTTTGCTTGAAGGAAAGGCCGCTCCAAATACGCTATGTGATCGTTCTCGCCATGGTGGTGGGTGACGTTGCCATGAGTGTGCTGCCCGGAACCCTGGCGGATGTATGATAGGTCGCCCTCTATCATGGTGAGCATATACTGCGCGGTTGCCTTGTCGTACATCTCCCAGTCGCCACCACTGGAAACATAGATGGGCGAAGTGTGGGCAAATACGCCTCGCCTCCACACGTCCAGGTGAGCCGTACCATAGTAGTCCTGCCCCCCGCATCGCGCCACTATCCAAGTATGATTTTCCACCTTCAGCTTCTCCTTCAACTCCAGACGCCGCGTACCACCTGAAGACTCGGAAGACGCCACGACTCGGCCGTTCTGCACGATCTGGAGCGTGCCCAATGGCAGGACACTCTCCGCCCACGCCTCGACCTCGACCGTGCCAGGGCCGGTGAGATTGACCGTGTCGCCTATCTCATGGCCATCGACGGACAGGTGGATGATTGGCCCCCCACTTAGGAAGGTACGGCCTCTCACCACGCTCTGGCACCAGTTGTCATAGGTGAATTCCAGGTCGTTCCCTAGATTCGCATAAGTCCGGTACAGGCCTACCGGGATGTCGGAGGACATCTTGTCGGTGCCTCCCACCAGGGGCAGGCGATACCCGCAATTCAGGTAACGATAGTACTCGTCATGGTTGAACCGCTCCTGCCAAACCATCTCGATGGCGTCGAGGCGGCACGTCGCTACCAGAGCGGCCGGCTCGCCGATGGGGATAGGAAAATGAGGACTAACCACGTAGCCGCCCTGATCGTGCGCCTGGTCGGCCCAGTCGCTGAGAGTGGTCTCCATGGTCCCGCCTATCTCCGCTTCTCCCAGGCCGTCGCTGCACCATGGCATTATTGGACGCTTCAGCCCCCACAGAATCATATGGCCCATGAAGTGCTGTCGGTTCTCCTGGGAGACATACACGATATTGTCACCTAAACGTGAGACGCTTGTCTCACCGGTGAAGTCCTCGGTGTTGGTGAACAGACTACCCCACTGGGACTGGAGCAGGTTCACCACGTTCAGATCCTCGGCCATTGATTCGGTATGGGCACCCTGAGACGACAGGAAATGAACATGGGAGTCGCCACTGTACCAACCCATGGCATTCATGTTGGTCCACCGCTTGAGCCTCAGGGTCAGCTCTCGTTGGCCGGGGGCGATAACCACACGTTCCCTCAACGGCTCGTACTCAAAGCCACGAGCGACATCGACCAGGACTTCGCCACGGGGCAACCACCCCTGGCAGGAGCCGTCGATGTAGGCATATGTGATCTGGCCCAGACGCACGTCCCCACCGACGTCAATGTGCCAGGTACCCAGATTAGAGTTGACCTGGTTGTGGTGACCGTGGGGCTGGAACGGGATACCCTCGGGGGAGCGGAAGTGTACACGGCATGGCACGGGCTTGCCGGTGTCGTCGTCGAGCACCATGACGTGGACCCAGTTCTTGCCGGTGTCGGCCAGCGAAACGCGAACGCGCCCGGTATCGGCTGTGCCTTTTTCTACTACGTCACCCCAGCGCACAGATCCTATTTCTTCGTTCCCATGCTTCACAGAAACGGTGGCAGAGGGCACTGCCGATATCTCAACGTAGGCCGGGCTAGAAGCGACGTTCTGCTCCTGGCCGTAGCCTTTGAAGGGGTCTGCAACGAAGTCGTCGGCCCCACCTACAGGCAGCGGATGCACGTACGTTGAATCCCCCCTATCGACCTCCACGTCCAGATCAAAGGAGCGCTCCGCGTCAGCTTGATCAGTGAGCACAATCCGCGCGGGACGCCTGCCCTCTCTGGCGAATGGATGCTCATCGACGTGGCCCAATGTGATGGCCGCTATGACAAATGGTGGCCCTTTCGGCACTATCTCCACAGCCTCGATCATACGTGCCGGATGAGGATTTTCGAAGGCCCACAGGTAGTACCAGCGCGATTTGACACTGCCCGCCTCAGTCTGTCTGCGCCCGGTGCCGTCACATGACCCGACGTACAGCGGCATCAGCTCCGCCGTGGTAACGGTGACGGCGAGGTAGGGCGAGCCGGGCACACCAGGAAAATCGCCGAGCCCGGGTATCGCAGTGATCTCGACGCCGATCCCGGGTATCGCGGCGATCTCGAAGCGCTCACGTATAGTAACGCGCTCCACGGCGCCACCGGCATAGTGAAAGATATAGTCCGCGACCGCGACTCCAAGGGGCCCGCCCTGGGGCAGCTTCGTCTCCATTAACCTATGAGCAAATATGACGCGGCGAGCCGCCGACCCAAGAGGGATCAAGACGCTATCTCCGCCTCCAAGTGAGATCAGCGCATCGCTACCGTCCCCACCAACCAGGAACGGCAGCCCCCTAAAGCTCTGCGCGCCTGCCCGAGCCATGGAGTCGTCTCCAAGCACCGACAGCGGCGCGTTGTTTAAGCCGGATATATCAACAGGTTCGTAATCTGCCATGCTCTTTCCTTTGTGTCAGTTCTGCGGGGAAGGCGTTGTGTCGGCCTGTGAGCCGTCATTTGGGCCTCCGATGATAATCTAATCAGGCTCCATCAATCTATATCATAGAGATGGTGGATTCAACATCCACCGTGGTACCATCATGCTAGTCCACCTTTGCTCCAGCAATGAAAACATCGTGAGACTAAAACTAGGACTCGTGACGTACAACCTGGCTCGGTCTTGGGATCTGGACACAATCATCGAGCGGTGCGGGGCCTTTGGCTTCGCGTCCGCCAAGCTTAGAACCATCCACGCCCACGGCGTCGACGTCACGATGAGAGCGGAGGTCAAGGCCCGTTATCGGGACCCCGGTCTCGACCAAATAAGCCTGGGATCCACCTGCGAGTACCATTCGGTGAACCGCGCCAAGGTCGAGGAGACCAAGTAGATGGAGTGAAATATGAGTCTGTTCGGCGGCATCGAGTGCGGCGGATCCGGCTTCGTATGTGCTATCGGCACTGGGCCAGGAAACATCGTCGCCGAAACCAATTTCCCAACAACTACTCCTAAAGAGACCCTAGCCCGCACCATCGATTTCTTCCAATCGAAGAGCGTCCAGTACGCGATCTCCGCAACGGGCATTGCCTCTTTCGGGCCCGTCGACCTAGACCATTCGTCGCCAACATACGGTCACATCACTACTACTCCCAAACCTGGCTGGAATGGCATTGATATCGCCGGACATTTAGGCCGGGAATTGTCACTGCCCGTGGGTTTCGAAACAGACGTCAACGCCACGGCCATGGCAGAGCACCGGTGGGGCAACGCCATCGGGCTCGACACTTTCGTATACATCACAGTAGGAACAGGCATCGGGGGTGGAGCTCTGTTAGAAGGTAGGCCCGTGCATGGCCTTGTGCACCCTGAGATGGGCCACATGCGAGTACCTCGTAATCCTGATGACGTGTTTGCAGGGACCTGTCCGTACCACGGAGATTGCCTAGAGGGGCTCGCGTCCGGCCCAGCAATCCGGCAGCGGTGGGACTCACCACCGGAAGATCTTCCCGACGATCACCCCGCCTGGCAATTGGAGGCGGAATATCTGGCGGCGGGTCTGGCCAACATCGTTTGCACTCTATCACCTAGGCGCATCGTCCTGGGGGGGGGCGTGTTGGCGCGCTCGGTCCTGTACCAACTGGTGCGTCAGGGGATGCTGGACCAACTCGCCGGGTACGTTCAAGCACCCACCCTGATCGACGACATCGAAGCCTACGTCGTTCCACCGGCCCTAGGCAACCGTGCCGGTGTTCTGGGCGCCATAGCCCTGGCTAAAGATGCAATGAGGTAGTTAAGTGGGCATCCATTGTAACGAAAGACAGCCTAATCACCCAACGAATTACTCGTATGTCCAGGGCCCAAAAATCACTTCTATGATTATTACGACATCAATCCCTGGGATCACACCAGGCAGTTGCACCTAGCGCTCGAGGCGACTGCCATGTGAATCGCCTCGTCTTCACCCTTATCCGCTATCCGCAAAGTCGTACAGCACTGGCTGGTGTACATAAGACTCGACCGGAATAGAGGCAATATCAGCCCCGTCATCCGAGTATCTGTAGAAGACGTCAACGTGGGCCCCATTGTGGATCTCGCTCTGAATATGGTGCATTCGAGCGTTATATGGCATCATCTACTGGATTGCTACAGTCGGCCGCGAAAGGGCTCGCGATGGCGGTAACGCCCGTCTATCTTGCGCTCTCCCATCACCAATTTGTGGAACAGATCGGTGATGTGGTATTTGAATAGCTCTATCACGACAATCCACCTACTGGACCAGTTGGGAGTCAACTACAAAGTTCCGACCAGTCTGGTACCGAACTCACTTGGAACGCTGTGTTCCACCACTAGATCGGTGGCGGAGTGAAATTTCATAAAATCCCGCATGGCAACGGCGCAACGTCCCAGTAGTGCCTCGTCCAGACCTACATGGTTTTCGAGGTACAGAGTCTTCAGGCGCAACGTCCCAGTACGACGATCCAATCTGGGATCGAATCGGCCTACAAGATCGCCCTGATCAAGTATTGGCATGCAGTAGTAGCCCCACATCCTCGACTTCTCCGGCTTATATGCCTCTAGTATGCTGTGAAAGGACCACAACTCCTCGTCACGTCCCCTCGCCCAAAACAGACTGTCGAATGGGCTGAGGAAGGTGGCACGGAGGCTCTTCAATTCCTCATCCGCCGCGCGTTCTAGTTCAGGGAGGTTATCCTTATGAATCACAAATTGGTCCGACTTGCGGTCTCGCAAAAGAGTTACGAACGACACGATCGTGCCGTCTTGGACCATAGACTCCAGGATAGGCTTGGCCTCTCGACGCTTTAGGTGAGCATAATCGGCGATTTGGGACATACGGCAGACGCCAAGAGCCAGAATCGAGCGTTCAAGAAGGTACCTCAGAGTTTCCGTCTGAGTTGGCTCCGTCGTATCTGTCCAGTCCGGCAGAACCCTGTCAGTAAGATCATATAATCGCTGGAAATGGAACCTTGATGAGACCATCAGATCGCCACGATTTACGAGAAATTCTAGAGCGCGTTTTGCTGGCTTCCAATCCCACCAAGTCCCTAGGGGCGGGCCGTCGTATTCGAAGTCCGCTACACGCATGGGACCATCGCGTTCGATTCTTGTCAGTACATTCTGGACAAGCTTCCGATTCTTCGCGCTACCCATATTCCCCCAAGTACGCCGATTGGCCCGTTTTCTAGGTAACTGAAAGCGGTAGTCACCAAGGGGGATGAAACAGGCTGCATGTTGCCAGCCCTCGAACAGTTGACGGTCCTCTTTGTCGTAAGCTAGATTTTCCAGGTAATCAGGGTTGTAGGTTCCAAGACGGCTCCAGAGAACCAATTCCTGGCTGCGTCGCACGACTTGCAGTGTGTCAATCTGCAGCCAGCCCACTCTCTGCACCGCCGCAAGAACATCCTGTTTCCGCGGCGGTGCATCAATTTTCCGCACAAGCCCTTGAACGTGTAATGCGAGATCGCGCACGGCTGATAACGGGTACGCGGCAGCGCCAATTGACACGGTGTCTCCTACTTTAGTCCAACCTTCAGATCCTGTACAACAGTTCAGAGTTACCGGAGAACATTGCGATTCTCTCTGCGTCACTGAAGTCCTCGGTAATCTCGAGATAGGCTTCGACCACAGAGTTGTAAGTGCTCCATAGCCAATCTACAGGCCAGTTGGTGGCAAAGATACAACGGTCTGGTCCGAAAGTCTCGATGCAATGGAGCACGTAAGGCCGAATACTGTCCAATGTCCAGTTGTTGTCGGTCATCGCCAGCCCAGATATTTTGCAGACGATGTTTTCAGACTCGGCGAGAGTAGCCATTCCACCTCGCCAGTTTGAAAAATACTCATCGGTTCGCTCTTGTGGCATCCCGGTGTGATCGATGACGATCTGGACGTTGGAGAACTTACCCGCAAGATCACGTAACTTGACCATGTCCGGCCACTGCGCACTGATACTCGAAACAAGATTGTACTTTTCCATCAACGCAAAGCCTCGCCAAAAGTCCGGTTCGACTAGGTAGTCACCATATGAAAAATCCCGGATCCCTCGCATATTCGGGTATTGGCAATGATCCTCTAGGACCTTCTCTACCTTAACGTCCCTGAGATCGGCGTAAGCAACGATGCCGTGGGGATACCCCGTGCGATCGGCGGCGGCCTGGAGCCACTCAGTCTCCTTAACGGGATCTTTACTACCGATGGCCGCTTGGACGTGGACCGCCTTCGTCACATTAGCGGCACGGGTCTCGGCAATATAGTCCTCGGCAACATAGTTACGCTCGGCTAGTTTCTGGATTTGCATACCCAGTGTCGGATGGGGCACGCCCAACTGCCAGTCGCCGTAGATCAATTCGGGATGCTGCATATCATAGAAGTGCACATGGGCGTCGACGAACGGTAGTTTCTGCAAGCTAATTTCCTCCTAGCCCGGTGCTGACCGGTTTGCCGGATACTGCAGAGGTATACGCAGCATCTAGAAACTCCACTGCAAAAGCACCGAACTTGGCAGGGGCTGCGTTCTCACCACCGTCCAGCACTAAATCTGCAAATGATCTCGATGGCATGTGGGCAGGGTATATCTCTTCAGACGACAGCTCTGTTGGCACCTCGGAGGTACCGTCATTGTATTGAATGTCCAGGCGTCCGTTAATCAGATCCTGTCGCATGAACCCCTTTGTACCGTAGTACTTAATACTCTGGTCCTGTGGCTGCCCAGGTTGGATACTGCCTGTTGCCCCCATGGAACCGATCGCGCCGTTCTCCAGTCGGTAGCTAATTGCATCGACCAGGTCGACCGCTAAGCCGAAACGCTCCATCATCGCAAATACCTGGATGGCTCGCAGCTCTGTAACCCAGAAGACCATACCCATTGCATGAGTGATCTGCGTGTGGCCCTGCCCGCCGCCAGAAATGGCTGGATTTGAGTACGTACTACCTTCGGGGGGCGTGACCGGATAGCCAAAATCGTCTCCATATGCGTTCTCCACTCCCCTGAGGTAGCGCTCCACCATGGACGTAAACAGCCCAGATACGAAGCGAATGTCACCGAGTCTTCCGGACTGCACGATCTCCTTTGCAAGAATCGCATGCCTGGTATGCTGGAAGGTATAGCCGATTGATAGGTACAATCCCTTCTCATCTGCACGCTGCACCAGGTCCCAGGCCTGCTCGGCCTTCAGGACCATGGGCTTTTCCAGCAGCACATTTACACCAGCATCCAAAGCATCGCGCGCCACCTCATAGTGATAAACGTGAGGAATGGATATTACTACCCCGTCCAACTCCGGCACTTCCAGAAGTTCTTCATGAGTAGCGTACCGGCTCTCGACACTATAGTGGTCCGCCGCCAGAGCGAGCTTGTCAGGCTTGGGATCTACTAACCCTACCAACTCGACCCTATCATAGTCGATGAGGCTTGGTATGTGGTGCTCGCTCGACCACCAACCAGCACCGACTACACCGATTCTCGCCTTTCGCATTTCTTAACCTGCGGTAAGCTGTTCCATTAGAACGTCTGTAACACTCTTTTCGACGATAATTACCCTTCCTCATCCATTATCTAAGAGAACCCTTTAGTCTCCCGATCTTGGGGCTCCAATCCTCCGCACATTCCATCTGTCAACTCTAATGGTAGATCGTCCGACCCTCCACTTCGATAAATATTGGTTCTTGGTATGGATGTATGGCTGCCATTTCCTCGTTTAACTCAACCCCAAAACCTGACGTTGGAGAGAATCGGTGTACTCCGCCAGATGCCAGATATGAAACGCGAGTGGTGTAGTAGTTAAATTAGACTCGTACACCATCTGTTCTACACTCGACTATTCAAGGAGACCGAGGACCAGTTGGTGAATCTAATAGTAACTTGAATCCTGGAGTTTAGTTTAAGGTCTCAATCATCTGATTAACCTCAAAATCGCACCTATCTTGCTCCAGCAGAGGTGTTCTCGGACGAACAGACTGTATACTACATGCTCTCTGGGGCATCCAGCCACTCGCAGCGAGACTGACCCTGGTGGCCCCTGGGTCGTTTAAACTAAAACTTATTATCAGCGCCTTTACATGGAGAGCCCAAGATTGAAAGCTAGAGAGTCGGCCCGAAAGTTATACGACGACGCCATCGTGATCGATGGCCTGAATGTGAGCCTGTGGAGCAGTCCTAACGTTTACCCTAGCCTGAGCGCGGGGGGAGTCACCGCGATCAACGCCACCATGGCCATCTGGGAGGGATTCCAGGAAACTCTGGACCGAATCGCTGGGTGGTCGAGACGCTTCCGAGAGCACCGCGACACACTGTCCCAGGGCAGAACTGCCGACGATATCTTAAAAGCAAAGACAGACGGCAAGACAGCAGTATTTCTTGGATGGCAGAACGCTTCTCCAATCGAGAACGATCTGGACCGGCTCCTGCTCTTCTACGAACTGGGTGTGAGGGTGATACAGGTCACATATAACGAGCGCAATCTACTTGGCAACGGGTGTTACGAACGCGTCGACGACGGGCTGAGCAACTTCGGACTCGACGCGGTGAAGATCATGAATGAGCTTGGAATTCTCATTGATTTGTCCCATGTTGGAGACCGGACGACGATGGATGTAATTGAGGCTTCGGAAAAACCTGTGGCTTTCACCCACTGCAACGCTCGCTCTTTCATGGACCATGTGAGGAACAAACCTGACGATGCCCTGAAGGCCCTGGTCGAAAAGGGCGGCATCGTAGGAGCGAACGCCTGGCCATCATTCCTTCTCAAGGGCTACGAGTCAAATCTGTCAGACTACGTTGACGCTATCGAAGATCTAGTAGGACGCGTCGGCATAGACCACGTGGGCATAGGGACGGATTTCTGCCAAGACCAACCCTACTCGTTCTTCCAGTATCTGTTCGCCCAGCAGGGGACAAAGATGAGACCCATACCGCTGCCAATACCGGACCCACACTATCACCCTCTCGGATTTGAGGGACCAGATCAAATGCCCGAGTTGGCCGGGGAATTGATGGGCCGAGGGTTTTCCGAAGACGATACCGGCAAGGTCCTGGGTGGCAATTTTTTGAAGTTGTTCCGCGTGGTTATGGGCTAGGCTATCCCCACAATTTAGGCCATACGACACCAAGAACTTATTCTTCTGGGACAAAGGGACAGGGCAGTACCGAGGATACACTAGAGCGTAGCCGGCAATGACCCCAATGTGGACCCCGTCACGGTCAAGACCGCAAGAGGTCATGAATTCAACGGCGGGGTACGCTGGATACGTACAGTACCGTCCAAGGTACTTTCTTACTCTTACGTGGACACATCTACAAGATATAGACACCGGTGATACGCCCCTAGAACACCTCTATAACAACGAGTGCTGGGGATACGACCGTGCCCCAGGGACATATCTGATATTTCCATCTAGGTACGTTGCCCATCGCATGCCCGATCCCTACTGGTACGTTCGTATATCCCTCAACGACTCCGACCTGTTCGCGTTCCGATTCCGTTAAAGTCGCCGCAGAACACGGCCACCCGAGACAATCGTATCTGCTACCACCACATCGTCCTACGAACATGATATCGTCATACTCAAGAAAGGGACCTGACAGACAAAGGAAAGACCGTGCCAACAATAGAAGAGACGAAGTCATTCGCATACAAAGCAATCGATGAAGGTGGCGACGCAGCCGTACGCATCTCGAAATCGATATTGGCTAACCCCGAACCAGGCTACCGAGAGCGCAAGACCGCCAAAGTAACAGCCAATGAGTTTCGAAGGCTCAATATCCCCTTTCAAGACGAGCTTGCCATTACCGGGATCAAGGGCATGTTGGACACGGGCAGGCCAGGTCCTACAATTGCCATAATAGGGGAACTTGACTCCCACATCGTCAACGGACATCCCTACGTTAATCCTGCGACAAATGCTGCCCATGCCTGTGGGCATCACGCACAGATAGGCATGCTCGTCGCAGTCGCTGCTGCTTTGCAAGTGCCGGGAGTGATGGAGAGTATGTCAGGCAGGATAGCATTAATAGCTGTCCCGGCGGAGGAGTACATTGAGATCGAATACAGGAATGAGTTGCGACGCCAAGGGCAGATCGAGTTCCTGGGTGGGAAATCAGAATTCATCAAGTTGGGCGTCTTCGACGATATTGACATGGCGATCATGACCCACACAGACAACCAGGAGTCGACCACAAAATTTAATGTCGGCGGCACCTTCAATGGGATGATAGCCAAGTTAATTCAATATACTGGACTGTCAGCTCACGCAGGCTCGGAGCCTCATCTTGGTGTAAACGCCTTGAATGCTGCCACCCTGGCACTTACAGCCATTCACGCGCAACGCGAGACGTTTCGTGAGCAAGATTTTATACGTATCCACCCAATTATCACCAAGGGTGGCGGAGCGGTTAGCGCGGTGCCGGATGACGTTCGCATTGAGACCTTCATCCGAGGTAAGACGATCGAGGCAGTACAATCGGCTGCCAAAAAGGTCGATCGGTCTCTGAAATCAGGTGCATGGGCCATGGGCGCTAGCGTATCAATCACTTCTATACCAGGATATCTCCCTCTTCAAAACGATGTGAGCTTGCAAGCACTGCACACGACCAACGCGACCAAGCTAATTGGAGAGGGTCGCGTCGCGCAACGGGGGCATGAGACCGGCTCCTCCGACATGGGGGATCTCTCAAACATCATGCCAATCGCTCACCCCTTTGTCGCTGTGGCCTCGGGTAAAGCCCATGGGGTTGACTACATAGTAGAAGACTACGAACTGGCAGTCCTCACCTCCGCGAAGGCAATGGCTGCGACAGTAATCGACCTACTTTTCAACGACGCGGCGCAGGCACACAAGATCAAAAATGCCCATGACGCACCTTTGACCAAACAAGAGTACTTGGCAACCATGCGAGGATTCGCCAGCGAAGAGTCTTTTAACGGAAATACAGAGTAGCCTCCTAAATCACTGGGCGCGATTTAGCCTGACAATTCGGGAATCCAAAGGAATCTGTTAATGACTACTCTAACACCTGGCGGAATTGAAGATCCATTCGAGATAATGGACGAGCGGTTCAAGAGCATGATTCCGGACGGCGCTACCCTAACGAGGCACTGTACTGGAATGGTGTGGACCGAGGGTCCTGTGTACTTCGCTGAGGGCGACTACGTGCTCTGGAGCGACATCCCCAATGATCGCATTATGAAATGGACTGACACGGAGGGTTGCTCAGTATTCAGGCATCCGGCGGGCTACACCAATGGCCACTACCGGGACCGTCAAGGTCGCCTGGTATCATGCGAGCATGGAAGCCGGCGAATCAGTCGCACTGAGCACGACGGCGCCGTCGTCACTATCGCGGATAGTTATGACGGCAAGCGTCTCAATTCTCCCAACGACCTGGTAGTGAAATCAGACTACACGATCTGGTTCACCGACCCGCCTTACGGGATACTTACGGACCGGGAAGGTCACCAGGCGGAAAGTGAGCTGGGCACCAACTATGTGTTCCGGTGGGACCCGGCATCGAACGATTTGGAGATTGTGGGCGATGATTTCGACCGCCCAAATGGAATCTGCTTCTCGCCAGACGAGAGCGTCATGTACATCTCAGACACTGGTGAGCCTGGTCACATCCGAGCCTTCGACGTAATCGACGGGCGCCACCTCGTCAATAGTCGGGTCTTTGCCGTGGTAAGACCAGGGGCCCCCGATGGCTTCCGTGTGGACGTCGACGGCAATCTGTTCACGAGCGCTCAAGACGGGATACAGGTCTACAGCCCCAACGCGGAGCTGCTGGGCAAGATTCTTGTGCCCGAGGCCGCCACCTCCAATTGCGTCTTTGGAGGTCCCAACAAGAACCGCCTGTATATCACAGCATCGGCGTCTCTATACTCCATCGAGATGAACATCAGGGGAGCTCAAACGCCTTAGTCAGCAAATATACTACGGCAGTCAGAGCCCTTGACAACTTATCTACCCAAGAATTGTAACTAACTCCAGGGAGTATTCACATTACCGACGCAGGGACGTGGCGCAAACTACCTTCTAATCCTATCTTCCCTAATAGTGACGGCGACGAGTGGGATACGCGCCCATCAGCGCCGCACATTCTACGGGTCGACGACAAGTTCCGTATGTACTACTACGGTGAACGCGACGGCCAACGTGGAAAAGAGAGGCGCATCGGCTTTGCCGAAGCCCCGCTCGAAGACCCGTACACGTGGACCAGGCACCAGGGCAATCCGGTGCTGGACCTGGCGACGCCGGGTGAACTGGACTCGGTCTGGGCCTCCTATCCATGGGTGGTGCCCATCACCGATACACTCTGGTACATGTACTACGCCGCCTTCGGCGACGAATTGGTCGCCAGATCTCACGGCGAAGAGCCCTTCAAGCTCAATCACACGATGGTAGCCATCAGCGAAGATGCGGGAATCACCTGGCGACGGAGCGGGCTCGGTGCGCTACTCTCCCTAGGAGAACCGAGGTCGCCTCACGAGCACGGCAGCGGCTCATGTGCCGTCCTAAAGGTAGGTGACGAGTACTGGATGTGGTACACGGCGCTCAGGGACGAGGCCGGCTACAGGAAGAACCTGAAAATCGGGATCGCCCTGGCGACATCCCCCGATGGACTCAACTGGACACCTCACGAGGCCGGGACGCTCATAAAACCGGACGTCGACAACCCAATTGAGGACTACGTCTGCTCCAAGCCGGTCGTCTATTTCAAGGACGGTAAGTACCAGATTTGGTACAACTCGGCCGGCCCCAACTACAAAGTGCGGTACGCCGAGAGCAGCGACGGCATCCACTTCACCCCTGACCCCAAGGTCGTCGTCGAATCATCCGCGTCGGGCTGGGACTCGAAGATGACCGAGTACGTCTCGATGCTGGAGCAGCCCGACAGAGACCTCCTCTTTTACTGCGGTAACAAGTTCTCGGGAATCGGGGTAGCCGAAAGACTTAAATAGGACCAAGAAATGTCTGACGAGAAGTATCGTATAAGTATCTTTGGCCTACGGTGGACCACTTAGGTTGTACCCCAGACCCCTATTAGTGCCAAGTGCCACCCAGACACACATAATGGATAAGTGACTTCCGGGGCTGCCGCCTACGATCCAACCACCAGCATATTGCCTGATAGTGTGTCTGTCTTCTTACCGCAGCGCCCATCCATGTCCAGGTTTCGGCGTCAATGAAAGTGTATTCTTGGGCGTCTACCTACTTAGACCAGTCAGGTAGATTGAATTGGCAGCGAACCCTTATCAAGCAAATAGTCCCTGTTGTGACTCCTCATTCCTATTCCTCATTGCGAGGTAAGTCACTGGTTGACAGACTGATCAGTGTCAGACTTTTTGCAGCACGAAGTAGTGTCCTGGATTCCAGGCCTGACAGACCAGATACAACTGATCATCATGGCAGTGCAATGCTACATTGTGTAGATGCTGAGCGAGTTCGATACCGAAGTCCTCCTTTGGACGAATCGTGGACACAAGTTCGTAGCTCTTCGCATCAATAATGTAGATTGGGGCCGGTCGATCTTCGTCTGGATCGCGGAGGCAACCTATCACGGCGTACCAGCGTGACTGATACTGCAGGTAGTTGATACCGCACAGGAACGCTCCAAATGGCAACTTATGTGACTCAACAAAATTGCCCTCTACGGAATGAACCTGGATGCGCGAATGAGGACGGTCTGCGATATCCAGTTGATGATGAATGGGATTGACATCGATGCCGTGAGCAGTCCCAAACCCACCATCCTCGGCTGGGTCTTCTGTCTTGCCACCAAAAATACTAGTCCACTTCCGAGTCTTTACATTTGCAGAGACGATGTAGTTGGAACCATAACCGTCGGCGATATACAGTTCGTCGCCTACCAGGACCGTGTCAGTCGGCTTGTACGGCGCCTCTTCGGCCTGGTATTCGTCGAATGCGGGCCGTGGCAGCGTGAAATCGACCTCCCCGTCCAGTGTAAGAACGACAACCATTTCGTCACTATTTGCAGCTAGAAACAGTCGTCGTTTGCCATCGAATGTACCGATCTTTGTTCCGTGGAAATTCAAAGGACCTAGCGTATCTGGCAAACCGATAACCTCTTGCTTCCCCAGGTCAGGGTCGATTCGCATTATGCCGACGCCTGGCATGCCATAGTAGATGTGACCAAAGTCGGATCTAGCATCGATAGCGAACCCTCCATGCAGATTCACTTCCTGCTCCCGCGCTGCCAGAGGGAGAGTGGACAGGTCCTCCCTATGGGCAAAAACGAAAGGATCTTGCCCGCTTGTTCTTTCCGTTGTCATATCTTGCCTCCTCGTTGTTCACTTGTCGCACCCCTATAGTAGGATAAATTTTGTGGAGTGGACAGGGCGACAATAAGCATTCTGGACAGTTTGTCCTAGACGCCATTAGCTAGATGAGCTGCCATCAACGGGCCCTAGGAGATCTAGCGCTTCTTTGCGCAACTTGATCAACTTTGGAGCTATCACAAAAGTACAATAGGGCTGCTGCGAGTTCCGTTCGTAATATCGCCGGTGGTACTCTTCCGCTGGAAAGTAATCATCAAGAGGCAGAAGCTCGGTGACGATAGCTGACGGCCACAGATTCTGAGCTTCCAATTCCACCATCATCTTCGCCGCGATCTGTTTCTGCGCATCTGAGTGGTAAAAGATGGCCGATCGATATTGCGCGCCCACATCAGCCCCTTGGCGATTGAGATTTGTCGGATCATGTATCAGAAAGAACACCACCAATAAATCTCGATAGCTCACCACATCAGGATCAAAAGTCAGTTGGACCGCCTCAGCATGCCCCGTTTGACCAGAACATACCGCCTCGTAACTTGGATCTGCTATGGATCCTCCACAGTACCCTGACTGAATCTCACTAACGCCGCGTACTTCCTGGTAGACAGCCTCTAAACACCAGAAACATCCACCCGCTAACGTCGCCATTGTTTCCTTGTTGTTCTTGTCATCATTGTTCATGTCATCGCTCCAAGCATCCACTAATTGCCTCTGCGGTTCAAACACTCCGTCTTCAGATTCCATCGAGGCCTTCTCTGATTCGGACTCCACTCTCAAATCCGTCCCTATCGATGAACACTCCATCCCAAGACATGTGCCAATTCCACACAGGGGAATCATACTGGATTGTTATCCAAATTTAAGAGAAACCTGACACCAATCGTCGGTGGGGTGTTCTAGGCACTGATGGGGAGGTGTCGTGCGACAAGATGTAGTTTGGTGGAGATAGGGGGACTCGAACCCCCAACCTCGGCATTGCGAACGCCGCGCTCTCCCAATTGAGCTATATCCCCATATCTGGGTCCAACGCCGATTATACCGTCTGGCACAACCCTCCTACAAGCCATTTTAGCTGGCCGAGCACCATCATCGAACCAGTTTGCGGCGTCGGCACCACACCCACACCAACGCAACCGACGAGCCTACGATAGCGCCTATTACATCGTAGGCGACGTCTAGCCAGCTCGGGTACCGGCCCGGCACGAACGACTGATGGAACTCGTCAGTGACACCGTACGCGGCCGTGACAACCACCGCCACCAGCCACAGATGTCGCCCAGGGAGGATTCCATCTAAAGCAAGACCCCGGAACACCAGCAACGCCAGGACGCCAAACTCGATCAGATGGATCGTTACCTGATTTAGAACCTTAGGTGCTAAACGGTAGGCCCTTGCCGTCTCTGAGGACTCGATGACGTCGGTCGTAAGGCTGGAGCCCGCGAATATCAGCACCATCCAGAACACAACCGGCCCCCATATCAGCACCACTGTAATAAATCTTTTTCGGAAATTCATCATTGGCAGTCCCTGGCATTGATGGTGTACACTCGCCCTCGTGCCAGCGATGTCACCAGACCGGCACTCCACAACTGGAGATTTCCCCCAAATGCCACACTATCAACACATGACCAGTACGACACAGATCGAAAGAGACTGGCTAGAGTCTGAGCTGTTCCCTCTGACAGACCGCTTACGCGACACCGCCACAAACTTGAACACCCTCGACGGCAAGGCGCTCTACTGTTTATTCTACGAGCCCAGCTTCCTCACCCGGACATCTTTCGAGCGGGCCATCGATATATTGGGAGGCCGAGCCTACCACACCGAGGACGCGTCGCAATTCTTCCCAGTCAATACGCCCAGATAGATCGATAGTTTCATAGTGATGCTTGCGAGCCTGCATGTCGATCTTGTTGTGCTTAGTAGAAGCGAGCCCTACGACGTGGACACGGCAGCCGAGGCCGACGCCCTCCCAATCATCAACGGAGGCAGCCGTGATGACCACCCAACCCAGGCCATGGCGGACCTCTACACTCTTCAACGGGAATTGAGCACAGTGGACGGCAAACATATCGCTGTGGTCGGCCGCCTAGAACATCGGAACGTCAACGCCCTACTGATGGGTCTGGCCCTATTCGACGGCGTCCGGGTTACCCTCATGCCTCTCAGCGGCCAAGCCGACCCCGAGGTGGTTTCCTACTGCGAGCAGAGGGGGCTTTCTCTTTCCATTATGATGAACCCCGATGTCCTACGTGAGGTTGATGCAATCTACCTCAATGGGCCGCGGACCCTAGCCCACGCCCAATTGCTCCGTTCTCGCAGAGCGCTAAACCTAAGGATAGACGATGAGTTCTTGTCGACCCTCAGGCCTCACTGCGTGATCCTGGACCCAATGCAGCGTAGTAGTGACTTTGACATCGCGTCACAGGATCCCAAGCTCGCCTTCTACCGGCAGGCGAGAAACGCCCTGTTGGCGCGAATGGCACTACTGTCTCAAATTCTCCTCACCTGATCATCCCAGCCCAGTGTGCCCAGCGCAAGACGTCTGACTAGTCGCCGACGTGCCACCGTGTGCAATACAACCATCTCGACCACATTGGCCACCCGCTTCGATTACGATTCCCACAATATGATCATAGGCTGACTCGCGTATGCGGAGGGCGCACCCACCATTGAGGCCAATGCCAGATCCCTCTGATCCAGTGCAACCTGTATTTGCTAGGTGGATCACATTATGACGACAGTTTTGTCCCCCTGATTGACTGGATCATGGGAAATCTATCTAGTATAGATAATTTTCCTTGACGACTCAGGTACCGACTAGATACACCTACTAGTAGTGGAGACGGCTCTGGGCATCGTAACCGGCTGCAAGCCAGATTCCGCTAATCTCTTCGCCCATCTGGGGCCAAGGTAGAACACGACCTCAGAGAGACAGGCCTTCACGTCGACTCCGGCAGGATGAGTATAGACACCACGTTTGGCCCGCATGATTTTGCGTAGGTATGATACCCACATCAAGACCATCCGATGAGCCGCTACGGCCGCTGCTATTCTCCACGTGACTCCGAGAGATTGCACTCTAATGGGTCACTGTGGTGTCGCCTTCAAGCTAGCTTCAAGTCGTCCAGAACCTTCGGTGCTCGGCGATCAGCGAGTCTAGCTGGGCGGTAAGACGGTGCCTGGTTTCAAAGGGCAACTAGGTGATTTCTTCACCCAGTTGGACGGGTAGTTCGTCCTGGCAGTGGGTCACGGGTAAACATCTCGAAACGGTAACCACGACCACCAGACAGGGCTGTTATCACAAGCTGTAGAGCTCGTCGGTCTTGGCAGCCATTATGAAATCGTTGCGATGCAGCCCTTTGATCTTGTGGGTCCACCAAGCAACATTGATGCGCCCCCACTCTACAGTGAGTTTGGGGTGATGCCCCTCCTCCTCAGCAACATCTCCCACCCGGTTGGCCAGGGCCATGGCTTCGGCAAAACCATTCACTTCAAAAGTGCGGTCCAAGCGCCTGATGCCGTCATCCTCGGTAACCGTCCACTCAGCCACTCTAGGATGCAACTCTGCAATTTCGTCATCCGTAACCCGCGGCGAGTCCCTACGACAGGCAATGCATCGTTCTCTTACCAACACCATCAGTTTCACCTCACTTTGCTCTTGAAGCAGGATCACAAATTATATCGAAGGCTAATCGGCTCTGGCGCCAACCCTGAGGCAAACCAGCAGTCTTTGAGAGACCGGCGCGACTTCGACCACGGCGGCACTGAACCCGTCCTCGTTCGCATTGGGCGGATAGCAATATTCACTCACCTTTGGCACGAACTGCAACGAGGCAGCCACGATATCGACACGATAACACAACGTCGACAGGGCCCGACAGCAGATGTTAGCATTCACGGCACGTGTCGAATCTACAGGAGATGTTATGAGGACCAGAGCAGCGCTCCAGACCGCGCTCGAGCAAAGATTGATCATCGATGAAATCGAGATTCCCGATCCCCAGTCGAATCAAGTCATAGTAAAACTCGCGTCAAGCGGGGTCTGTCACTCCCAACTTCACGGGATGCACGACCCCCAACAGCCACGGCCAATGGTCCTAGGCCACGAGGGAGCCGGCACCGTGACGGCGGTGGGACGTGATGTGACACATCTGTCCGAAGGTGACCACGCCATCGTGACATGGGTTCCTCGGACGCCCCAGATTGGGAGAAAGGACTCTGTACCAACGACCGGCGTGACCTACCGCGAGGAGATTGCCCACGGGCCCGTCTATACATGGGCCGAGCACTCTTTATCCGACGCAGACCACGTAGTGAAAATCGAGAAAGAGCACCCTATGGATGTCAGCTCTATCGTCGGATGCGCGGTGTTGACGGGGGCCGGCGCGGTGCTACACACAGCAAAGGTGAGGCCTGGCGACTCAGTGGCGGTTTTCGGAGTCGGAGGGATCGGCCTTTGCGCAATCCAAATGGCGGCGCTATTGCAGGCCTACCCGATCATCGCCGTGGACATACAGGATGAAAAGCTCGACTTCGCCCAGGAATTCGGCGCAACTCACACCATCAACGCCTCCAAGACAGATCCGGTCGAGGCCATCATAGAGACTACCTCCGGCGGTACCGACTTCGCCTTCGACGCCATTGGTTTGCGCATCACAAACGAGCAGATCCTGCCCGCTACTCGGAGCGGAGGTCCCGGAGCAGACAATATAGGGGGGATGGCCGTCATGATTGGCTGGCCCGGAAGTGAGATGTCCCTGGACCCGGGCCACTTCATGCGTCGCCAGCGCCAGTACAGAGGCAGCCTAGGGGCCACCTATCCCGACAAGGACTTCAAGATGTTCCTCCGATGGTACCAAGAAGGTAAATTCCCCTTAGATAAACTGGTCACCAAGCGCTACACCCTGGACCAGGTGAACCAGGCATGCCAGGAGCTTGAGAGTGGCCAGATTCTAGGCCGTTCCATCATCGAGTACTAGGTTGTGTTC